>JAISET010000030.1 GCA_031264015.1 Deltaproteobacteria bacterium | reverse complement strand
AACAGCGTCTTGATTTCTTCAAGCTCGTTTGCGCCGAGTTTGGCAGGTCTGCCGGGTTGCTTCCTGGCCCTCAATGAATCGAAGCCCTGTTCGTCTGCTTTTTTCACCCATAGCGTCACGGCGTTTTTGCTGTCGGCAGTGTGCCCGCTTAAGAACGAGGGGGTAAGCCCGGCTAAAACCAAGTTGACCATTTCGACCTTGTGCTGGTATTTGGCGTCGTCAGTGGAATTTACAATGAGCTGGCCTTCCGAAAGCAATTTCCTCGGGTCGGTGACGTATTTACGCATTGGCATAAGAAAACCCTCCATATGCGTATTTTACGTTCTCTTATCTCAATTGTCAAGCACAATTATTTATGTCGTTTTCGGTAAAATTTGGCTGTTGGCGCGACCAAGGCTTATCTGAGACAGGTCCTCAGGTCCGCAGGGCCGCGTGGAGGCTTGAAAAATGAGGGACCTGAACGATCACGCCACTTTTTCCCCTCCGCCCGCCCGCCCGCCCGTCCGCCCCGCCACCGAGATTTCGGACCTCCGCCGACCCCTGGCGCCGCCCCCCGCCCGGTCCGGCCGATTGTCATTGGCGGCCGGACCTTAAAGGCGCTACAATAGGGGAGGCGGTCCGAAAAGTTTCCGGACCCGCCTTGGCAAGGGGGATTTTGATGTTGAAAAAGGCCTGGCTGTTTTTCATAAACCACGCCGACGGATTTACCCTGGCTCTGATAGCCACCTTAATATTGGCCGTCCTGCTCCCCGCCGGCGGGGACGTCTACAAGGGCTTTAAACTGGCCTCCTACCTGGTGGTCGCCTCTTTGTTCTTCATGCACGGCCTCAAGCTCTCCCCCCGGAACCTCTGGGCGGGGCTGACGAGCTGGAGGCTGCACCTGGTCATCACCCTGGCCACCTTCGCCCTCTTCCCGGTTTTCGGGCTCGTCCTGAAGCCGGTCGTTTTGTTTTTCGCCGGGGACCGCTTGTGTCTGGGCATGCTTTTTCTCTGCGTCCTGCCCTCGACGGTGCAGTCCTCCATCGCCTTCACCTCCGTCGCCGGCGGGAACGTGGCCGCCGCCGTCTGCTCGGCCTCGTTTTCGAGCCTCCTGGGGGTCTTCGTCACCCCGCTGCTGGCCAACTTGTTGTTTCACGCCGGCGCCGGGAGCTCCTTGGGGGAGGCCGTCTGGAACCTGTGCCTCCAGCTGGTCTTCCCCTTCGCCGCCGGGCAGCTGGCCAGGCCCTGGCTCCTGGGCTGGGTCAGCCGCCGCGGCAAGCTTCTGAGCTACACCGACCGCCTCTCGGTCCTGTTCATCGTCTACGTGAGCTTCAGCCACGGGACCACCTCCGGGCTCTGGCGGACGCTTTCCTGGCCTCTCCTCGCCGCCCTGGTCCTCTGCTGCGGGATTTTGCTGGCCATGGCCCTGGCCGCCACCTCGATCGGGGCGGGGCTTCTGGGCTTCGCCAGGGCCGAGAGGATCGTCGTCATCTTCTGCGGCTCCAAAAAGAGCCTTGTCACCGGGGTGCCCATGGCCAACGTCATCTTCCCTCCGGATCTGGCCGGCGTCATCATCCTGCCCCTGATGGTCTTCCACCAGATGCAGCTTCTGGCCTGCTCGTACATCTCCCGGAGGATGTCCGTCCCGGCCCCCGCCGGGGCCTGAAAACACCCCGCCCCCGGCCGGAACCGACCGCCCCGGCCGCCTTAAGCTAGGAGAACGCCCGCCGTGCAGCATTTGTTGGATTGGCTCAGGCAGAACTTTTGGGTGACCATGGGCGCGGTCTGCCTGCTGGCGCAGCTGGTCAACCTCCGCCTCTGGCTGGCCTGCCTGAGGTCGTCGGCCGCCAGAAGGGCCGCGGCCGTCGTCTTTCTTCTTTTTAACGCCGGCTGGGCCGTCACGGCCAGCCTCCTCGCCTCCCGGAAGATGGGCGGCGGCTGGTGGACCCTCGTCGGGCGGCCGTCGGTTTCCTGGCAGCTCGGCTGCGTCCTCATCCTGGTCCCGGTGGCGCTCGTCCTGCTCGTCTGGTATCTCGCCCGTCTGACAGTCTGGATCCGGGCCCGGCGCTCGAGGCGCCGGGGCTCCGTCTTCGGCGTCCCGGGCCCGGCCGGCCGGGACGGCTTCGACCCGGGCCGCCGGGTGTTTTTGCGGCGGGCGGCGGCCCTGGGCCTGGGGACGGCGGCGGGCCTCTGCGGCTACGGGGTGGCCCTCCAGTCTGTCGCCCCGGGGCTGAGGCGCCGGGAGCTCTTCTACCCCGACCTGCCGGGGGGGCTGGACGGCTTCGTCGTCTGCCAGATCACCGACGTCCACCTGGGCATGTGGTCGACGGCCGGGGAGGCGAGGCTGGCCTTCGAGGCGGCGGCCCGGGAGAAGCCCGATTTGGTTCTTCTGACCGGGGACCTGGTGGACCGGGACCCCGAGTACGCCAGGCAGTACCTGGAGCCCCTGGAGCTCCTCTCCGGCGTCCCCCACGGGGTCTACGGGGTCCTGGGCAACCACGACCACTACACCGGCTCCCGGCGCATCGTGGAGCTGCTGGACGGCCGGGGCGTCGTCATGCTGGTGGAGAGACGGCTGAGCCTCCCCGACGCCCCCGTCAGCCTGGTCGGCCTCGACGACCAGAACTCGGGCTCCTGGATGGGCTCGTACTTGTCCCGGAAAAGGAGCGGCCTGGCGACCGACCCGGACGTGCTGCGCTTCGACCGGCAGACGGGCCCCCGCCGGCGCCCGGGGGACTTCGCCATTCTCATGAACCACCGGCCCGAGGGCTACGCCCAGGCCGACCGGGAGGGCTTCGACCTGTACCTGGCCGGGCACACTCACGGCGGCCAGTACCAGGTGCCCTTCCGTCAGCGGGACAACCTGGCGGGTCTTTTTTACCGGTATTCGAGCGGCTTATATTTCGACCACGACTGCTATCTCAACGTCAGCCGCGGGCTGTCCTCGGTGGGGCTCCCCTTCAGGCTGTTCGCCTGGCCGGAGATCGATCTTCTGACCCTGCGCCGAGGCCCGCGGCCCGCGCGCATGGCCCAGGGCCCCGCGGCCGCGGACCCGGCCCGGGGCGTCCCGCGCGCGCTCATGACGGGGGGGCGGCCGGCGGGGCCCGCCCTCCTCCGGCCGGCCGGCGGGGGGACGGGGACCAGCGGGGGGACGACGTGCTGAAAAGAAAGTGCCCCATCTGTTTCGCGGACGCGGACGACTCCCTGCCGCGCTGCCCCCGCTGCGGCTGGGACTTTCCGGCGGCGTCCGGGGATGTCCTGGCGGCCGCCAGGTGGCTGGCCGGGCGCATGGCCGAGGCCCGGCTGGTCTGGAACTCCGGGCAGGGCCCGTCCTTCCCGGAGACGGCCCCGGACGAGCCCCGGACCTTCGGGCTGACCAAGGTGGGCTCCGGGCCCGGCGCGGACAAGGACAAAGGCGGGCCGGGGCTTCGGGGGAGGGACGGCGGCCCGGACGAGGGGGCCCCGGACCCGGTTTCGGGACCCCCCGGCGACGGCGGCGCCACGGGCGGGCCGCCGCCGCCCCGGGTGCCCCCCAGGCTGACCCTGGTGGGGTCCTCCGGGGGCGCCAAAGGAAAGGCGCCGCCGGCCGCCCCCGCGGGCCCCGGTCGGGACATGGTGCCGGTGCCCTCGGGTTTGTTCATCATGGGGGCCTTCGACCAGGACAAGGAGGCCCAGAGCTACGAGCGGCCCCGGCACGGGGTCATCCTCAGCCGCCCGTTCCGGCTGGGCAGGCACCCGGTGTCACAGTGTCTTTTCGAGTCGGTCATGGGCTACAACCCCAGCGTCTTCCGGGGGCCCTGCCGCCCCGTCGAGAACGTCACCTGGCACGAGGCCGGGCAGTTTGTCGAGAGGCTGGGCAGGCTGGAGGGCGGGGTCTACCGCCTGCCCACCGAGGCCGAGTGGGAGTACGCCGCCAAGGCCGGCGCCATGACGCCCTGGCCCTTCGGCGGCAGGCCCGACGAGCTTCAGGAGCACGCCTGGTTCAACCGCAACTCCTCCAACCAGACCAAGGACGTGGGCCTCAGGCGCCCCAACCCCTGGGGCTTCTTCGACATGCTCGGCAACGTCTGGGAGTGGGTCTCGGACTGGTACGAGGACTACTCCGAGTCCACCGCCACCAACCCCGTCGGCCCCCCCGCCGGCGCCAGCAAGGTTATCCGGGGCGGCGCCTGGGGCAGCGCGGCCTCCCTGTGCCGGCCGACCACCAGGAACGTCAAGAACCCCGACGAGCGCAGCCCCCTGATCGGCTTCAGGCTGGCCATGGACGGCCTGGAGGAGCGCGAGGAGCCGGACGACGACCCGCCCTTCTAGCCGGCCGTCCGCCCGGGCGGGGCGGGGGGACCGAGGGCGGCGGACGGACGGGGGGACGCGAGGGCGGCGGCCCCGGACGGCCCGGGTGATTCTTTTTAGCCGAACGGCCGAAGTCCCGCTTGGATAAGAACATGTCCCAGTCGGACGGAGGCGTGTTTTTGACATGACGCGCGTCTTCTTCTTCGGAGGGCGCGCGTTTTTATTTGGAGAGGCGGGGAGAGGGGGGGCGGGTGGAGGCGGGGGGAGGCGGGGGGAGGCGAGGGTCGTGATTTTATCGGGACGGGGGGGGGAAGAGGTCGTTATTCGCCGCCCAGCAGGGCTGCTTTGACGGTCTTGAGGATGTTCTCCCCGGCCCCCAGGGAGAGCATGATCTCGTCCATGCGCCTGACGGCGGAGGGGTCGATCTCGGGGGGCTCGTAGGAGTCCAAAAGGATTTCAATTTTGGTTTTGGCGTTTTGCAGCAGGCGATCGGGGACGCTCACCCCGTGCCGACGCCCCCGGCAGGACACGGTCGGGCGCCAGGGCTCCTTTCTGGCGTGCCTGAGGGTGTGCCGCTGGGTCAGGAACTGGCCGCCGCGGGCGACTTTTTTGATCGTCTCCAGGGCCAGGGTCTCGGGGCTGACCTCGACCCCGCCGAGATAATATTCCACCATGGAGATCATCTCCAGGTCCATGGCCAGCTTCTCGAAGCTTATGGCCGCGAACGAGGCCAGCCCGCCGGCCGCGTGGATGATCAGGTCGACGCCGTTCCCCGCCGAGGCCAGAAGCGAGAGCATGCCCTCCCAGCCGCTCTGGGCCGAGATCTCCCAGGCGTCCGTGACGCCCCCCCCCGAGCGGCAGGGGAGATTCAGGCGGCGCGCCATGGCGGCGGTGATTTTGGTCTGGACGGCGTAGCCGGGGGAGCCGATGGAGACGGAGCCGTCGCTCAGGTCGCAGGTGGTGGCCGTGACCCCGTAGACGGCGGGCGTCCCGGGCCCGGCCAGCTGGGAGAGGGCCAGGGCGGTCAGGCACTCGGCGTGGGCCAGGGCCATGTTGCCGGCCAGGGTGGCGGGCCCGGTGGAGCCGGCCATGGGGCCCGGGGTGACCACCACGCCCTGCCCCCACTCGGCGCACAGCCTCAGGCAGCGCAGAGACGTCCCGTCAATCCGCAGGGGCGACAGGGTGTTCATGAGCATGAGCGTCCGGGGGGCGGATCTGAAAACTTCCGTCCCGCCGAAGGCCTCGGCGGACATGGCCAGGATCTTTTCAAATCTCTCGGGCTTGTCGGGGAAAAGCAAAATGGGCTTGTCGGAGCCCAGGGCCGCCGAGTAGGCCATGACCGCCGGGGCCAGGTCGGCGGGCAGGTCGCAGGGGTGGGCCAGGATGCCCCCGTTGACGGCCAGCAGAGGCGAGGCGTGGACGATTTTGACGAGTTCCAAGTGGTCCGAGAGCAGGGCGGGTCTGACCGTCCCGTCGGCCTCTATGACGGCCGGGGAGCCGTAGGCGGGGGCGTAGTGGCGTCCGCCGGAGCCCAGGCGTATGGCCCTGAGGGGGTTTCTGGCGTCGAGAGTGAACGTCGACGGGGCGGAGGCGAGGGTTTTGTCCAAAAACTCCTGGTCGGGGAAGACGACGTCGCCCTCGGTTCTGACGCCGGCCCCGGCGAACAGGGCCGCCGCCCCGGGGTCCAAAAGACGCGCGCCGAGGTCTCTTAAAATCTCCCGGGAGGCCGCCTGGATTTTGTCGAGGCAGGCCCCCATGTCCCCGCCCGTCCTCGGGCCGGCGCTCCCGCCGGCGCCGGGGAGGCGGGCCGTCCGCAAGTCGTCCCCCGCCGCGTCTTTTTTCTTCATCCGGTCCCTCCCCGCCGTCCCCGGCTACTCCTCGACGCTCTGGCCCAGGTACATTTTTTTGACGTAGTCGTTCTTGGAGAGCTCCTCGCTGGAGCCCTCCATGACCACGGCGCCGTGCTCCATGACGTAGGCCCTGGAGGCGACGTTGAGGGTGGCGTTGACGTTCTGCTCGACGATGACGATGGTCACCTCCTGGCTGGTCAGCGTCCTGATGGTTTCGAAGACGACCAGGACGTTGGTGGGGGAGAGGCCCATGGAGGGCTCGTCCAGCAGGATCAGGTGGGGCTTGTTCATGAGGCCCCGGCCGATGGCCAGCATCTGCCGCTCCCCGCCGCTCATGGTCCCGGCCAGCTGTCCGCGCCTTTCCTCGAGCCTCGGGAACATCTCGTAGACCTCCCTCAAGTTTCGGGCGATCTTGACCTTGTCCTTGTTGTGGTAGGCCCCCAGAAGGAGGTTCTCCTCCACGGTCATGGCCTGGAAGATGTTGCGCTCCTCCGGCACGAAGGCGATGCCCTGGCGGGCCAGCTCGAAGGTGGGGGTCCCGGTGACGTCCTTGTCGCGGTAGAAGACCCTGCCCGCCTTGGGGGGCAGAAGCCCCATGACGCTTTTTAGCAAAGTCGTCTTGCCGGCCCCGTTGGCCCCCAGAATGGCCACGATCTCCCCGTTTTTGATGTGCAGGTTGATTTGCCGGAGGATTTGCAGGTGGCCGTAAGCCACGTCCAGGTTCTCCACTCTAAGCATGCGCCCCCCCTAAAACTCGGGACTGTCCGACGACCGCGCCGGCCCGGCCCTCCCGAAAAAAAAACGTCTCAGACCAGCAGGCTGTCGCCCAGGTAGGCCTTGAGGACCCGCTCGTCGCCGGTGACCACCTCCGGGACGTCCATGGCCAGGAGCTCGCCGAAGCAGAGGACGGCCAGGCGGTTGCAGACCTCCAGGATCAGCTTCATCAGGTGCTCGACGATGAGGATGGTCACCCCGCTGTCCCGGATGCGCCGGATGAGGACGATGATGTCCACCAGCTCCCCGGGGGTGAGGCCGGCGGCCACCTCGTCCAAAAACAACAGGCGGCAGCCGCTGGCCAGGGCCTTGGCCATCTCCACCCTCTTGAGCTGCATGGTGTTGAGGCTGTTGGCCGGGGAGGCGGGGTCCAGGGGGAACTCCACGAAATTCAGCAGTTCCAGGGCCCTCTCCCGGGCCTGCCTCTCTTTCAATTTGGCCCCGAAGATGCCGCCCACCATGACGTTTTCCAAGGCCGAGAGCCTCGGGAAGGAGCGGACGATCTGGTAGGTGCGGTTGATGCCCGCGTGGCAGATCTGGTGCGGCTTGAAGCCGGTGATGTCGCGGCCCCGGTAGAAGACCCTGCCCGACGTCGGCGGGTAGGTGCCGGCTATGACGTTCTGCAAGGTCGTCTTGCCCGCCCCGTTGGGCCCGATGAGCCCGAAGATGTCGCCCTCCTCCACGTAAATGGAGACGTTTTCGACCGCCTTGAGACCGCCGAAATGTTTGGAGACGGACTCGGTGACGAGGATTTTTTCGGCCATGACCAGCGGGCCTCCCTGATGGCCGGGCCCGAGGGCGGCCCGGTTAAGGCGAAACAAACAAGTTCAAACGAGAGAAAACAAAACAAGGCGGACAAAAGCAAAAAAAACCGAGTCGGGAGAGAAAAAACCAATTTGTCCGCGCCGGCCCGTCAAACGGACGTCGTCGAGCCGTCGGCCCGGCGTCGTCGAACCGGGCGTCGTCGCCAATCCGTCCCGCTTCAAATAAATTCCGCGGGCGCCGTCGATTTGAGCGGGCGGGTCAAATCGGACGGCAAGTCGGTTTGTTTCAAGTCGGACCGCCTTGAACGGCGACAAATTGGCGGCCGGGCAAGTTTCGGCGGCCGGCCGTCCGTCCGTCCCCGCGCCCGGTCGTCCCGTCGAAAGGCCGCGTCCGGAGGCGCCCCCCCCGGGACGCCTCGGACGTCCCCGCCGTCCCCGGGCGCGCGGGGGCGGCGGAAACTTGGCGCCTGCGGACCGCGGTCGGACGGCCGGCAGGCGTCGGTCAGAGGCCCGTTTCTACTTGGCGTAGTCGGGGATGGCCATCTCGGTGGTCCTCACGTGGGGGGGCCAGACCATGATCGACTCGCCCTTCATGTATTGGATGACGGGGAACATGTAGTAGTCGTCGCCGACCACCAAATCCGGGAAGACCTCGGGGGTGTACTTGTACTCCTTCATCATGATGCCCTCGGTCAGGGTGAGCTCGCCGGTGACGACCAGCTCCTCGGCGGCCTTGGCGATGGTCTCGCGGGTGAGCTCGCCGTACTTCTCCAGGGTCGTCTGCAGGACCTTCAGGAAAAATGACGCCGTGTCGTAGCAGAGGCCGGCGGTGGAGGGGCCGGGGTCGATGCCGTACTTCTTGGTGAAGGCCTCCTTGAAGGCCTGGGCCTTGGGGGTGGTCCACTGGGGGATCATGTCGAGGATGTAGTCGGAGGCGTCCTCGGTCAGCTCGTACCACTCGCCCACCCAGCCGAGGCCGTCGGAGATGACCAGGCTCTTGAGACCGGCCTCCTTGGTCTGCTTGGTGAAGGAGGAGACGGAGGGCGGGTCGCTCATGGTGCCGCCCACCAGGGCCACGTTGGCGTTTTTCAGCTTGTTGATCAGGGGGAAGAACTCGGTCTCGCCCAGGGGCACCCAGTCGTAGCTGACAATCTCCCAGCCGGCCGCCTTGAGCTGCTCGCCCAGGGAGTTGCCGAAGTTGCGGCCCCAGTCGTTGTCCACCCCGAAGATGGCCGCCTTCTTCTCCTCAGGTTTCCACCGTCCGGAGGCGATGGCTTCCTCCAGGGCGTCGACGTAGCCCTGGGAGAGCTTGTAGGCGGTGGGCCAGCCCTTGCCGACCCAGTATTTGTACTTCTCCTTGTCGTTGTTGTACTTGTCGTTGATCTCGCTGCCGGCCCCGAAGGCGAAGAAGTGCGGGATCTGGTACTTGGCGGCTATCTCCATGCAGGACAGGGACACCCAGGAGTGCCAGCCGCCGAAGCCCACCTCGATCTTGTCGCGGACGACGGTCTGCTCGTAGGCGCGGGCCGACTTCTCGGCGTCGGACTCGGAGTCGATCCAGTAGAACTCGATCTTGTAGTCGCCCACCTTGTAGTCGACGGCCTCGAAGACCATGTTGATGGAGTTTTTAAACTCCTCCCCGACCCTGGACGACGGGCCGGTGAAGGGGCCCAGGGAGCCGACCCTGAGCACTTTTTCCTGGGCCAGGGCCTGGCCGGCGAAGGCGGCCAGCAGAGCCATGGCGAGAATGGCGAAGATTTTTTTCATGATGTTTACGCTCCTGCAAAAAAATAAATTAAGTTGCCGGGCCGGGACCGTCGGGCCGTGACCGTCGGGCCGTGGCCGTCGGGCCGTGGCCGTCGGGCCGGGACCGCCTCGGCCGGGGCCGAAAGGGCGGGGCGGGGCATGTCACTTCTTGTAGGCGACGGCCCACCCGCCCAGTCCGACCCGGCGGACGACAGTTTTAAAGAGCTCGGAGAGACCCCCGGGGTAGTAGATCATGACCAGGATCATCAGGAGCCCGTACAAAAGGAGCCTCAGCTCCATGATTTCCGAGAGAGCCTGGATGGACTTGACCTGCTCCATGGTCGGGATGATGATCAGAGCCGCCACCAGGCCGCCCCACAGGGACCCGCGGCCGCCTATGTAGGAGATGACCATGATCTCCACCGTGGCCCTGGTGTGCAGGACCTGGGGGGTCAGGACCCCGACGTAGTGGGCGCAGAACCAGCCGACGAAGCCGGCGAAGGCGCAGCTGATGGTGAAGTTCATGACCTTGTAATAATTGGAGTCGACGCCGCTGATGGAGGCCGCCTCCTGGTCCTGGCCGATGGCCTGGAAGGCGAGCCCGGCCTTGGAGCGGACGAAGAGGCTCAGGACCAGGTAGCTGACCAGGGCCATGACCAGCATGGTCACCAGGTAGGGGAAGTTGGCGGCGGACTTGAACAAAAGGGGAATGGTCAGGCCCGTGGCCCCCCGGGTCAGCGAGACCCAGTTGGAGGTGGCGCTGAGCATGGCCATGGCCGCGAACCAAGTCATGCAGGCGGCGAAGATGCCCCCCAGCCTGATGGTCAGCAGGCCCAGAAGCAGCCCCAGGACGGCCGCGGCGAAGACGGCGGGGACGAGGCCCTGCCAGGGCGACCAGCCCAGATGCCAGCACAGGCAGCCCGTGACGTAGGCCCCCAGCCCCATGAAGGCCGCGAAGCCGAAGTTGACGATGCCGATGTAGCCCGAGGTGAAGTCGAAGGCCATGGCCAGGGCCCCGTACATGAGGGCCGTGGTCAGCGTCTTGATCCAGTACTCGTTGTCCACCAGCATCAGCAGCGGCAGGCAGACGATGACGACGACGACGCCCAGGGGGCTGAAGCCCAGCAGGCCCGCCGCCCGCCAGACGGGGTGGCGCGCCGGGGCGGCGAAAGTCCGCCCGCCGCCGGAATCGTTATTGCCGACGTCGGGAACGCGCCGGCCGCCCGGGACGCCGGGGACGTTGTCGCCAACGGAAACGGCGGCCCCGGGGGCGCCCGACGAATAATCAGCGCTCATGACGGCCTCCCTACTCGACGGCGCTTTTGACGGCCTTGCCGAAAATGCCGTTGGGCTTGATGAGAAGAATGGTGATGATGACGGTCAGGCAGATGATCTCCGAGGAGCCGCTGCCCAGGTACTGGGTCAGGTAGGTGATGGCGAAGGACTCCAGAACGCCCAGGATGAGCCCTCCGGCGATGGAGCCGCCGATGCTGCCCATGCCGACCAGAATGAGGACGAACCAACTTTTGTACAGCGGCATGGTGCCCATGAAGGCCGAGGCCGGGGTGACCGACAGCAGGGACGCCCCCGCTATGCCCGCCAGGAGGCCGGAGAGCGAGAAGACCAGGGTGTGGATGAAGCCCAGGTTGACGCCCACCAGGCTGGCCCCCACCTCGTCCTGGCTGACCGCCCTGATGGCGCGCCCGGTGGAGGTCTTGTTGAGGAAGAGGACGAAGCCCCCGATGGAGACCACGGCGATCAGAAAGCCGATCAGGCGGTCCGGGGGCAGGCCGATCTGGAAGAGCTGGTTGAGGCTCTCGCCCTTCCACATGCGGCTGACGCCCCTGTAGCGGCCCCCGAAGAGGACCCTGGCCCCGTTCTGCAGGATGATGGAGATGCCCAGGGTTAAAAGGAACGTGTTCATCAGCCACTGGCCCCTGCTTCGTTTGCGCAGGGCCCGGAAGCTCGTCCGCTCGATGATCCCGGCTATCAGGGCCACCCCCAGCCCCGCCCCCAGGATGCAGATGACCGGGGGCACGAAGACGGGCAGGCCCAGCTTGTTGGTGGCGTTCAGGATGAAGTAGCCGAAAAACGCCCCCAGCATGTAGAACTCCCCGTGGGCGAAGTTGGCGATGTTCATGACCCCGAAGACCAGGGCCAGGCCCACGGCCATCAGCGAGTACATCCCGCCCCGGAGGATGGCCGTGGACAAAAAGTCCCAGACCTCTCTTAAGACGTCCATAAAACCTCCCTGTCGGCCGGGCGGCCCCGAGATTCTTTCCGCCCGCGGACAGGCGGCTGCCGGCCCGCGGGGAAAAGCGGCGTCCCGGCCCGCGCCACCCTGCTCCCCGGCGGCTCCCGAGGAGGCGGCATGAACCCGGCGCGTCCCCCCGGCGGCTCCCGGAGGGACGGTTGTTCCCGGCCGGCCCCCGCGGAGGCGTCCGCGCGGGCCCGCGGGACCCGGGCCCCCCGGCCGCCCGTTCGCCGGCCGGCCGGGGTCGGAAAGCCGAGGCCTGAAAATAAAATGAAAAACGCGGCCGACGGTCGGGCAACGGACGCTGCCGACGGACGCCGGGCGGTGGTCGCAAGGACCGGAAGACGCCGACGGGAAACCCTCCGACAAAACGGGGGCCGGACCAAAGGCCATGAGCCCGGCTCCCGACAACTAAGGAGGCCGCCCGGCCAACCGCGGTTGCGCGGGCGTTTCCTCTCGGTGTTGTTTGTCGGATGTGATTTCTCAGCCTTTATGACATTATAACCATTTTGGGAAGGAAAAATATTACAAACAGGACATTTAACAACGTGTTTGCGACAAAGTTAAAACTATTTTTCGCCCCCCAAAAAGACCTAAAAGTTACGCCGCAAGGGGCTGATCGGCAAAAACGGGGCTCCGAAAGCGGCCTCGGGAACATAACAAATCCGACAAGACCGGCCCGCCCCCGCCGGACGTCTTCCTGCCGCCGGCGGGTTTTCCCGGTCCGAGGCGTCATAAACAAGGCGCCGGACGCCCGCGTCGTTTGGCTTGAGGACGCCCGCCGGGGCGCGGCCAATTAATTTAAGGCTCGGAAAACATTTTCCGACGTCGCAAGACGGCGACGTTATGGCGACCGGCGCGATTTGTCGCATGCTTGCGCTAATTATATTTAAACATGCTTTTCAATATGAATATTATCGTCCAAATAGAAATTAAGGCGCCGGGCCGGCTCGCCAAAATATAAACTCGCCCGTTTGTTCGGACGACTTCATTTTTAGTGAAAACGCCGGCGCCCGCCCGTTGACTTTCGCTAAAAAACCGCTATGCTGGGCTTGTCGCCGGCCGTCTCGCCGGCGCGGCGATATTTTTTCGCCCGTCGTTTTTTCTTTTCCCCGCCCCGCCGAAAAGCGACGCCGGCGTCGGGCGGCGTCATTGTCGTCGCCGCGGGCGGACGCCGATGCCAAAAATTCTATTGTCCGTCAATCCCGGGCACGTCCGGAACATTTTTAACGGCTCCAAATTGTTTGAGTTCCGCAGGGTTGTTTGTCGCCGTCCGCCGTCCGCCCTGGTCATTTACGCGACCGCTCCCGAGGGCGCGGTGGCGGGCGAGGCGGCCGTGGAGGAGGTGGTGACGGGGGACGTCGACAAAGTCTGGAGCCTGGCCGGGCGGGGGGCCGGAATATCGCATGAGAGTTATCTGGCCTACTACGCGGGCAAAAAGACCGCCGTGGCCTTTAGGCTCGGCAAAATCACGAAATATCCCGAGCCTTTGACTCTCGCCGACCTTGGCCTCGCCCGACCCCCGCGGTCCTTCGTCTATCTGCCGGAGCCGTCTTTCGGGCCGGACGTCCCTTCCGAGGCCAAAAAAAAGCCCCCGGAGCCGGGGGCCTGAGGCCTGTGGTTGTGGCGCGTCTCGCCGGTGTTTTTATCAGTCTCGCGCCCGCCCGCCAGCCCGCCTGTCCGCCCGCCCGCCTGTCCGCCCGCCCGCCCGCCCGCCTGCCCGCCTATGCGCCCGCGCCCGCCCGCCGGGGGGCGCCCGTCACTCCCGCCCGCTTTTTAGCAGGGCGATCATCTCCGCCAGGATCTCCCGGGCGTCGCCCACCACGGCCAGGTCGCACTTGTCCATGATCGGGGCCTCCGGGTCGGAGTTGACGGCGGCCAGATAGCCGGCCCCCTCCACCCCCGCCAGGAAGGCCGCCGCCCCCGAGGCGCCCAGGGCCAGGGCCCAGTCGGGGGAGGCCGTGGCCCCGGAGACCCCGACTATCTTGGCGGGGTCGGCCAGGGCGTTCATGGCCACCGGCCTGGTGACGCCCCATCCGGCCTCCATGAGCCTGGCGCAGGCACCGGCCAGGGCCACCCCGGCGGCGTCCCCGAGGCCCAGGCCGGCCACCAGGAGTCTTCTCGCCTCCGCGAGCTCGCCCGAATCTTTGACGGCCAGCTCGACCCTGTTCTCGAGATGGGCGGGCTTCCCCGGGGGCAGGGAGAAGAAGTCGTCCCGGGAGTCCGGGGGGGGCGGCGGGTCGGGGGGGGCGTTTTTGGGCGTCCCGGCCCAGCTCTTGGCCAGCCCCAGGCACCAGGGCGGCTCCCCCAGGGAGAACTCGGCCAGCAGGTTCTGGGAGTAGACCCATTTTTTAACCGAGGGCGGCCCGCCCGCCTCCCTGGGGAAATCGAAGTCCGTCACCCCCAGCATGGCCGAGCCCCGCCAGCGGGCCGAGAGACGCCCGCACATCTCCGAGCCGAAGACCCCCGGGGGAAACACGGCCAGCCGCGGCCTGTACTTGGCGGCGTGCGCGAGGACGGTCTCCGGCTGGTAGCAGTCCGCCCGCACCCAGTGGCGGCGGGGGGCGGGGGGGACGATCCGGCGCAGGTTGTCGACCTCGCCGAACTCCCTGGTCAGGGTGACGCAGAGGTCTATCGGGACGGATTTCTCCCTCAGGAAATTTTTGACGGCCCCGGCCGCCGTCGGCAGATGGCCGCTCGTGCCGTCCAGAAAGACGACGGCGGGGTTTTCGGGCAGTTTTTCCGGCAAACGACGCCCCCTGGAAAAATCGGCCCGCCCCGCGAAAATTGGGCGGCCGCGGAAAAAAAATTATTTTAAAACGGCCGGACGGCTTTCGCGCCCGCCGGACCCGGGCTAGCCGCGCTCCCGGAGCCTGGCCAGGACGACGGCGGCCTTTTCCAGGGCCGAGCCCCCGCTGACGACGGTCGTCGGCCGGCTTTTGGTCTCCCGGAGGAGATTTTTGAGGACGTAGGAGACGCGCGGGGCCGCGTCGGTCCGGCGCCCGTCCAAGTCGACGGGGGCGTTTTTTTGCCGGACGGGCCCGCCGCCGGCTTTCAGGCGGTCCCGCAAAGTCGGCGCGCGCAGGCAGGGGACCGGGGCGCTGCCCACGGCCAGGACTATGGGCGGGGACACCAGCTGGCGGACCAGGCCGTCGTCGGAGAGGCTCTCCACCGACAGCCCGGGGGTTTTGTCGGGCGACCGGCCGGCCTTGTCCGGGGGGGGCGCGGGCGCGACCGAAAGCACCTCGGTCACCAGCGGCCAGCCCAGGCGCTCGGCCAGCAGCATGGGCGTCAGTCCGTTGCAGCCGTCGGCGGAGCGGCAGCCGGTCAGGACCAGGGTCGGGCCCTCCAGGGGGATCTCGGCGGCCAGCAGGCGGCTCGTCGTCTCCGGGGAAAAACGCGGGTCGGTTTCCGGACCGGGGGGCGAGAGGCTGACCACCTCGTCGAAGCCCAGGGCCCCGAGGGTCTCCAGCCGCCGTCTGGCGAGGCTTTCGGACAAGGTGACGGCGCGCAGGGACACTTCCGCCGGGCCCGACGGGGCGCCGCCCGAGGAGGCGCCGGCCCTCCAGGCGTCCCTCAGGCGCAGGGCCAGCTCCAGGGCGCTCTCGTCCTCGGGGTTGAAGACGGTCCTGGCGTAGCGCTCGACGGGGGACAGGCGCCCGGAGGAGGCGTCGGCGGACCAGTCCTCCTCGGCGAGGTCGTTAAGTTCGGGGACGATTTTAAAGAGGACGACGACGCGCATAACCACGGCTGCCGGGGGCGTTTTGGCCGGGGATGCGGCCGGGCCCGCGGGGAACGCAAAAGAGATGAAATTAACAAATGTCAATGGCCAAAAGCTCGCAAAAATTACAAAATAAGTTTCTCCGAGCTGCTTTAGTATACCGTCAGACCGATTGGATTTCAATCAGGCGGCGCCCGGCCGGGGGAAGTTTCCGGCGCGGGCTTTTTTGCCGGGGAGTCAATTCCCGCCCGCGGTCGTTTTCATCCCGCC
>JAISET010000201.1 GCA_031264015.1 Deltaproteobacteria bacterium | reverse complement strand
CGGGCCTTTCAGGCGCAGGCCTCGACGAAGGCCCTGAAGAGCAGGCCGGCGTTCTCGTCGCGGTCGGCCAGGGCCTCGGGATGCCACTGCACGCCGACGATCCAGGGCTCGGCGCGATGCTCCAGCGCCTCGACGACGCCGTCGGGGCTGCGGCCGACCGCGACGAGGCTCGGGGCCACGTTTCTGGCGGCCTGGTGGTGGCCGCTGTTGACGGGGAACTCCGTCTTGCCGCAGATCCTGGCCAGCAGGCAGCCGGGCTCCAGGACGACCTGGTGGCTGGTGTTGCTTCTGCCCGTCCGCTGCTGGTGCCTCAACGCCCCCGGGACGTCCCGGGGGATGTCGTCGACCAGGTCCCCGCCCAAAACGACGTTGATTAGCTGGAGCCCCCGGCAGATGGCCAGCACGGGTTTTTTTTGCTCGAGGGCGGCCAGAAACAGGGCCGCCTCCCAGAAGTCGCGGTCGCGGTCCATTTCCCTAATGACGTCGTCGCCGTCCTCGTCGGCCATGACCACGTCGCCGCCGCCGGAGAGCACCAGCCCCCCGGCCAGGGCCATCACGGCCCCCGCCTTTTCCGCAAGAACCTCCGTCCGCCTGGGTCCCGGCTGGGCGAACCCCCTGCCCTCCGTGAACTCGGGACCCCGGCCGGTCCAGTTGCCGGCCACCAGGGGGAGCCCCCCGGCCCGGTAAACGGCGTCGCAATACTGAAAGGAGACCCTGACCTGGGCCAGGCGCCCCCCGTCCCAGTCGGCGGTGTCGCGCTGGGAGGCCGAGACGACGACGGGCGGGAAAACGCTCACGGCAGCCTCAGCATGACCGCGGCCTCGCCCTCGACGACCACTTTGCCGTCCTGGTTGACCACGACGGTGGAGAGCCTGATCCTCTTGCTGGCCTCCTGCTTCTCCAAAACCTCCAGCCGGACCGTCACCTCGTCGCCGGGGAAGACGGGGTTTTTGAACTTGAGGCTCTGGTCCAGATAGATAGTCCCGTGGCCGGGAAGCTCCGTGCCCATCAGGGCGGCCGCCAGGGAGGCCGAGATCATGCCGTGGGCCACGCAGCGCTTAAAAAACGAGTTGCCGGCCGCGTAGGTCTCGTCCAGATGCACGGGGTTGTCGTCCAAGGTCACCTCGGCGAACCGGGCGATCATCTCCTTGGAGATCAGGGTCGTCTTGACGGCCTTCTGGCCGACAAAAATGTCCTCGAATTTAGGCATGGGCCCTCCCTCCCCCGGGGGGGGAATGAATATAAAAGCCGGACCCCTGCTAGGGCGCGGGCTCGACGGCCGTCCCGCCGGGGAGGCCGTCCAGGATGAAAAAGGCCAGGGTCCCCCTGACCGAGTCCAGATAAAGGCTGTGCCTCTCCCCGGCCAGCTGAAACTCGAAGAGCTCCCCCACGTCCAGGGAGGCCGCCGTCCTATTGCCCGTGACGTTCTCCCTGATCCTGACCACCGCGGACTGGTCCAGGCTGTCCACCTCCACCAGCGACAAAACAGCCGCCCCCCCGAAGGCCGGCTTGTTGCCGGCCAGCTTCAGGGTCAGCCTGCCCGCGCCCTGGTCGTCGGCGGGCCTGGACGCGGGGCCCGTCGCGGCCGCCGAGCCGGCGTCGGCCGCGGAGTCGGCGGGCCGGCCGTTTTGCTCCGAGGGCGGGATGTTTTGATCGTTCGGGCCGTTCTGACCGGCGCCCGCCCGGGCCCGCCTGACGGCCTCGGCGGCGCTCTCCCTGACGGCCTCGAGGTCGGCCTCGGCCAGGGCGAGTTTTTCCCTCAGGGAGACGTTCTCCATCTCCAGCCTGGCCAGGCGGCGGTTGTTGGAAACGCGCCCCTGGTCGTAGCTGAAGTACCAGACCATCCCGCAGAGGGCCAGAAGCGCCGCCACGCGGACGAACTTCTCGAGCCTGCCGGGTTTTTTCTCTTTGCGGTCGAAAGGGTGGTAGTTTCTGGGACGGTCGGGATACTGGGAATCGGTGGACATGTCTGACTCGGCGCCGCGGTGGACTGGCGGACGGGCGACGGGCCGGCGGCCGGTTTTGGCCGCTTTGGGAGCCCGTCCGGGAGGGGGCGGAAACCGGGCGAGACACCGCCTCCCGGGATTAAGACAACCGGCCCGGCTTCATAAACTTAAAAACTTGCCGCGGCCGGGCGTCCGCAAGCCCGGCCCGAAAACCAGAAAAACTGGAAATTTTTCCGTCCGGCGGACGGACGACCAGACTCCCGTTCCGCCCCTCAAATAATCAGGCCCAGGGCGGCCCTGGCCAAAAACTCGTTCAGGGAGGTGGGGGTCGCCGGCTTGGGGACGCAGTCGTCCACGCCGTTGCCGGGGGTCATGATCTGCGAGAGCTTGTCCTGGCTGGCCGTGCAGATGACGAAATAGAGGGGGGTGAACTTCTGGTTGAACTTGAGCTCCTTGCAGAAGTCGATCCCGGTCTTGCCCTCCTCGAGCTCGTAGTCGCTGACGACGATCCTGGGCTTCTCGGACAAGGTCAGGGAGACGGCGTCGGCTATGCTGGAGGCGGTCAGGACGATGAAATTGTTGTCCTCCAGATGCTTTTTGAGCATCTCGCGCTGGTACATGGAGTCGGAGAGGATCAGGGCCTTGCGGGGCTGGCTGCCCAGGGGCGTGCTCAGAAGATAGGTGATGAGCTTCTGGGCGTTGTTGAGCCTGGTCGTCGTCCTGGTCAGCTTCTCGTTGGTCCGCTGCAGCTCGTCCTCGTTGATGGCGAACTCGGTGCGCCGCAGCCTGGACGGCCCGAAGACCACCCGGTTGACATAGTTCAGAAGCGCCACCTTGGAGATGTCCGGAAAGATGAAGGCCTGGGCGCCCTCGTTGATGGCCATCAGCACGCTCTCGAGGTCGGCGTTTTTCCCGGCGTCCAGGAAGATGAAGCCGATCTTGTAATTGGCGTCGGAGACGGCCTGCAGGACCTTCACGGAAAAGGCGTCCTCGGAGAGGTAGTCCATGACGACCACGTCGGGGGAGGCGGCCAGTATGGCCTCGGCCGGGGCGTTCGGTCCCGCCGCGGGGTCGGGGACCGGGCCCTCGGAGACCGCGAACTTGTCGGCCAGGTGCTCCGACAGCCGGGCCCGCTGCTCCGAATTCTCAACCATCAGCATGACTTTGGCGCTCATAGACGTCTCGCAATGACGGGCCTCCGGCCGGGGCCGGGGTGGAGGGGAAAAGCCCCCGCTTATGGTGGCGGGCGCCGGGGGGCGGGCCCGAGGAGCGTCCGCGGCCGGCCGGCGACAAACGGCGCCTGCCCGCGGCGGGTAGGGAAAAAGCCCTGAACCTAAAAACCTAAAGCCCTAAAATCCAAAAGCCTTAAAAACCAAAAGTCCTAAAATCCAAAAGCCCTAAAAACCAAAAGCCCTAAAACCAAAAGACCCAAAAACCAAAAGCCTTAAAAACAAAAAGTTCTAAAATCCAAAAGCCTCAAAAACCAAAAGCCATAAAATCCAAAAGCCACAAATCCAAAAGAGCCAAAATCTTCAAGCGGACCACCGGGGCCAGGGCGCCCTCACTCCACGGCCAGGTTGTCGTACTCCACCACGTTGTAGAATTTCTTCAGCTGGCGCTCGCAGAAGGAGTTGACCTCGTCGAGGGTGTGGTTGGTGGCGAACATGATCTTGATCTTGTCGGTGCCCAGGCCGCGCTCGATTTTGTCGAGGCTGGGCACGGTGTCGATCAGGTCGCCGATTAAGGAGATGCGCTTGATGATCAGGTAGCTGACCAGGGAGTTCTCCTGGAAGGAGGGGCCGATATGGAACATCGACTGGTAGACCTTGACCCCCTGGGTGATGAGCTTGGAAAAGTAGAGGATGGTGCCCAGGGGCGAGAGATGGAACTGTCCGTCGTCCACCTCCTCAACGGGCCGGCTCTCCTTGCTCTCGACCTTCTTGTAGCGGGCCAGCTCCGCCAGAAGCTCGGGGTCGGTGACCTCGTAGCCCCGCCCGGCCCTGATCTCGGCGATGCCCTGCTCCATGCTCTTGACGGCGTCCAAAAGCAGGTCGATGACCTCCTTCTCCACCTTGAGCTCCCTCTCGCGCATCTGGTCCAGAACCGTCTCCAGGTCGTGGACGAAGGTGCCCACGTTGGTGAAGCCGGTCATGATGAAGTTGCCCTTGATGGAGTGGAAGTGCCTGAAGATGGTGTTGACCCGGCGGATGTTCTCGGGGTCCTTCTCCAGCTGGAAGATCTCCTCGCTGGCCTCGTTCAAAATATTCTGGATCTCGACGAAAAACTCCTCGGCCATGGACTCGTCCATGGCCTCGGGGGGCCTGGCCGCCGCGGGGCCCGCCGGGGCGGCGCCGGGGGGGGCGGCCGGTCCCGCCCCGGCCGCCTTGTCGGAGGCCTCGGGGGCCTCGGGGGCGGCCGGAAGCTCGTCGTCCTCGAAGGTCAGCACCTGGGCGCGGTTGAGGCCCACGTCCTCCAGGGTCCGGCCCCCGCTCATGGCGATGAGGTCGAAGGGGTCCAGGACCATGCCCAGCTGGTTGCCGCCCAGGATGGTGGTGCCGGCCACGCCCCTGACGGAGAAGATCTCCGGCAGGGGAATCAGGACCAGCTTCTGGGGGCGGATGAACTCGGAGACTTTGAGGGCCAGGCGGCCGTTTTTGGAGTCGATGATGATGACGGGCAGGTTCTCGTTAAACTCGTCTTTCGGCAGGGGCGTCCCGGTCAGAAGCCCCCTGAGATCATGGAGGGGGACGATGGAGCCCAGATAGACGATGCTCTCCGTGCGCTCCATGGTGGTGTTGATGTCGGCGACGGTGAAGGACTGGGTGGCCACCACGTTGCCGATGGGCACGGCGTAGTAGCTCTCGCCGGAGCGGATGATCAAAGCGTCGGTGATGTTGACCGCGGAGAGCTGGGGGATCTTGTAGGTGAAGGTCGAGCCCCGGCCCCTGGCGGTGTCGATGATGATCTCGCCGCCCAGGCTCTCCACCGTGCTCTTGACCACGTCCATGCCCACGCCGCGGCCGGAGATCTCGGTGGCCTCGGTGGCCGTGGAGAAGCCGGGCTGCATGATCAGGTTCCAGCACTCGGAGGCCGAGATGGCCTGGGCCGCCGCTGGGGGCAGGAACCCCTTCTCCACGGCCACCTGCCTGATCCTGTTCTCGTCGAGGCCGTGCCCGTCGTCGCTGACGGCCACGTAGGTGAAGCCCTCTTTTTTGTAGGCGGTCAAAGTCAGCTGCCCGGTGGGGGGCTTGCCGACGTGCTTGCGCTCCAGGGGGTCCTCGAGGCCGTGGTCGACGGCGTTGCGGATCTGGTGGGCCAGGGGCTCGTAGAGGCGCTCGGCCACCGTCTTGTCCACCAAAGTGTCCTCGCCGATGATCTCGAAGTCCACCTGGCGGCCGCGTTTTTTGGCCAGGTCCCTGACCAGGCGACGGAAGCGCAGAAAGGTCTCCTTGATGGGCACCATGCGGATGTCCATGACCAGGTGGTGGAGGTCGGAGGAGATGCGGTTGGTGGTCATGGCCACGTTCTTGATCATCTCGAGGGAGCTTTTGTCGAGATTGATCAGCGAGGTGGACAGATGACGCTGCAGGATGGAGATGTTGGAGGCCGAGATGATGATCTCGCCCGTCAGGCCCAGCAGACGGTCAAGGTGGGAGATTTTGACCGCCATCCTGTCCAGCTCGGGGACCGGGTGGGCCGGGGGAGCCGCCGCCTTGGGAGCGTCCCTGCCGGGCTCCGGCCCCGCCTGGGGCTGGCTGCTACCGTTACCATTCATGTGAAAATACCCGTGCCAGAACGATGTTGACCATTTCAGTTGTCGGAGGTTTGATCAGGTAGTCGTCGGCGCCGAGGCGCAGGGCCTTGAAGATATATTTGTAGTCGGCGTGGGTGGAGAGGATGACCAGGGGGATGGCCCTGAGCCTCGGGTTGTTCTTCACCGTCTCCGTCAGCTCGAAGCCGTCCATCTCGGCCATGACCAGGTCGCTGACGATCAGGTCGAACTTTTCGGCGTTGAGCATCTCCAGCGCCTCGACCCCGTTGCTGGCCTCGGAGACCTTCAGCCCGACGATGGCGAAGAGCTCCTTGATGGTCTTGCGGACGGCCTGGTAGTCGTCGACCACCAGGACGGACTTCCCCCGCCATATGCTAACGTCAATCTGCGCCATGCTGCCGCTCCGACGGAAGGGATCGACCGCGTGAGACAAGCCGCCTCAATCTCCAAGCCGTGCCCCCGATTGCACAAGTATAACACAAAAGCCGGCCTCCTAAAATAAGCCGGCCCGGCCGGGCGGCCACTTTCGACAAGGCGCCCGGGCCCTCCCCCGGCTGGTCGGGCGCGCGGAAAGAGGAAATGGACAAAAAACCAAAAAAGATTCCAAACGAACTAAATATTACCCAAAGTCCGATCTTATACCGAAATTGGAACAAGTTTCCCCGAGCCGGCCGCGGCGGCGCCACAACGACGCCGCCAGGGCGGCGGGGGCCCGGACCCGGGGCCCGCTAGATGGTCTTCAGGCGCTCCCTGGCGATGCCCGCCGAGTAGCTCTTGGAGTATTCCCGGACCACCTTCTGATAGATGAGCTTGGCGCTGGCCTTGTCGCCCAGGGCCTGGAAAGAGAGCCCCTGCTTGAGGAGGGCGGTGGAGACCAGGTTGTTTTTGGGAAAGCCGCTAATTAGCGTCTGATACTCTAAAATGGCCTCCTCAAACTGATTTTGGAAATAAAAGGACTCCCCGACATAGAACTGGGCGGCGGCCGCCTGGGTCCCCTGGGGGGACTCGGCCTGGTAGGCCCTGAAGCGCTCGACGGCGGCGGGGTAGTTTTTCTGGTCGAAGAGGTCCTTGCCCTCGTCGTAGGCGGTCCGGGCGGCGACGGGGGCGGCCGGGGTGGCCGCCGCGACCGTTCCGGGATCCTGCCCGGGGGCGGCCGGCACCACCGGGGTCCCCGGGGGGACCGCCTCCGGCGGAACGGCGCCGGGAGGAAGCGCGCCGGGGGCGCCGGGCTCGAGACCCGCCTCGGGCCCGGGGTAGGCCTGGACGACCGAGGGCATCAGGACGGGGGTCGGGCCGACGATGTCGGTGGAGAGGGGCGGCAGGTTGGCCCTCTTCTCCAGGCGGTCCAGACGGGCGCTGACATACTCGAGCTGCTGCCTGAGGGTCAGGCCGCCCACGGTCGCGGTCTCGACGTTCTCGGTCAGCCTCTGCACCGAGGTGCGCAGGTTGTCCAGCTCCATGTTCTGGGTGCCGCCGGGGGCCCCGCCCAGACGGGCCCGGTCGCGGAGGTCGGCCACCTCCATCTTCAGGGCGTCAAGCTCCCTCTGCATGCTCCCGCCTCCCCCGATGGCGCTGCCGGAGCAGGCGGGGAGGGCCAGGAGGAGGGCCAGAATGGCGAGACGAGAAATAGTTTGCAACATCTGAGAGTTGGCCTCCTAAAATCAACCAAATTTGTTTTAAAATATATTTTTCAGAAAGATAGCTATAAATTTACAGAATAAATTATAGTTATATTCAGAAATCTTTTATCACAGCGAAATAGAAAAAACAATTTATAATTTAGAATTTTATAGAATAAATATTTACTTTTGCAAGCGACAGCCATCTTTCAGACGAAAGAAAGCCGCCAG
The DNA here is from genome assembly GCA_031264015.1 of Deltaproteobacteria bacterium. Classification (GTDB taxonomy): domain Bacteria; phylum Desulfobacterota; class Desulfarculia; order Adiutricales; family Adiutricaceae; genus JAIRNQ01. The sequence goes on along the minus strand of JAISET010000201.1, from coordinate 2,590 downwards.
GGACCGCCGGACGGCCGCCGACCATCCGCGGACAGGAGGCGCGGGGGCGCGGCCGACCTGGGCTATCGAAATATCTTAACAAATTTTAGGCCGACAACCTAGGATTTTTCGCCCGCCCCGCCGCCCGGCCCGCGGGCGGCGGGGCGCCGGCCGTCCGCGGGGGACGCCCGCCGGCCCTGACGACGGGACGGGAAACCGAGATGCGGCGAAAAAGTTCAGGTAAAACTCGGGCGCTTTTTGAGAGACGCCTGATGCTTTTGTATAGCTCATTTAAACTATTAGGGTACAAAAAGTAATTTTTCTGCTTTTTTTGGCCCAAACATTAAACCGAAAGGACCAAGGTGCCGATAAGAATGATGAAGCCGCCGGAGTGGCATCTTTTGCCGACCCGGGCCTTTTCAGGAAGACCGCGGCCGCCCTGGAGGCCCCCGCGGGGACCGGGAAGACGCCGGCTTGACGAGGGTACTATTTGGCCCCCAATTTGCTAAGAGATTGTCGGGCGGGTGGGTCCGGAAAAAACCCCGCGGCGCCACCCGATTCCCGCCGGGACCAGGAGTCGCCCGGCAGCTCAAGAAGCCCGGACGATCTTCCGAGGCGGAGGACGAAGGAGAGAACGTAATGGAAACCCTGACCGTGGACGGACAAAATCTGGTGGCCAGCGACATAGTCGGTTCCAACCTCGAGGAGATCCTCATCAATCTGATGGAGCACCCCTCCACCTCGGGCCGCATCATTAAAAAGATTTACCTGAACGGGGAGCAATATTTCGAGGAGGTCCCCCACGCCGCCCTGGAGGTGGGGAGGACCGAGATAGACACCCTGAACCTAGACACGCTGACCATGGAGGACATGGGGCTGAACTTCCTGAAGACCGGCCCCGCCTATCTGGACACCCTCCTGGAGGCCCTCTCCCGCATCGTCGAGACCTTCAGGGTCGGCGACGAGCAGGAGGCCAACGAATATTTCCTGAACTTTCTGGAGGCCCTGCATCTTTTGATGACCTTGCTGGAGCAGACCAGGTACGTGCTGGGGCTCTGGCAGGGCGCCGACGACGAGCGCGCCTCGTCTTTGAACCAGTACCTCGACTCCCTGGTGGGGATTTTAAACGACATCATCAACCTCCAGGAGCAGAAGGACTGGATCTATCTGGCCGACGTCCTGGAATACGAGCTGCAGGACTCCCTGAGGCGCCTGGCCGCCATCCTGCCGACCCTTTGCCAGCGGGGACACTGACAAGTGGAGCTGACGACTCAAAATAGGGACCTGGCTCTCTGGCGCAAGACGGTGGAGATCTGCCAGCGCTGCCTGGACCTGGACCGGGAGATGCTCGCCAAGGTCGGCCCCGGGGAGCTCTCGCCCAAGGACGTCGAGGACTACCTGGACCCGAAGATCTGGGAGCAGTTCATCGAGGCCCGGGAGGACCTGGTGGAGTTCACCACCTCGAGCATCCACGTGCTGACCGCCGACGGGCAGAAAAAAGTCGCCCCGCCGCCCGACAAGATCGCCGCGGTCAAGGACGACTTCGTCGAGCAGTCCGAGCTGGAAAGCCGCATCATCAAGTCTCTAAAGGAGATGGTCGAGCTGGAGGACTCCCTGGCCAAGTACCTGAACGAGAATTTGAGCGTCCTGCGGGAGACCATCGACGGCCTCTCCAAAAACCAGCTCCTGTTCACCAAATACTCCAAGAACAACTCGCTGTCCAAGCACTCCCTGTTCAGCTCGGAGATCTAGCCCTCAGCCGCCGTCCCGAGCGAAGATTTTCCAAGCCGCCCCCGACAAGACTCGTCCGGGGCGGTTTTTTTTCGGCCTGTTCGGAGCCTCCTCCCGACGCTCAAACCATATATATGACGACCGCCGTCCGCCCTCCGCCGTCCGCCCTCCGCCGTCCGCCGTCCGCCCTCCGCCGCACACTGGCCCCTCGTCGCCGCCCCCCGCGCAAGACTCGCGCGCGACCGGGAGGCGGCCGGGGACGACTTTCATGAGCCCCGGGGGGACGTCGCCCGCCTTTCCAAACCCGGGGCCGCTTTAACCGCGATTATCGTTGCCCGTCCCGACGTCAAACGCCCGGCATTCGGAGAGGCTGACCGTTCGCGGCCCGCGTCTGACTGGCGCGTTACCGGCTTGAAAAACGGTCAAATTATCCTGCCCCCCGGCCGAAAAATTTCTTGACACGGGAGGCGAGGAGTGTTAAAAGTTGATTAGTCGGAAGCCGTCAGCTTTTGACCGAATTAACAAATTACTCAAACATGCGTCGTTGTCAAAAGGCAAGTTATTGGCGAAAACTTGAGTCGTCGTCACAATGGGTAATTTTTTGGTCGTCAAAACGCGGCAGTTGTCAAACAAATCGATCTTTCGGCCGATCAATTCATGAAGGCTGGACTCCCCCGGCGTTTTCGCGCGCCTTGGGAATCCGGCTTTTTTTTCGCCGACAATTTACGGATGCGGCTCATCGGAGAATTTCTGAAGGCCGGGAACGAGGGACGTTCCCGGCTTTTTTTGTCGTCCGACAGGGACCCGACTGTCGGGCGGCCTTTGCGGAACTTGTCCTGGCCACCCTCCCACCGCCTGACAACGTTCCGCAAAAAGCCTG
>JAISET010000174.1 GCA_031264015.1 Deltaproteobacteria bacterium | reverse complement strand
GTTCTTGCTGCCAGGAGGACGGCCGGGGTTGCGATGGGCTTCGCCGCTATCTGACGGTGAATTGGGGTTCAAATCTTGATCTGGGGCAGGATTGTATTTTTCCTTTCCTTTACTACCTTCTGGGCGTCCACGTTTATGGTTTTCTTCTCTATCTTTTGCAAGCTGGGCTTTTCTTACATTACCAGTTTCGTAAGCGTTCACGGGGTCACCAGGGGACACCGTGAACGCTTACCCGGGGCTTCCGCGCCCAAAGTGACCTATGGTTATAAAAAAATAAATTGGCAAAACTTGTTTATGTAATTATTATGAATTGTTATCTTTCTTTTATTTTTTCGGAATTTTATTTAAAAAAAATGATTACGGCACGTAATTAGCGGGGCGACGGCTGGCGTCAGGCGCCGCCCCGGCGGCCAGGGACCGCAAATTTACCGGTGAAAACGCCGCCACTGTTGATGATGATATTGATATTGATGTTGATGACGATGATGTTGATGGTGATGATGACGACGACGATGACGCGGACGATGAAGGAAAGTTAAAATTAAGCGCCCCGGCGGCCGTCCGCCAGGCGCTTCCTGATGTTTTCACGTAAATGATTAACGGCGGTCCGGACGTCGGGCGCCGCCGCCGGGGGCCTTACTTTTTGAACGCCAGAAGCTCCGTCTGGTCCGCGCCGGGGCCTCGGATGATGGCGCCCAGATGGGCGATGACCCCGTCGAGATTCTGGGCCGCCTCGCTGAGCGACTGGGAGGTCTTGGCGGTGAGGCCGGCCTCCTGGGCGTTGCGCTCGGCCACCCGGCTGGCTGATTCCACGGCCTGCTCGGCCAGGGCCGCGCCCCGGGCCTGCTCGTTGGTGGCCGTGCTGATCTGGTCGATGAGCTCGCTGACCGTGCCGGAGCCCTTCTCGATCTTCTTGAAGCAGTCGTCCAGCTGGTTGACGATGCGCACGCCGAAGCTGACCCTGTCCACCGAGGAGGAGATGAGGTCGTTGGTGTTCCTGGCCGCCTCCGACGAGCGCAGCGACAGGTTCCTGACCTCGTCGGCCACCACGGCGAAGCCCGAGCCCGCGTCCCCGGCCCGGGCCCCCTCCACGGCGGCGTTCAGGGCCAGGAGGTTCGTCTGGAAGGCGATGTCGTCGATGGTCTTGATGATGGCCTCGATGCGCCTGGCCGAGGTCTCTATCTGGCCCATGGCTTCCATCATGCTCCCGGACAGCCTGACGGCGTCCCTGATCAGATTGTTGGTCCCGATGTTGGCGTCCTTGGTCAGGTTCGAGTTCTCGGCGCTCTGCTTGGTCATCGTCATCATCTCCTCCAGGGCGGCGGCTGTGTCCTGCAGGGAGGTCGCCTGCTCGTTGGCCCCCTGGGAGAGCGTCTCGGAGGACTGGAGGATGCCCTCGGAGCACTGGTTGACCTGCTCGAAGCTGTGGTTCAGGTCGCTCATGATGCCGGTCAGCGACCGGCTGATGTTGCCCACGACCGCCTTGGTGCAGAGAAGAACTATGCCCAGGACGACGATCAGGATGATCAGCACCGAGATCATGAACTCCCTCTGGGTCTTGTCGATCTCGACGGTGGACTCGCCGATGCTGAGCATGCCGATGATCTTCTTGTTGACGTCGGCCACCGGCCAGTAGAGGGTGTTGAAGTTCTGGCCCAGGACGTCGCTGTTGCGCATGTACATGTCGCCGTTGGACAGCACGTTGGTCAGCACCTCCTGGTTGGTCACCTTGGTGCCGGCGGAGGAGACGCCGTTCTCGTCCTTGAGCGTGGTCGCGTAGCGCACGTCGTGGCAGATGACCGAGAACTCCACCCCCAGGGCCGTCTTGAGGCTGTCGACGAACTCGCCGCTGAAGAGGAATTTGCCGGCCACCAGCTTGCCGGCCAGGCCGCCGCCGATGGTGATCTGGGCGACGAAGCGCAGGTCGATGACCCCGGGCAGGCTCTCGGCCATGGCCGCCCTCTCGGGGGTGACGGGGGCGTCCTTGAGAGTTTGGAAGTCTAACTCGTAGGCCAGGCTGGTGTCGGCCGCCGACCAGACCAAGGCGCCAGCGTTGTCGAAGACGGCCACGAAGTCGATGTCCCTGTCCTGGTTGACGGTCTTCTCCAACAGGGGGGCCGTCTCCGGATGTCTGGCCGCGTCCAGGGAGTCCAGCTCCTGGAGGTCGCTCTGGATCAGCCTGGCCTCCTCGGTGGCCCCGTCCAGATGCAGGTCGACGACCGCGATGATGGCGTTGTGGAACGAGGTCAGGGAGTCGTCAATGATCTTGTCGTACATGCGGCCGCTGTAGTGGTTGGAGGCCAGGGCGACGATCAGAGTCGGCAGCAGCCCCGCCAGCACGCAGACCAGCATTAGTTTCTTGGAAAGAGTCATGGGCCCGCCTCCGTGGGAAAGGGTGTCTGAAGAGCCGTCAAGGTGGGGGCCGGGCGCCCCGGATTGTCCCGGGAATAAATGGCGGTCCGACCGAATAGAGTGGACGCTATGACAAGTATCAGTTGGAAAGTATACTTCAAAATTATATAAAGATCAATCTAAAATTAATTATTCATATTATAATATTGACAAACAAAAGGAAAAGCATAATATGACAATAGTAAATTCAATATTATATTGTTTTTTGTATTGAAAACTTGTCAAACAAATAACTTTGCCTCATATAAATAATATTTTGACAATATTTTGGGCGCTAAAAAAAGTGCGGCAGACCGCTCAAATAAAAGGCCGTCCAGCGTCGCGACAGTCGGGCGGTGCGGACGGTCTTTAGCAACGGCGACGGGCGGACGGTCTTTAGCAACGGCGACGGGAGGACGGTTTTTAGCGACGGCGAAGGGCGGCGCGGAGGTTCAAGGGGATAATGACGGGGTGGAGGCGGGGAGAGGCGGGGAGAGGCGGGGAGAGGCGGTCACACGACCAAAAATGGTTTTTTAAATTCACCCGGGCTAAAAAAACAGCGACCCCGGGGCCCGCGGCGGACTATTAGTCAGCCGCCGGCCCCGGGGTGGCGGAAAGGTTGCGGAAAGCGGAGAAAAAAAACTTTTGGCGGTCCCCGGCTACTTCTTGTACTCGATCAGCTTGTGCATTTCGATGCCCCGGCCGCCGATGATGGTGCCCAGGTGGTAGATCGACTCCTCCATGCTGGCCGAGGCCGCGTTCAGGGAGGCGGAGGCGCTGGAGGCGGCGGCGGCCTCCTGCGCGTTGCGCTCGGCCACCCGGGAGGTGGACTCCACGGACTGCTCGGCCTGGACGGCCCCGTGGGACTGCTCGGTGGTGGCCACGCTGATCTCGTCGATCAGGGTGCTGACGGTCTCGGCGCCCTTCTCGATCTTCTTGAAGCAGCCGTCGAGGTCGTTGACGATCTTGACCCCGTAGGAGACGCGGTCGACGGAGGTGGTGATGAGCTCGTTGGTGTTCCTGGCCGCCTCCGACGAGCGCAGCGACAGGTTCCTGACCTCGTCGGCCACCACGGCGAAGCCCGCGCCGGCCTCGCCCGCCCTGGCCGCCTCGACGGCCGCGTTCAAAGCCAGGAGGTTGGTCTGGAAGGCGATGTCGTCGATGGTCTTGATGATGGCCTCGATCCTTTTGGCCGAGGCCTCGATCTGGCCCATGGCCTCCATCATGCTCCCGGTCAGCCTGACCCCCTCCTTGATGTGGCCGTTGGTCTCGCTGTTGGACTCCCGGGTCAGGTTGGAGTTGTCGGCGCTCTGCTTGGTCATGGCCATCATCTCCTCCAGGGCCGCCGCCGTCTCCTGCAGGGCGTCGGCCTGGTCCCGGGCTCCCTGGGAGATGGTGTCGGAGGTGGACTTGATGGTGGTCGAGCAGGAGCCGACCTGCTCGAAGCTCTGCTGCAGTTCGGCGATGATGCCGGTCAGCGACTTGTTGATGGTGGAGACGACGATCTTCACGGCCACGAACAGCAGGACCAGGACCGCCAGCAGGATGGAGGCGACGGAGATGACGAAGTGCCTCTGGCTGGCCTCCAGCTTGACCGTCGGCTCGCCGATGAAGTACATGCCGATGATTTTCTTGTCATGGTCCTGAATCGGCCAGTAGCAGGTGCCGAACATCTGGCCGCCGATCTCGGCGTCCAGGGTTAGCGACTTGCCGTCGGTCAGCACCTCGGACAGGACGAGCGGGTTGGTCTCCTTGGTCCCAACCAGGCTCTGGCCGCTATTGTCTTTCAGGGTGGTGGCGTAGCGGGTGTCGCCGACGATGACGGAGAAGTCGACGGCCAGGGCGTCCTTGAGGGCCGAGATGAACCAGTCGTTAAACAAAAACTTGCCCGTGACCAGCTTGCCGGCGGGACTGCCCGCGATCAGGACGGGGACGGCCGTCCTCATGTCTATGGCGCCGGGGACGGTCAGCTCCATGTTGCCCGGGGCCATGGGGACGTCCCTGAGGTTCTCGAAGGCGACCTTGTGCAGCGCGTTCGGATCCTGGGTGGACCAGACGATCTTGTCCGAGGAGTCGAAGACCGCGACGTAGTCGATGTCGCTGCTGTTGGCGACGGTGTCGTTGAGAACCTGCTGGAATTCCTGGTTGGCGTCCGCGTCGAGCTTCTCGAGCCTCTCGAGGTCCAGGAGTATCTGCTTTGTCTCCTCGTCGATTTTCTCCTTGTGCATGACGAGGACGGTGTCGATGGCGTTGCGGTAGCCGTTGAGGGATTTGTAGATGACGTCGACGTACATCTGGCTGCTGTAATAGTTGGCGGCCAGGGTGATGATGACGCCCGGCAGGACGCCGGCCAGCAGGCAGACGACCAAGATCTTGTTGGAAAGCCTCATTTTTTGGGGACCTCAGGAAATGCTCGCTGACATTTCATAAAAAAGACGCCCGCTTGCCCCGACAGGACAAAACATCTGGTTTTCACGCCAGGTTTCAGGCTTTGTCCGGAGTGAGAAAAAAGGATGAAATGGAGCGATTTGTGTTATGATAAATTTAAAGGCATATAGATTAATTTTTATTTGGATAAGCTATGTTAAAAGCTCCACAACTTGCGGTTTTTTGGCAATCTTTCCCGGGGCCAACGACAAATATCCGCCTCGTCGGCGTCAGGATAAGCTGACGCCCGGGACCTCGGACGGATTGGTTCGGAGGAAATGAGGGTCTAGTCATTCACCTAAAGAAATGGCAAGTTTGGTGCCTTTGAAGCTAAGGTTCATCTTAGGACAAAAGAATGTCCTTTGCAAGTTTTTTCCCTGACATAACTTGGCTCGACTCTCGCCAAACAATCTTTGACTTTTTTGTAAAATCATCGTCATGCCCGCCGGGGCCAATTCTGTCGCTAAAAATTTGTGTCAATGTTTATCCACTGTTGCCGCGTTTAACCCGAAACGGTGCAAAATCTCCTCGCGGCCGCCATGATCTTGACATAACGTGGCGTGACATAATGCTTGTGAAAAAGTGCGGGGCCGCGGTCAGGCGGGGTGGCGCGGGGTCACTTTTTATGAAGTTTATGGTCTGATCGGTCTTTTTCATTCAAGCCGGCGCTTTTTTCTCTCGAGCCGCCGACGGCCGGGAGAAATGACGGTCCGGACGAAATATTATTTGGAGCTCTTCCAAGGCGGGTCCGGGACGGCCTCAGCCCAGGGCCCGGGACAGGTCCTCCAGCAGGTCGTCCTGGTCCTCCACGCCCACCGAAAGGCGGAGGAGGCGGTCGTCGATGCCCAGGGCCAGGCGGACTTCCTCGGGGAGGTCGGCGTGGGTCTGCAGAAGAGGGTAGGTGACCAGGGACTCCACCCCGCCCAGGCTCTCGGCGTAGCGGATCAGACGGACGTTCTGGAGGACCCTCCTGGCCGTCTCCTCGGAGTCGACGCTGAAGGAGATCATGGCCCCGAAGCCGGAGGTCTGGGCGAGGGAGATCTCGCGGCCCGGGCTGTCGGGGAGGCCGGGGTAGTGGACCCGGCCCACCAGGCGGTGCCCGGCCAGGAATTCGGCCAGGACCCTGGCGCTGGCCTCGCTCTGGCGCATGCGCAGGGCCAGGGTCTTGAGGCCCCGGATGATCATGAAGCTGTCGAAGGGGGTCAGGCCGCTGCCGACGGTCTTGGTGACGTAGCGCAGCTCCTCGGCGACCTCCTTGTCGTCGGTGACCGCGAAGCCGGCCAGGGTGTCGTTGTGGCCGCCCAGGTATTTGGTGCCGCTGTGCAGGACCACGTCGGCCCCCAGTGCGAGGGGCAGCTGGAAGATCGGCGTGAGAAAGGTGTTGTCGACGATCAGCTTGATCTTCCCGCCGATGGTCTTCCGGACGGCCCGGATGTCGGTCACCTTCATCATGGGGTTGGAGGGGGTCTCGATGAAGACGGCCTTGGTCTCCGGACGCAGGGCGGACCGAAGTTTTTCCTGGTCGTTGGTGTCCAGGTAGTCGACCTTGATGTTCATCCTGACTGTCAGCGCCGCCAGGAGCCTCGCCGAGCCGCCGTAGAGGTCGTCGGTGCAGATTATGTGGTCCCCGGGCCTCATCAGGGCCATCAGGGCGTCCATGGCGGCCATGCCGCACGAGAAGGCCAGGCACTCGGAGCCGCCCTCCAGACCGGCCACGGCCCGCTCCAGGGCCTCCCTGGTCGGGTTGGTCACCCGCGCGTAGTCGTAGCCCGTGCTCTCGCCCACGCCGGGGTGGGCGTAGGTGGCCGACTGGTAGATGGGCACGGCCAGGGCCCCGGTGGTGTTGTTGGGGTCCTTGGCGCCGTGGACGCAGACGGAGTCTATTTTCATGGCGAGATCCTGTCTTCGGGCTTGGTTCGGCCGGGCCCGGTTCGGCCGGGCCCGTCCCGGCTCCGGCCCGTTTTTGGCTGGCCCGGGGCCGGCGGCGGTACCCCCGGTTTTTTCCGGGACTTTTTTTCGGTCCCGGGGCCTCCGGGCACCCGGGCGGGGCTGGGGAGGCCGGGGGCGAAATTTGACAATCGCACGGGAAAAAACTAAGGAAACCAAAGAGTTGTCGACTAGCTCCGGGCGGGGGCTACTTTAACAAAAATCGTTTGGAAAAAAAAGGTTGACATTGGCCGTCAAAGGAATATACTATCTCCAGATCCCGTCGTCGCAGGGCGCCTGAATTTATTTCCGGCCTCGGGGGACGGGGCCCCGACATCATTCGGCTGTTTTTGCTGATCAGTTTTTGCTGAAGGCCAAGCGCATCAATCAGGGTGCCCTTGGCTTTTTTTATTTTTATCGACGGCAAATTGTCTTTTATTTTTTCCCTTATTTTTTCCCGGGGGAGCCCCAGCCTTCCCCGAACACGCCGCCGACGCCCGACCGGCGCCAGGGGGACCATGAAGAGGTGAACCGTGACTAAGATTGCCGAAAGCCTGACCGATCTCATCGGCCACACCCCGCTCCTGAAGCTCAACCGCTACGCCAAGGCCAGGGGGGTCGGCGCCGACCTGATCGCCAAGCTGGAGTATTTCAACCCCCTGGGCAGCGTCAAGGACCGCATCGCCCTGGCCATGATCGAGGACGCCGAGAAAAAGGGCCTGATCAACAAAGACTCCACCATCATCGAACCCACCAGCGGCAACACCGGCATCGGCCTGGCCTTCGTGGCGGCGGCCAAGGGCTACAAGATCATCCTGGTCATGCCCGAGACCATGAGCCTGGAGCGCCGCAAGCTCCTCTACGCCCTGGGCGCAGAGCTCAAGCTCACCCCCGGCTCCGAGGGCATGAAGGGGGCCATCCGCCAGGCCGAGGAGCTGCAGACCCAGATCGCCAACTCCTTCGTGCCCCAGCAGTTTAACAACCCGGCCAACCCCGAGATCCACCGCGCGACCACCGCCAGGGAGATCCTGGAGGACACCGGCGGCAAGGTCGACGTCGTCGTCGGCGGCGTGGGCACGGGCGGGACCATCACCGGCGTCGGCGAGGAGCTGAAAAAAACCAACCCCAAGCTGCTCGTCGTCGCCGTCGAGCCGTACGACAGCTCGGTCCTCTCCGGCGAGAAGCCCGGCCCGCACCAGATCCAGGGCATCGGGGCCGGCTTCGTGCCCCAGGTCTACAACCCCAAGATCATCGACGAGATCTTCAGGGTCAAGACCCCCGACGCCTTCGACTCCTCCAGGGAGGTCGGCGTCCAGGAGGGCCTGCTGGTCGGCATCTCCTCCGGGGCGGCCCTCCACGCGGCCACGGAGATCGCCAGGCGCCCCGAGCACAAGGGCAAGGTCGTCCTGGTCATCCTGCCAGACACCGGCGAGCGCTATCTCTCCACCCAGCTCTTCTCCAAGGAGTAGCCCCCGGCCGGCCGGGGGCGGCCCGCCCGGTTCTTGGCCAGACTGTCAGGAAAGGCGGGAGGTCGGCGGGAAGGGAAAAAATAGGAGGAGGCGGGGAAGAGGCGGAAAACAGCGCGGGGGCCCCCGGGGAACAACCCCGGGGGCCCCCGCTATTTCGGGGGGTAGCTATCAGGCGAAGACAGACAAGAGGATGTCTTCCGGCGGCTTTTATTCCACAAGCGAAGACGCTTTATCAAGGCGGCCGGCCGGCCGACGCGGGCAGCCTGTCGGAAGCTCGTCAGGGTTTCGTTCGGAACACGCGCTAAAAACAAGGTCTACATCCTTGGTTTGGGGCTTTTCCTTGGATTTTTCCGCTTTTTGGGTTCTTCGGTTTCTTTTGACTCCATATGCTTCGTCGAATTCAGTGGCGGGAAATCGAATGCCGCCTTTTTCCCGTTCTTTTCGTAGACACAGGAGGCGATGTTTCCCTCTTCCGAGTCTATGGCCATTCCTATTAGAATGGGATCACGGTATGGACCGCCATATTTTTTCTCAACTGTCTGTTGAAAAGCGTGTTCCGCCACAGCGGAGGCTCCGTCCTCTTTTCTTTTCATCTTCAGTTCAATGATGAAGACTTGCCCCCAAAACCTGACGTCCAGGTCCGCTCGACCCCGCCTTGCGCGCCGCTCCGGAATGACGTCGCAGCCGGCGCCGCCTAGACAGACTTGTATAAGGTCGCGATAATAAGATTCGTCATAGTGTTTCGGTTTGTCTGACGACTCGTCCGCCTTGGCGACAGACGGGGCGGTCGAGTCGGATGACGTCCTGGCGCCACTCCGAGCGTTTAGCGGCGAGTCGCGGTTGTCTCTGGCTTTGGCGTAGCGTTGGTGGCTGATCGAATCAAGCTGCCTTTTGAGAGTGGAAATAATATCACGCACGTCGGCAATTTTTAACGAATCGAATAGGTTGTCCCAGTCAAGCTCCGCATTTTTGCCGTCATTGTAGATTACTTTCAAAAATAGGCGTTTGATGGACATTCGAACTTCAAGATTCGGATAGTCGGTGGTATATTGCTCTTCTTCTTCAAATTCTATTTCTTTTTTTTCACATCGCAGACTCAGATAGCCGGCTTGGTAGAGAAAGCCGGCGGGCGAGGTCCGACCTATCTCGCCAGGGTATTGGACGGACATATAGGACATTTTCAAGCCTTCAAAGGCGTCGGGCGTAAGATTCCAATCCTTAAGTCTGTCCCGAATTATGGCGTCCGAAGCGGACGCGACCCAGAAAGGCCTAAATACCTTAGTATCTTGCTCAAAAAAACAAAGAGTGGAATAGGGATTATAAAGCCGAACTTTCCCGTCGAAAGAGAAACCGTCATAATAATTCTTAATCTTGTCAATCAGGTGGTCCGGCTCAAGTTTGAGCTCTCTGGCCGTCACGGCGATCTGGGTGGCGAAATTTTTTGCCAGTTCCTCATGGGTAAACCCGGCTATCGATGCGAACTTCGATTCCAAAGAAATATCTTTTAGGTTGTTTAGAATGGAAAAAACACTCATTTTTGAAAATTTAGTTATCCCAGTAATGAATGTAAAGTGAATATATCGTTCTTTAGATTTGACATACTGGTAAAAATTGGCCAATGATTCACGTATATCATTGATCAGATCGTCATTTTTTTTAAGAGAGTGCTTTTGTGTGAGTCTAATCATCGGTGAATCATATTCATCGATTAGGATGACGACTTTTTGATTGAATTTATTTTTAAGATCAATTATTAGGTTGGGAAAGGCAATTGCAGGAAGATTGCCTCTCAAAGGGATCTCATTAAGGCTGGCGACTTCAGACAGGTTGTTCAAGAGGGTGTTTTCAAAATGGTCAAGGCTTAGTATGGAAGTGTCGCTCATGTTCAATCGAATGACAGGTTTTGAGACAAATTTAGAGGAATGCAGGTGTTCCTCGACCTCGAGGCCGCAAAAAAGCGACTTGTTTTTCCCGGAGAAATATTCATCCATAGTGGAAATCAGGAGCGACTTGCCGAATCTTCTGGGGCGGGCCAGGAATATAATGTTACCATGCTTTTCCATCATTGGAATATAATTGGTTTTATCAACGTATATGAGTTTTTTAATTCTTATATCCGAGAATTCTTGTTTGCCGGACCGTAGTATTTCCGATTCCATGGTTTTCACCACATCTTTTTGGGAGGGTGTGGAAACATTAATTAGCCTGGCTGACTAATTCTCTAATTGTAAAATATTACAGTTTTATTATTTGTCTTGTCAATGGTCTCATGGTCTCGTTGAAGTTTGGTCTATTTTATAAAGGCTGTCAAATTTTCGCCAACTTTCCGTTCGACTCCTCCGGGGAGGCCGGCGTCCAGGAGGGCCCGCCGGTCGGCATCTCCTTCGGGGCGGCCCTCCGCGCGGCCGCGGAGATCGCCAGGCGCCCCGAGCGCAAGGGCAAGGTCGTCCTGGTCGTCCCGCCCGACACCGGCTGGCGTTATCCCGCCACCCGGCTCCTCTCCAAGGAGCAGCCTTGACGTTCCCGTCCCCGGCCGCCTGTCTCCGGCCGGGGCGCCTCGATCATCGGCCGCGGGCCTGGAATAAAAAGAGAGGAGACAGGAAGAGGCGCTTGGACGGGAGGAAGAAGAGACGCAACGGGCGGCGGGGGCCACCGGGGGAAGACTCCGGGGGCCCTCGTGTTGGTGTGCCCGGCATGGGCGTCAACTAGGCGGTGAAAGTCCGCTGCGAGCTCGGCGGCAGGAATCGTCAGCCTGAGGCAAGGGTGCCCCTCGCGAGGGGGGATCCGAAAGAAGCCGGCGGCAAAGACCCGGTCCGACGAACAGAAATCACATATAAGGCGGTCCAGAGCGGACGAGCTCGCCAAACAGAGCAAAGTCCAATGCTGCCCGAACTCTGGGGCGTAAATGTGGCGGATATATGGGTTGAAAGTGAACGCTCCTACCCGGGGAGATCTCTCGTGACCGGACCAGTACTCGCAAGACATCTGGTAAGGTATGCTGACGACCGTAACATATATTTCAAAAGCAAGCGAGCGGCGGAACGTGTCATGAAAAATGTGCGTTCATTCTTGGAAGGTAAACTCAAGCTCAAAGTTAACGAGGAGAAGAGCAAAATCGGTTCACACAAGAAACTGAAATCCCTGGGATTCTCACTGTGGCATTTTGTTAAGAACAGAGGAATAAGACCGCGCGAAAAGAGCGTGCGAAAGTTCCGGGAGAAGGTCAAAAAGATCACCAAACGGAACAGGGGCCGCCCGATAAAATGGATAAGGAGGGAATTAAACGAATACGCCAGAGGATGGCTTGGGTATTATGCCCTGGCTGATATGACTGCAAAGACGGCGGAGCTTGACGGATGGACTCGAGCCAGATTGAGGATGTATATCTGGAAACAGTGGAAGAGGGTGAGGTCTAGAGTCGCAAATCTCCAAAAGGCTGGGTTGTGCAGGGAACAAGCGTGGATGTTCGCCAACACCCGCAGGGGTTACTGGAGGACTGCCCACAGCCCAATCCTGACAAGGACCATCACCAACAAAAGTCTCTTAGAAACGGGATACGACGACATAGCGAAAAGACACGCCAAAATCCGCAAGGATATGGCGGAGAAGAAAGCTGAAATGTCGGAGTAAACCTACGTCACTATCGAACCGCCTGGCGCCGAACGGCACGCCGGGTGGTGTGGGAGGACGGCGGGGGTGACCCCGCCTCCTACCCGATTACCCTGAAACCGGAGGGTCGCCCCGGCCGATGGTGTTACCGCGCCATCGGCCTTTTTAGTTTACGTATTGACGCCCAAAAAAGCAAGGACCGATATGTGAGAAGTTGTGTGTTACAGTTTTAAGTGCTTCCTCTCCCGCAGTGGTGTCATCTTTGGATGACTGCCTACCGCGGCCACTTTTTTAACTCGATTACGTTCCTCCAACTGAGCCCTTTTCAACTCTTCCACATTCCGGCGCTGAAAACAGCAGAAAAAAATTATGTTTGGATTGCGCATTAGGCCAAGTCTATCCAACGTAAGGAGTAGAGATCTGCTTTGACCACGATGTAATGTACCTTTTGCCGTGAACTGGGTGAAGCGTTTACCGTGTCAAAATCAGGCCAGCCGTTGTCGTTTTCCGCCTCTTCCTCGAATGCGACAAAATATCCCTTTTGCCGTCTTTTCGGAGGCTTGACAAAAATCTCTCAGTATGTCTATTATGCTACCGCTGCCTCCACGCATGGACGCCAAAATTTCCAAGTCCTGGGGCCCCGTCCTTATCCGCCCTTAGGGTGTCTAGGAAGAGCGGCGACCAGCCCTCTACGTTGCGCGTAAGCGCAAGACCGAGGCGGGATGCTTCCTCGGTCCCGCCGCCTTCTCGTAAGTTTCTCGGAACGTAACACTGGTGCGTAATATTCCCGAGGGGAAGTCTAATCAGGCCCGGTAAGGGTGGTTGGACTGTAGGATAAAGGATGAAACATCTTTATAAAATTATTGGCTGCGTTGTTTTTATTTTTTCAACTTATTATATTTTTTTTTACACAGATACAAGCCTTAATTTTAATGAACAACTAGAATTAGATGTAATTTCACCAATATATATGAATGATCAACCTCCTTTAACAGAAGAAGATATAAAAAAATTTATAGTCATGCTCCCTGAAACTGCTGTTTTTTTAGATTTCCCTTTTGATCACCATCATCTAACTGACGAGCAAAAAAATAATGCAACAATTATATTTAAAAAATATAATATTGATAGGTTTAGATATGTATTTATACAGCTAAAGATACAATGTATTGCTTTTACTCTAGATTCAGATAATTTTGACTATTCAAAATTACCTAAATCTCTTAGCCAAATATCAGATACAGAAAGGGGAATAGTAAAAAAATATATAAATGAAATACAAGAATCTTATCATTCATTTGATTTAAACAAAGAAAAATAGAAAAATTTTTTAATTTTACGTTACCTTAGGAGGTATATTATGTCTAATTATACAATTCAACTGAACTCATCTCAAGCAGCGGCATACCTTGTTTTTATTAATGGAGTCTTTAGTTCTACAATTCCAACAAACGCATATGAAATACAAGAAAATGCAGATCAAGTTGTACCTATAATAAATACAATCCATAATAGTCTTAGAACCTGCACAGACGCCTTTCAATATATTGACTCTCTATTTTCATTTTTTTACACAGCATCTTCTTTTGCTGATTTAGTTATTAATCAGTTTACATCTAATCTTACCGGCCTGATTGGATCTTGGGTAGCGGCATTAATGGGTTATACTTCCTATAATGCATGTTTTTCAGTTATTAATGTAAATTGGAAGTCTGTATTAGCGGCAGCTTTATTAGGTTATGCACCTGCTAAAACAAATGATGAATCTATTGTATTATTAAAAGAACTGCCTGGATTTGCAAACTTAGATGATGTGACTTTAACTGATATTATTGTAAAATTTAAAATGTCGATAAATAATTTTCCACTATCTCAGACTGTTGAATCTTGTCCCTCCCAAAAGTAACTCGTTTGATTTGACAGAAAACAAGATCTGCAAGCCTCTGACTTCTGTAAAGACCAGAGAGCTTTCGCTCTGGCTCGGTAGGAAGCATCTGACTTTAGCAAAAGGGAGGATGTCAATAACTTGACCATCTTGGTCAGCTGCCTCAGTCACGGGATAGCTGAACAACCTAATTGGCGTCCGTATAGGGGAGATATAATACGTATACATGATTGTATACGTATTATATCCCCCCTTCTTACTTTAGTCAGGGGAGGACGTCAATCTGATCAACGCATCCTCTGCCGTTTAGGCTCCGATTCGGGCGACGGCATCGACGGCTGACTATCCTTGGTAAACTGCATTTCAGGCAAATATTTTGCGGCCGCAGCAAAGACCCGCGCCTTGCATGTGTCCGTACCGCAAACCCGTATCTCGCCGTCAGGCCATTTCCACTTCGCTATTTTGAGAGCTATCAGAATCGTCTCATCGTCTATACTAGGAAGAGAGATCCGATTCGGCTCGACTCGAATCCTCGCAGGCTGTTGTTGGTTGTGTTGGTCGAACAAATACCAGCGCTTAGTTGTCTGCTGTTAATGCTAAGTCGGCGGACCTGACCGGCATATTTAAGCGACGACTTATTTCAGTAATTTTGGCAGGCGGCCGCTGTTGAAAATATTTTCTATGAAATAGCAAAATTAAGCATTTCATCTGTCGAGGCAAGGGGGGCGGCCAACATTATGAGCCGTTTTTTTGCGGCGGCGGGAGGCTGGGAAAAGACGACGGGACGGCAGGGTCAGGAGAGTAATTTTGTGGGAAAAAATGATGCCGGGCGTCGTCTTGGAAATGTTTCAGTCCAATAAAAGACGGCCGGGACGAGGGGACTTTGGAGATTTGGAGGACTTTGGGGAATCGGGGACGCGGGCGGTTTGGGGGCGCGGGAGACTTGGGGACGCGGGCGACTTGGGGACGCGGGAATTTTTGCCGCCGGTCGAGAATTCGGGCCCCGGGCTAGCGCAGGCTGAAAATCAGGTTCATCTTTTTGGCGATGGTCCGGCGGTAAAAAGCGACCAGCCCGCCCAGCTCCCCGACGAGGTTGTCCAGGTTCTTCTCCCTGTCCTCCGTGGTCCAGATGTCCGGGTAGACGTTCGCGGCGGCCAGGGCCAGCGGGTCGAAGCCGCGGCGCAGGGCGTCGGTGTCCACCTTCTCCAGGGCGCCCAGGACGGCCTGCA
This sequence comes from Deltaproteobacteria bacterium, assembly GCA_031264015.1. Lineage (GTDB taxonomy): Bacteria > Desulfobacterota > Desulfarculia > Adiutricales > Adiutricaceae > JAIRNQ01. The sequence goes on along the minus strand of JAISET010000174.1, from coordinate 14,583 downwards.
GCTCGTCTTGGAGGTTGTAGGCGACCAGGGCCTCCTCGGTGTTGACCAGGACGGCGCCGCCCAGGACGGCCTTGCTCAAACAGCGGGTCATGTCGGCGTCGGAGGCGCTTTTTCCGGTCAGGACAAAATGGAGCCCGTCCCAGAGAGCGCCTATGGAGTGGGTGTCGGACTCGCCCGCCAGAATGTCCATTTCCTCGGCCAGCTCGTCGGCCTCCAGCTCCATGAGCGTCTCCAGGTCCTCCGAGTCGATCATCATGTACGTTCCGAGCAGGGCCATCGGGTCTCCTTTCCGTCCGCCCCGTCATGACGGCGGCCGGGCTGTTATTCTTCCGGAGTTTTGTCGCCGGCCTCGTCTTCTCCGCCGTCATGGTCGGCGCCCGGGTCGTCGCCTTGGTCGGCGTCGTCAGACTCGGGAGCCCCGCGGGCCGGCCCCCCGGGGGCGACCAGGGGGTCGATCTCCGGCGGGGCGGCGTTTTTGGCCAGGAGCTCGGCCAGCTGGCCCCTGACCTCCTCGGCCCGGCAGCCGTAGTCCACGGCGGCCTTCAAATGATGCTCGGCGGAGGGGAAGTCGCCCATCTGGTAGAGAAGCCGCCCCAGCCTCTGGCGGAAGAGGCTGTTGGTGGGGTCGAGCTCCACGCTTTTTTGGAAGAGGGACAGGGCCACCTCCTGGTCGTTGGCCGTCTCCAGAAACAAGGCGCCCAGGTCCGAGAGGCTGTCGGGGTCGTCGGGGTTGTATTTGACGGCCTTCTTCAGGGCCTCCAGGGCCCCGTCCCGGTCGGAGGTCAAAAGTCTCGCCCGTCCCAAAAGACGATAGACGGCGCCCCTGTGCCCCTCGAGCCTCGAGGCGCGGGCGAGGTCGGCCAGGGCCTCCTCCGGGCGTTCCAGCTCCAGTTTCGTCCGGCCCAGGTGGAAGAGGACGTCGAAGTTGTCGGGGGCGATCTTTTTGGCGGCGGCCAGGCACTCCTCGGCCTCCTCCAGCCTGCCGTTTAAAATCAGGGAGCAGCCCTTGTTGAAATGGGCCATGAGGTTCCCGGGGTCCAGCCTGATGACGTCCTCGAAGGAGGAGATGGCCGCGGCGTGCTCCCCCAGGCGGGCGTGGCAGACGCCCAGGCTGTTGAGCAGGTTCAGATGGCCGGGGTCCAGCAGAAGCCCCCGGCGGTACTCGGCCATGGCCCCGTCCAGGTCCCCCTCGTCCAGCAGATGGTCCCCGCTGATGTTCAGCGTCTGGGGCCCGAAGACGGCGGCCACCCCCGAGCCGGTCATGGCCGACTCCACCAGTGTTTTTCTGGCGGCCGACATCAGCGTCTCGGGCGTCAGAACGGGGCTGGGCCAGCCGACCAGGGCCAGGGAGACCGAGGCGCGGCCCCTGAGCCTCCGGATGAGGTCCCCGGCTATGGCCCCGGCCGCGTCGACGCCCAGGCCGGTCCAGGCCAGGGCGGCCGTGCCCCGGCCCCATTTGGCCGAGAGCTCGGGCGCGGGGCGGGAGGGGTCGCGGGCCTCCTTTAAAACCAGGGCCACCCGGGCGTCCACCTCGTCGTCCCCGGCCACGGCGGCCAGGCGCTCGCAGTCGTCGATCCTGGCCAGGGCGCAGACCAGCTCGCGGCCCCCGCCGGCCAGCTTGATCAGGCTTTGCAGGAAATTTTCCGCCTGCAGGGTCTCGGAATTGTCGGAGAAGGAGGCCGGATGCCCCGACCAGTCCACCCGGGAGAAGACCAGCCGGTCCCCCGCGGCCGGTCGGGCCGTACGGCTTTCCGGGGCGTGGGCCAGGGAGAAGCTCTCGGCCGTCTCGAAGACGGTGATCTCGCCCCTGCCGCCCCCGTCCTGGCCGAAGACGGAGAAGACCTGCCCCGGCAGGGCCCCCATGGGCGCGCCCAGGCTGATGACCACCCGGCTCTGGGGCAGGACCTGGCTGATCCGGCCGTAGGAGGCCACCAGCTGCCCGAAGCCGATGACCGGGGCGGGCTGGGGGCGCCCGTAGGCGAAGCGCAGGGCCGTGGCCGCCTTGCTTGTCAGAGCCTCGGCCGCCTCCGAGGCCCTGAAGAACGGGCCCGCCGGGTCCAGGGCCAGGTCCTGGGGGTGCAGGGCGTAGCCGGCCAGCAGGGGGGGCGACGACTTGTTTTGCAGGACCATGGCCCTGGCCTGGTCCAGCCTGGCCTGGGCCTCGCCCACCGGCGCCCGGAACAGGAGCCCCAGGCGGCGGTCGCCCAGGCGGGCCAGGCAGACGGCCTCGGGCACCGACTTCAAGGCCCCGGCGACGGCCAGAAGAGCACGGGCCCCCGGGGGGCCGTCGCCCCCGGCCTCGGCCAGGGCCAGGACCAAGGACGGGGCCTGGTCGGCGTCCCAGAGCCCCAGGGTCCGGGGCGAGGCGTCGGCCCCGCCCAGGGCGCGGCGCAGCCTGTCCCGGAAGACCAGGCCGTTGTCGAGGCCCGTCTCGGCGTCGGTGACCAGGGCCTTGCGCAGGGCCACCTTCTCCAGGGCGGACTCCACCAGAGCCGGCCAGAGGTTGAAGACGTCCACCGGGGCCTTCTCGCCGTCGCCGTTCAGACAGCAGGAGGCCAGGCCGAAGACGGAGCCGCGGAAAGAGACCTGGGCCGTCACCTGGGCCCAGTCCTCGGGAAACAGGCCCACCGAGAAACGGTAGCCGGGCAGGTACCTGGCCATCTCCCTGGCGAAGACCCTCCCGAACCTGCGCAAGTCGTCGAGTTTTAACCTCAGGAGCAACATCGTCACCCACCCGGCCCCGACCGACCCCGCCGGGGTCGGTCGGGCCAAAAAAAGACCCCGGCCGGCCCCCGGCTTCCGGCCCGCCGGAGAAAACCTCCGTCCGGCGGAGAAGATCGGCGAATTGGGAAATATATGGAAATTGGCAAACGGAAAAAATGAGATCGGAAAACAGAAATCAGAACAACACAAAAACGGAACAAGGGAAAAATTGAAAAATAGAAACAAGGAAAAATTTAAAAGTTGGCGGGCAGGGTCCGCCCCCCCAGTTTTAAGGAGGAGTCGGAAACACGCGCCGCTCAGGTGCAGCCCTCTGGCTTGGGGAGGCCGGCCATCTTGCAGGCGCCCTTGCCGGGGCCGGAGGGGAACATCTGGTAGATGTACTTCATTTTGAAGCCGGTGACCTTGGTCATGTCCCTGACCCTGGGCGGCTGCCCGTGCTCGGCCTGGTAGGCGCGCAGGCAGTCGAGGACGGCCTGGTGGTCCTCGGTCAGCTCGTCGATGTCCTCCTCGAGGGTGACCAGGCGGACCCAGTCCTCGTCCCAGCGGGCCTCGTCCAAAAGAAAGCCCTCGTCGTCCACGTCGTAGGTTTTTCCGTTGATTTCTTTCGTCGGCATAAGATCACCAATATGTCTCTTTTTCCTGTCTGTCGAGCCCGTCGTCCGTCACCGGAAGCGCGGGCCGGCCGCCCGCGATTCGTTTGAAAATGAGACGGAGGCTATTTTAGCAGATCCCGGTCTTCGGGGCGAGTTTCGGGAGGGGGGCTTGATTTGTTGAGGGCGGGCGGGGTCGCCGGGGGGTTATTCCCGGCCGTCGCCGCCGTCATGACCGGCGCCCGGGAAGTCCTCGTCGCTCGGGGCGGCTTTTTCGGCGTCGTCGGCGCGGGGCGGGCAGTCGGCGCCCTTCCGGCCGCGGCCCTCTTTTTTTTTGGCGTTCGGGGATTTGCCGCCGCCCAGGGGGGAGCCGGCGCGGTCGAAGGCCTCGGCCACCTCGTCCATGAGGCCGGGGCGCTCCAGGAGCTCGGGGCGGATCCTCCTGGTCTTGTCGACGGACTCGGCCAGGTTGTAGGCGGCGATCTGGGCGCGGTGTCCGGAGAGCAGGACCCGGGGGACGGGGACGCCCCGCCAGACGCTCGGGCGGGTGTAGAGGGGCGCCTCCAACAGGCCGTAGCTGTGGCTCTCGTCCAGGAGGGACTCGCCCTTGCCCAAAAACCCGGGGATCAGGCGGGAGACGGCCTCCACCAGGACCATGGCCGGGACCTCGCCCCCGTTGACAACGTAGTCGCCCACGGAGATCTCTTTTTGGACGTGGAGGTCCAGGACCCTCTGGTCGACGCCCTCGTAGCGGCCGCAGATAAGCATGATCCGCTTCTCTTTGGCGAGCTCCCTGACCAGGGCCTGGTTCAGAAGCTCCCCCGAGGGGGTCAGGCCGACGACCAGGGGCGGGGGCCCGGGCAGGCCCAGGCGCGACTCCACGGCCAGGGCCACGGGCTCGGCTTTCAAAACCATGCCGGGCCCGCCTCCGAAGGGGCGGTCGTCGGCCGTGCGGTGGCGGTCCGCGGCGAAGTCCCGGATGTCCGTGACGCTGACCGTCAAAATTCCGGCGGCCAGGGCCTTGGCCAGCAGGGACTGGGAGAGAAAAGAGGCGAAGATCTCCGGAAAAAGAGTCAGGATCTCGAAGATCATGGCCCGCTAGTCCAAAAGCCCGGGCAGCTCGGCCACCGTGAGCATGCGCCCGGCCAGGTCCACCTCGGGCACGCACTCCTCGGTGAAGGGGACCAGGGTCTCGCCGCCCCGGCCGTCCTGGATGACCAGCACCAGCCCGCTCGCCCCGGTCTCCATAAGATGCTCCACCGTGCCCAGGACGCGGCCGGACTCGGTGCGGGCCTCGAGATGCATGAGGTCGGCCAGGTAGTACTCGCCCTCCTCCGGAGGGGGCAGCTCGCCGCGCCAGACGCCCACCTGGCGGCCGACCAGCTCCCTGGCCTTTTCCCGGGTGGGGTGGGACTTCAGTTTCAGCCAGACGCCCTGGGGCACGGCCTTGAGCTTGTAGTCGGAGAGCGGGACCGGCCCGGCGTCGGCGTCGGGGGAATTGTCCGGGGCCGGGGACTTCCCCGGGGCGCGGTCGTCCCTGCCCCCCCGCGCCAGGTAGAGCGGCCTGCCCGACAGGAGCCCCTCGGTCCCGCCGAAGGGTTTGACCAGGAGCACCCCGCTGACGCCCACCGTGCGGGAGACGTATCCCAGTGGTATGAATTTGTTCTCGTCCATCGGGCTCCGACAAAATTCGCTTCCGAAAAAAAAACCGCTCGGAAAAAAATTTTTTCCAGAAACAAATCGGAAATAATCCGGGGAAAATTCAGAGAAAATCCAAAGAAAATCCGGGGAAAATTTAGGGAAAATTAAGGGAAAATCCGGAGAAAATTTGCTGAAACCAGCTAAAAATCGTCCGTGGAAAAACTTAGAAAAAAGAAAAATTTAAAAAAAGAAAAAAAGAAAAAAAAGAAAAACTCCGACCGAAGAAAAACTAAAAAAGGCCGGCCGCCAAAACCCCCGCGCCGTCGGCCGGGCCGCCCCGGGCAAAAACGAGGGGGCCGGGCGACGGGCCGCGGGCGGCCCCGGGCCGGCTCGTTTATGACCGGCCTCAGGCCTCCCAGGCGCGGGGGGGCGGGTCTCAGCCCTTGTTGTTTTTAATGAGGCTGGCCACGGTCTCCGTGGGCTTGGCGCCCCTGGAGAGCCACTTGTCCAGGAGCTCCTGCTTGATCTCCACGTTGGCGGGCTTTTTGTTGGGGTCGTAGAAGCCGACGATCTCCAAAAAGCGGCCGTCGCGCTTGGCGGCGCTGTCGGCCACCACCACGCGATAATAGGGTTTTTTCTTGGCGCCCAGGCGGGCCAGTCTGACTTTGAGGGCCATTTTGCAGTCGCTCCTTGCAGCTGTGACGGCAGCGCCGTCGGTTTTGTCCGGCCTTGGCCGGGGCGGCCCCGTTTCGGTCGGGGCCGGAAAAAAAGACCCCCGCGGGAGGGGTCGGAGAAAAGAAAACAGGAGACAAGACCAGGGGCCCCGTTTTTATTTTGGCCGCGGGCGTCTTGGGCCCCCGGGCAAGGCCGCCGACGCCGTCCTCAGCGCCTGCCGCGCCCCCGCCCCCCGCCTTTGCCGCCCTGGGGCCTGCCGGGGCCGGCGGGGGCGCCCGGGGCCATGGCGCCCATCACGCGGCCGACCAGGGCATGCATGCCTCCGGCGCGGCTGGTCTGGCGGAAGATCTTGAGGACCTCGGCGAAGTTTTTCAGGAGCAGGTTGACGTCGGCGACGGTGGTGCCGCTGCCGTTGGCGATGCGTCTGCGGCGCCCGGAGTCGATGATGGTGTGGTCGAGGCGCTCCCCGACCGTCATGGAGTCGATGATGGCCGTGATCTTGGTCATCTCGGCGGTGTCGGGGGTGGCGTTCTTGAGCTGCCTGAGCTTGCCCAGCCCGGGGATCATGCCGAGGATGGCATCGATGGAGCCCATGCGCCTCATGTTCCTCATCTGGTTGCGGAAGTCGTCCAGGGTGAACCGCCCCTTGGCCAGGCCCAGGGCCAGCTTCTCCGCCTCCTTCTCGTCGATGACCTCCTGGGCCTTCTCGATGAGGCTCAGGACGTCGCCCATGCCGAGGATCAGGGAGGCCATCCTCTCCGGGTGGAAGACCTCCAGGGCGTCGGACTTCTCGCCGGTCCCCAGAAACTTGATGGGCTTGCCGGTGATCTCCCGGATGCTCATGGCCGCCCCGCCGCGGGCGTCGCCCTCCATTTTCGACAGGATGACCCCGGTGATGTCGAGCTTTTTGTTGAAGTCGTTGGCGATGTTGACCGCCTCCTGGCCGGTCATGGCGTCGGCCACCAGGAGCACCTCGACGCTTCTGGTGACGGACTTGATCTCGCCGAGCTCGCTCATGAGCTGCTGGTCGATGGAGAGGCGCCCGGCCGTGTCGATGATGACGGTGTCGCAGCCGGCCGAGCCCGCGGCCGACAAGGCCTTCTCGGCGATGTCGACGGGGGTCATCTCGGTGGTGGACGGGAAGACGGGGACGCCCAGGTCCTCCCCCAGCTTGGTCAGCTGGATGATGGCGGCGGGCCTGGCCACGTCGGCGGGGACCAGGTAGGGGCTGCGGCCCTGCTTGCGCAGATAGAGGGCGAGCTTGCCGGCCGTGGTGGTCTTGCCGGAGCCCTGGAGCCCCACCAGCATGATGGGCCACGGGGGCCTGCCGCCGAGCTCCAGGCCCCGCGACTCGCCGCCCATGAGCTCGGTCAGCTCGTCGTTGACGATCTTGATGATGTGCTGGTCCGGGGTCAGGCTTTTGAGGATGTCCTTGCCCAGGGCCTTCTGGTTGACGGTGAAGATGAAGTCCTTGACGACCTTGTAGTTGACGTCGGCGTCCAGGAGGGCCAGGCGGACGTCCCGGAGCGAGCTTTTCAGGTCGCTCTCCGTGATCTTCCCCCGGCCCCGAATCTTCTGGAAGACGTTGGAGAACTTGTCGCTGATGTTTTCAAACATGGTCTCACCGTTGGGAGGGTTGGGCTGGTCAAAGGAGCTTTGGTTTGAATACTCGCGCGCTCAAATTTTCAAACGTATAAACATTTAAACCGTCGGACTGCCGGACGCGCGATTAAACCGTCGGACTGCCGGACGCGCGAGACGCCCGCGGGCCTAGTTCTCCACCAGGTCCCGGCCGGTCAGGTAGGCGTTCAGGGACGGGGGGATGTCGATTCTGGCGGCCCGCGAGGCGCTGGTGTTCCAGTGGGACATGGCCGCCTCGGCCAGGCCGGCCCGGGCCGACTGCCTGAGGTTGGAGCGCTCGGAGTCGGTCATGTCCCTCTCCTCGGCGAGCTCCAGGTCGGCCAGGCGGACCGCCAGCCAGCCCTTGTTCCGGACGCCCTCGACCCTGACGGGGCGGGAGGCCAAGTCGCCGACTTTGCCGAGGCGGAAGTACTGGGAGAACAGCGAGCGGGGCTCGGAGTCGGTCAGGGGGGCCCCGGCGGCCGAGACCTGGCCCCTGGCGAAGGCCGGGGTGGAGGCGGACTCGACGCCCTCGGGCAGGGCGGCGGTCCTGCCCGCCCAGTCGGCGGAGGGGTCGGAGGCCAGGAAGGCCGCGGCGGCCTCGGAGGCCTGCCCGGCGGCCACGGCGGCTTTCCAGGCCTCGGCGGCGGCGGCCCTGACCGTCGCGTCGTCCAGGCCGGGGAGGAAGCTCTCGCGCTTTTCCAGGGGGACGTAGAGGACGAAGCTCTCGTCGCCGTCCACCGGGTCGGCCACCTGGCCCACGGGGGCGCCGACGGCCGCGGCGATCAGATCGGCCCTGTTCTGAAAGAAGGCGGGGGCGTCGGCGTCGACGCTAAAAAAACCCGAGACCCCGACGGGGATGTCGAAGGACTTGGCCGTGTTGGCGAAGGACTCCTGGGTGGTGGTGGAGGGCGCGGCCTCGATGAGGTCCTCGATCTTGTTGACGGCCAGGCGCCTCTCCTTGCGGCGGGTGACCAGCTCGGTCAGCTGCTCCCTGGCCTCCTCCAGGGTCTGGACGCCCGCGGCATGGTAGCTGTCGACGACGACGAAGTGCAGGCCCATGATGCTCTCGACGGGGCCGACCGCCGCGCCGAGGGCGAGCCTGCCCCGGTCGAAGACGGCCTCCTCGAACTGCGGCATGGTCTCGCCGCGGGTGACGACGCCCAGGGACCCTCCCGCCGCCGCGGACGCCTCGTCGTCGCTCAACTCGGAGGCCAGCGCGGAGAAGTCCTCGGTCTTCAGCCGCTCGGCCACCTCGTCGGCCCTGGCCCTGACGGCGGCCCTCTCGGCCTCGGTGGGGGTCAGGGAGGGGAAGTTCAGGAGGATGTGCCTGACCTCGGCCGACTCGGGGGAGGACAGCGAGGCCCTCTCCTCGGCGTAGGCGTCCTCGAGGTCGGACTGGGTGACCTCCACCTGCCCGGCGAAATCGGCGAGTTTGACCTCGGCGTAGGCGATCCTGACCATGGCCGGGACCCGCCAGGTCTCCTTGTTGACCTCGTAGTAGGCGGAGAGCTCGTCGTCGGCGGGCTCGGCCCCGGCCGGGAAGGCGGAGTCGGGGAAGTAGACGTAGTCCAGGGTGACCTTGTCCTGACGGAAATGGTAGTCGTCCAAAACCGACTGCCTGGAGACGAAGCTCAGGCTCCTGAGCCAGTCGTCCACCTCGTCGATGAGGAGGGATTCGGCCACCTCGGCCTCGTAGGCGGCCAGGGACATGTTCATGCGGTTGAGGACCGTCGTCCGGTAGGCCTCGAGACTGAACTGCCCGTCTGGCCGGAACAGCGGGTTGGACTTGACGGTCTGGCTGATGTCGGCCACCGAGGCCGCGCGCCCCGTCCGGCCGGCCAGGCCCAGATAGTTGTATTTCATCAGGAGCTGGTACAGGGCCTGCTGGCGGATCAAAAGCTCGTCCCCGGGCGAGAGGGGCGGGGAGCCCGGTCCGTTCGCCGAGCGCGCCTGCTCCATGATGTTGTTCAGCAGCTGGGAGTACTCGGCCATGCCCACCGGCCTGCCGTCTATTTTGATGTCCTCAGGGGCGCCGGTCTCGCGGCTGCCGATGCCCCAGAAAATGAAGACCAGGGCGATGGCCCCGATGATCAGGACGCTGAAAATGCCACCAGACTTTTTGCGGATGTAACCCAGCATGTGCGCACCTAAGGAAAAATGTGGTCTCGAGGACAAAAGCCAGCGGCGAAAAACGTCCCGAGGCGGCCGCAAGCCCATCACTTTTACAATAGGAGGCGAAGAAAATCAAGGGGAAAATTGCTCCCGGAAATCTTTTTTTAGTTTTTCCGCGCCGTTGGCCGGACCCCCGGCGGCGGCTTTTTTCCGCCCGCCGCGGGCGGGCGCGGACGGGGGAGTCGAGGGGGCGGCGGCGAGGGGAGGCGGCGGGCGACGGAGGCGGATGTTTTCAGGCCGGCCGGAGGGGCGCGGAGGTCCCTCATATGTCCCCGGCAACCATAAGCGCGTCTCAGGCGGGCCGCGGGCCGGTCAAAGCCGCCCCGCCGCCGGCCGCGGACCGCCCGCGCCCCCCCGCCCGCGCCCCGCGCCCCGTCCGACTTCGGGGGGACGGGCCCCGGGCCGGGCCGGCCAGACCGGGGGGGAAAAAGAGCCCCCCGCCAAAATTTCATGTCGGGCGGGGATGTTTTTTTGCTATAATGACCCCGGGATCCAAGTCGACAGACCCTGTTTCGGAGAGACTCCCCGGCTTCCCCCGGGTTTTCATATCCGTTCCGCCCGCCGGCCGCCGTCTTGACGGCGGGTCTCACCCCCCTGCCCTTTGGCAGCACATTCCAGCCCACCGAGGGACGCGCCGCACATGCCCAGAAAAAACCCCCCCGCCGCCGGGCCCGCCAAGTCCGGGCCCGCCAAGTCCGGGACCGCCAAGTCCGGGACGACCGCCGGCCGGCCCGCCGGAACCAAGACCGCCGAGACCAAGGCGCCGAAGCCCAAGCCCGCCGGAACCAAGACCGCCGGGACCGGGGCGAGCAAGGCCAAGCCCGCCGCGACCGGGGCCCCGGCCCCCGCTGACGTCGGCCCGGCCGTGCTGATACTGGCCGCCGGCAAGGGGACGCGCATGCGCTCCGACCTGCCCAAGGTCCTGCAGCCGCTGCTGGGCAGGCCCGTTTTGGCCCACGTCCTCAACGCCGCCAGGTATCTCGAGCCCGCCAGGACCGTGGTGGTGGCCGGGCCCGGGCAGTCCGGGGTGGCCGTCCTGGCCGAGGAGATGGGGGCGGAGGTCGCCTGGCAGGAGGAGCGTCTGGGCACGGCCCACGCCGTCATGGCCGCGGCCGGCTTGCTCGGCGACTTTCCGGGCGAGGTCATGATCATCCCCGGGGACATGCCGCTCGTCTCCCCGCAGACTTTAAGGGACTTTTTGGCCGCCCACCTGGCCGTGGGGGGCGACCTCTCGGTCCTCTCCGCCAGGGTCTCGGAGCCGGGGGCCTACGGGCGGATCCTCAGGGAGGACTCCGGCTGGCTCGCGGGCATCGTCGAGGCCAGGGACGCCACGGAGGAGCAGCTGGCCGTGCGGGAGATCAACAGCGGGGTCTACCTGGCCCGGGCGGACAAGCTTTTTTCCGCCGCGGCCGAGATCGGCAGAGACAACGCCCAGGGGGAGTACTACCTGACCGACGTGGTGGGGGTCTTCCGCCGGAGGGGCCTCAAGTCCGCGGCCGTCGAGGCCCCGGACCCCTTCGAGTTCCAGGGGGTCAACGACCAGCAGGACCTGGCCCTGGCCGCCGCCACCCTGCGCTACAGAATCAACCAGAAGTGGCTGCTGGCGGGCGTCAGGATGCTGGACCCCGACACCGCCCACATCGAGCCAAGCGTGGACATCCACAGGGACGTCGTCCTGGGCCAGGGGGTCGTCCTGGCCGGGGAGACCGTCATCGGCGACGACTGCGAGATCGGCCCCTACAGCTGCCTGACCAACGTCCTGGTCTCCCCCGGGGCCGTCCTGCCCCCCCACTCCGTCTATGAGGACGCCGAGCTGACGCCCGAGCTGGCCGGGGACCTCGACGACCAGGACGCCTCCGCCGACGGGGAGGAGGAGGACGACGAGACCGGCGGCGACGCCCTGACCAACAGGCTCTTCAAGCTGCTCAAGAGCGCGCTGTTGAAGAAGGGCGCCTCCGGGGACGAGGACTCCGACGAAGAGAAGGCCGGCAAACTCAACCTGGGGGGCCACTTCGGCCTGTTCGACGATGATGACGATGACGAGGAGGACGAGGACGACTTCGACGACGACGACGATGACGACTTTGACGACGACGATGACGACTTCGACGACGACGACGATGACGAGGAACTCCTGTTCGAGCTGGACGACGACGACGACGATGATGAGGACGATGATGAGGATGAGGATGAGGATGACGACATCGGGCCGAACATGTCCGGCTACTACAATGCGCTCTTGAAACTGGCCGGCTCCGGCGGCCTGGACGAGGACGAGGGAGACGACGACGATGACGACGTGAACGGGGACCACGTCAGGAAGTTTACTGCCGCCAAGGCCAAGAAGCCCGCGCCGACCGGCAAGAAGCCCGCTGCTCCGGGCGCCGCGAAACCGGTCCCGGCCAAGAAGCCGACGCCGGCCGCCAAGAAGCCCGCTCCCGCCCCGGCTAAAAAGCCCGCTCCCGCCGCGGCTAAAAAACTTGCGGCCCCGGCCAAGAAGCCGGCCGCCACGGCCAAGAAGCCGGCCCCGGCCAAGAAGCCGGCCCCCGCCAAGAAGTCGGCCGCCCCTGCCAAGAAGCCGGCCGCCCCTGCCAAGAAGCCGGCCGCCCCTGCCAAGAAGCCGGCCGCCACGGCCAAGAAGCCGGCCGTTCCCGCCAGGAAGCCCGCCGCTCCCGCCAGGAAGCCCGCGGCCCCGGCCAGGAAGCCCGCGGCCAAGCCCGCCGCCGGGAAGGGCAAGGGCAAATAGTCGGAGGCGCCGGACGCCCGGGCGTGACCCGGCGCGCCCGGCCGGTCTCGTCCGCCGCCCGTCCTTTCGGCGGCGGTGACGGTTCGGCGGCGCGAAGTTGGAAAATGTCGGCCGGAAGTCGGGGGCGGAAGGCGGGCATTAGGAATTAGGAAACAACAAACTGGAAGTCGGAGCCGAGGTCCGGAGCCGAGGCCCGGCGTCCTGCCCGGCGTTTTTTTTGCGCGCGGGCCCGGACGGGCTCCCCCCGCTCGGGCCCGTTATTGACGCGACCGCGACCCGCCGCCGCCGGACGAATCGGAGGACGGCGCCCCTTCGAGACCTCCCCCCATCCCCCGGTGCCAGCCCGTTTTTTTTAGCCGCCCCCCCCCCGGAGGTTCTTCCGTCCGCCAGCCGGAGGGGAGGGGAGTCGTTTTTTCGACAGGGGAGGGTCCGGCCGGGTCCGCCGGCTGGGTCGCCCGGGCCGGGCACGCCGGCCGCCGGGGGCACCGATGTCCGCGCCGGGGGCGGGCCGCGGGGGGACGGCCTTTTTCCGTGGGCCTGACTCTGCTAAAATGGCCTGGTCGGCCCCGCCGCGTCTTTTGGCGGCGTCCGGGGGCCCTGGGCGGCTTCCGGGACGGTCGGGTCTCGTCTTTTTTTCATCTAGCACATCGCGAGCTTCGTCGGACCCCGGAGGCCCCCGCCCCGCCGCCTGGCCGGTCCGACCCGCCGCAGTCGAGGAGCATATGTCAAACGCCGGGCTGGAAAAATCAACCAACGCCATGCAGACGGAAACGACGCCCCATTTCTTACAGGAAATAATGGAACAACCGAGTGTCCTGTCCTACACCCTGGCCCAGTATCTCAAGCACAACTACCAGATAAAAATGAACCGGCCGCCCCTGGACGACCAGGCACTGCGGGAGGTCCAGAACGTCCTCATCACCGCCTGCGGGACCAGCTACCACGCCGGCCTCTGCGCCCGCTACGTGGTCGAGGAGCTGGCCCAGATACCCACCGTGGTCGAGCCGGCCTCCGAGTGCGGGCGGCACCACCTGCTGGTGGACCGCTCCACCCTGGCCATCGGGGTCTCGCAGTCCGGGCGCAGCCCCGACACCCTGGAGGCCCTGGAGCTGGCCTCCCGCCGCGGGGCCAGCACCCTGGCCGTGGTCAACGACGCCGACTCGCCCCTGGCCGCCCTGGCCGCGGGGAGCCTCCTGACCCTGGCCGGGAAGACCTTCTCCATGTCCTCCACCAAGGCCTTCACCTCGCAGCTTCTGGTCCTGGCCCTGCTGGGCCTGAGGCTCGCCCAGAGCCGGGGGCTTCCCAGGGAGCAGTGGCGCCGGGAGGTCGACTGCTTCTCCGCCCTGCCCGAGCTCTTTCGGGCGGCCCTGATGCGGGGCGGGCTCGAGAGCAAGGTCAAGGATCTGGCCGGCCTGTTGGGCGGCTACCGGGGCTGCTTCATCCTGGGCCGCGGGCACCTGCACCCCATGGCCCTGGAGGGGGCTTTGAAGCTCAAGGAGGTGGCCAAGATCCACTCCGAGGGCTACCTGGTGGGCGAGTTCGGGCACGGGCCGCTGGCCCTGGCCTCGCCGGAGACCCCGGTGATCATGTTCTCGTTCTCCGACGAGAACGACCCCAACGCCCTGCCGCTGGCCGCCGAGCTCAAGAGGAGGGGGGTGCCGCTGGTGCTCATCTCCGACGGCGGCCCCAACAAGGACCAGGCCATCGCCAGCCTGGCCGACCGTTTTCTGCCTCTGCCGACGGCGCCCGCCAGGCTCAGGCCCATGATCGCCGTCATCCCTTTGCAGCTTCTGGCCTGCCACCTGGGCGTCCTGAAGGGCCTGGACGTGGACCGGCCCGGCGGCGCGCTGTCCCCGGAGCTGCACAGCGGCGGCCCGGAGGCCAGGGGCCCGCTGGTTTCCGGCTCCAACGGAGGCTCCGACGGGGGCTGCAGGGGGGGCTCCGACGGCGGGGACGGCGGCTCCAACGGGCGCCGCCACCTCGTCTGAGACGACCGCCCGGGGCGCCGGGCTTTTCACTTTTAGGGGGAGACTTTTCTCATGAGGGTCCTATCGGGCATACAGCCGTCGGGCAGCCTGCATATCGGCAATTTTTTCGGCATGATGCGCTCCATGATCGGCTGGCAGGAAAAGAGCGACCTCTACTGCTTCGTCGTCAACCTGCACGCCCTGACCACGGTGACCGACGGCGCCCTGCTGGCCCGCAACACTATGGAGGCGGCCACGGACTTCCTGGCCCTGGGCCTGGACCCGGAGAAGTGCCACTTCTGGGTGCAGGGGGACGTCCCGGAGCACGCCGAGCTGACCTGGATACTGCACAACCACACCTCCATGGGTCTTCTGGAGAGAAGCCACTCCTACAAGGACAAGCTGGCCCACAACCTGACCCCCAACCACGGCCTCTTCGCCTACC
>JAISET010000117.1 GCA_031264015.1 Deltaproteobacteria bacterium | reverse complement strand
AAAACATCGGCAAGTCCGCAAAATCAACCGCCAAAGCGGCCGCCAATCCACCCCGGGGTCATAGACGTCAAAACAAGGCGTCTTTCCGAAACCAAAACACCTCGAAAAATTCATGATTTTCACACTTATCCTTGTAGTCTCCGGCTTTTTGTGCAAAAAAGTGATTTTGCGCCACTGCCTTGTATTCCATATTCTGAAAATAAATTCTGTCATACTGCTCCCCGGGTCGAAGGAACGCCCCTGAAAAAAGCCCGCCCGGCGTCCCCGGCCCCGGTTTTTTGCGACGCCCCCTTTTTTCCGCCCCGTTGATTATTTTGGGCTCCGCCGACTTTTTTTCCGCTTCGTTTTTTCCCTTCCGAGGCCGCCGGCCTCGAGACGAGGACGCGCTTATGAACATCGGGCTGACCGTGCCCCCCTCCAAACTCTCCGAGATCCTCTGGACCGTCGCCCTGGCCCGTCCGGTCTTCATCTGGGGGCCGCCTGGCATCGGCAAGTCCACCCTGGTGGAGAACTTCGCCGCCGAGGCGGGGCTGCCCTGCGTCTCCCTGCTGGGCAGCCAGCTGGCCCCGGAGGACATCATCGGGGTGCCCAGGATCAACGGGAGCGTCTCGGAGTTCTGCCCGCCCAAAATGATCGCCAGAGACGAGCCCTACTGCCTGTTTCTGGACGAGCTGAACGCCTGCTCCCACGAGGTGCAGAAGGCCTTCTACAGCCTGATTAACGACCGGCGCGTGGGCGAGTACAAACTGCCCCCCGGGTCCGTGGTCCTGGGGGCCGGCAACCGCTCCAACGACAGCGCCATCGTCAGGACCATGTCCTCGGCCCTGATCAACAGGATGCTCCACGTGGAGCTGAGGGTCTCCCACCGGGAGTGGCTGGAGTGGGCGGCCAAAAACGACGTCCACGAGCTGGTCTACGAGTACGTCCAGAACCGGCCGGACCACCTGCTCGCGCCGCCCGACAAGACGGAGGTCCCCTTCTCCACGCCCAGGTCCTGGCACATCCTCTCCGACTGCCTCAGGCAGTACGCCGCCGCCGGCTCCGACCCGGCCCTCGACCCGGAGACGGCGGGCGTGCTGGCCAGGGGCTGCCTCTCCGCCCACCACGCCGCCCAGTTCGTGGCCTTCATCAAGCAGGCCAAGAACAAGTACAAGATCGCCGCCATCATCTCCGGCGAGGAGAAGTGGCCGTCCAGGGTCGAGGACCGCGACGTGCTCTACTTTCTGGCCCAGTCATACAGGGCCCGGCTGGCCAAGGAGCTGCCGGAGAAGAAGGAGAATCTGAGCCCCGAAATGAAGGAGACGGCCCACCTGGCCAAGGCGGCCTTGAAAAACCTCGCCGCCATCAGCCTCGAGATCGCCCAGATGGCCGTCTCCAAGAGCGACCAGGAGAACGAGCCCGACCTGCCGGACTGGTTCGTGGTCGAGATCATCCGCGACCTGCCCCGGCTGGCCGCGGCCAAGGAGTGAGTCTTGGGCAACGCCGGCCGCCGCAAACCCAACCCCCCCAGCCAGGCGGTGCAAAACTTCGACCTCGGGCTCTCCGTCGTCAAGGCCGACCCCATGTTCGGCCCGCTCGCCGCCGCCGTCAGCTTCCGGCGGTCCGGAACCGCGCCTTTTCCCAATGAGGGCTACGTCACGGCCGACAGCCTCGGGGTCGTGCTCTTCAACGAGCGCATGCTCTGCCCTCCCGAGGTCTGGGCGTACGCCGTGGCCCACTGCCTGCTGCACTACGGCCTGGGGCACTTCGCCAAGCCCCGGGGCAACCCCGAGTTCTGGAACATCGCCTGCGACTGCTACGCGGCCAGGTTTTTGGAGCAGATCAAGTTCGGCTGGCGCCCGGACTCGATCCCCTCGACCATGAACCTCGGCGTCGGCTCGGAGGAGAGCCTCTACTCGCGCTACCTCGACTCCCACGTCCCCTTCGAGCACCTGAGTTTCGGCTTGAACGGCCGCTTCCCCGACATGCTGGACGCTGGCGCCCCCGTCGCCCCCCCGGCCTGGCGGCCGAGGGGGGCGAACGACTGGCCCTCGATCTTCGCCGCCGGGGTGGCCGAGGCCCTGAAGGAGGCCGTCAGCATCGCCGGGGGCTGGAGCGACCGCCACTCCGAGAAGACCAGGAAATCGAACGCCGCCAGGGCCAAGGAGTGGTTCGTCAACTCCTACCCCCTTCTGGGGGCGCTGGCGGCGGGCTTCAAGCTCGTCGAGGACCCCCTTGTCTGCAGGCGTCTCGCCGTCACCGTGGCCGCGGTGGACGTCTCCCTCCAGGAAATTTACCTGAACCCGGGCATGAAACTCGACTTTGAGGAGTGCCTCTTCGTCATGGCCCACGAGATGCTCCACGCCGGGCTCCGCCATGACGCCAGGTCGGCGGGCCGGGACCACTTCTTCTGGAACGTGGCCTGCGACTTCGTCGTCAACGACTGGCTGGTGGAGATGGGGATCGGCAGGCCGCCGGACATGGGGATTTTATTGGACCCGACCTTCAGGGGGCTCTCGGCCGAGTCGGTCTACGACGTCGTCGTCCAGGACATGAGGCGGGCCAGAAAGCTCGCCACGCTGCGGGGGACGGGCCTTGGGGACATCCTCTGGGAGAAGGGCCCGGGCTGGCGCGCCTCGGCCGAGGGGGCCGGCCTCGACGAGTACTACCGCGGCTGCCTGGGCCAGGGCCTGGACTACCACGAGCGGCACGGGCGGGGCTACCTGCCCGCGGGCCTGGTGGAGGCCATCAGGGCCCTGAGCCACCCCCCGATACCCTGGGACGTGGAGCTGGCCAGGTGGTTCGACGGGCACTTCAGCCCCGTCGTCAGAAGGCGCACCTACGCGAGGATCTCCCGGAGGCAGAGCGCCAGCCCGGACATCCCCCGCCCGAATTTCGTCTCTGGCGGGGCCCCCGAGGACTCCCGGACCTTCGGGGTGCTCCTGGACACCTCCGGCTCCATGGACCGGCGTCTGCTGGCCTCGTGCCTGGGGGCCATAGCCGGCTACTCCGTCTCCCGCGACGTCCTGGCCGTCCGGGTGGTCTTCTGCGACGCCCGCGCCTACGACCAGGGCTACCTGCGGCCCGAGGACATAGCCGAGACCGTTCGGGTGCGGGGCCGCGGCGGGACGGTCCTGCAGCCCGGGATCGACCTCTTGAACCGGGCCCCGGACTTTCCCGCCGACGCGCCTCTTCTGATCATCACCGACGGCGAGTGCGACGCCCTGGCCCTCAGGGGCCGGGAGCACGCCTTCCTCATCCCCAAGGGAAGACGCCTCCCTTTCGCCCCGGCGGGTCCCGTTTTCAATATGTCCTGAGACGACAACGGGGGGCGGGAGGCGGTTCGCGGTGGGGACTGCTCTTTCGAGCAGCCCCCCGCGCAGATCCCGGCGAGCGCCGCCAACGCACTGGGCTCCTCCGTTGGATAATACCGCTTTGAGCCATATTAGTATAAGGTGGTTCAGGGCTTTGTTGGTCGCGCCCCTTTTAATAAAAACTGAGCACCGCCAGGATATGACCAGCAGGATAATCACGTAGGCAATCAAAATGACTAATTGGGTGTTCAAAAGAATTTTCCTAACGCAAAAAAGTTACAAATTTTTATCTATTAAAGTAATTTATACCTACTGCATTGTTGTTAAGGGCAAAATCCCTCCCCGGTCAGGCCCGGAACAAGGACCCTAAAAAATGGCCGAACCCGCCGATGCTGTCTGCCAAGCCAGGAATTTTTCCCCTATAACATATCGCCCTTATTTTGTTGACAATAAGCTGACGGCCCCTGACCTGAGCCCGGTGAAAAACCAGTCCCTTATGATTTTTAATTTTAGAGAAATTCTTCCCGAAAATGAAAAAATCCCGGTCGCGGGGGCTTAAGGCGGCGGGCTCCGCATAAATGGCTGTCAGCCATTTGAAACCCCCATTTTTTACCAGCATATTTTGAGAGGTCCGCCCTGGGGCCGCGGAATTTTTGGCCCCCTCAAATGGCGCCAAGCCTCTAAAGACAGGCTCCTATTTATAAGCTTGAAAAATGAAGATCCTCGCCAGCCACCGCTGACATGACGAAAAAAAACTAATTATTAAAGCAAGTTAGGCCGATGAGAATAATTTGTTTCAGCCTCTTGACAGACGGCTTTCCGGCTGTTATCCTGTTAATTAATGGCTGTAAGCCTTTTATTATCCCCCAATTCAGACTGACTGTTCAGGACCATGGCTTCAGGTGAGGGGCCATATTTTCACCTTATCAAATGGCTTAGAGCCATTAAAAAAGGAGCCGACATGTTTGGCATTAAATTCATGAAGGTCAATCCTTCCACCTACATCATCCACTACCGCAACGGCCGGGTCGTCCGGGAGGGGGCCGGCCTGTCCTTTTTCTACTACGCCCCGTCCAGCTCCCTGGTCTCGCTGCCCCTGGGCAGCGAGAGCCTAGACATGATCTTCACCGTGCCGACCAGGGATCATCAGCCAGTCTCGGTCCAGGGCCAGCTGTCGTACCGGATTGTCAGCGTCCACAAGCTGGTGTCGCTGCTGAATTTCACGGTCAGCTCCAAAGGGTCCTACGTGTCGGACGACCCTGAAAAATTGGGCCGGAACCTTTTAAATCTGGCCCAGAAGACCACCCGCCGGGAACTGGCCGATCTGCCCCTGAAAGAAGCTTTACTGGCCTCCGAGCGGATCGCCCAGGCCATTAAGGCCCAGTCGGCCCAGTCCCAGCTGCTCAGCGAACTGGGGCTGGAAATCATTGATGTTTCGGTTCTGGCCGTCAGACCCAACAAAGAAACGGAACGGGCCCTGGAGGCCCAGATGAGGGAGGCCCTGCTCCAGGAAGCCGACGAGGCGGTCTGTCTGCGCCGGAATGCGGCCATTGAGCAGGAAAGGCTCATCAAGGAAAACGAACTCAACACCGAGATCGCCGTGGAGACCAAAAAGCGGGAGATCATGGAAACGCACCTGGAGGCCAAAAAGGCCGAGCTGGCCAAGCGGCAGGAGATCGACGAGGACAAGATCCGGGGCCAGATCGTTTTGGAGAGGAAAAACGAGGAGCTGGTGGCCGCCAAAACGGAAAACGAAAAGAAGATGGCCGAAAGCCGGGCCTTCGGCCTTTCGGCTGTCTTAAAGCCCCTGTCCGAGACCGATCCCCGCATTGTCCAGGCCCTGGCCAGCCGGGATATGAATCCGGCCCAGCTCGTCGCCATGTCTTTCCGGGAACTGGCCGAACAGGCCCAAAAAATAGGCCAGCTCAACATCTCTCCGGATCTGCTGAGCCAGCTGCTGGAGCGCTGAAATGGCCCGCCTGACTGAAAATAAAATAGTTCTCATCACCCGTCGGACCCGCCTCGATGAGCTGATCGCCCGCTACAACACCGTGGACCAGGCCCGATTCTATGTGGAAAGCCTGGGGGAGGATTTCGGGGACTATCAGCTGGAGCACTCCGTTTACCGGGAGGCGGTCGGACGGCTTATAGCCGAACTGGCCGGGCTCGGCCGGGTCCAAAACGTGGACCGGGCCTTTTTGCCCAGCTTTCTCTTCGGGCCTGAGGATACCGTGGTGGTGACCGGCCAGGACGGCCTGGTGGCCAACACCCTGAAATACTTGGACGATCAGCCTGTGGTGGCCGTTAACCCCGATCCCGACCGCTGGGACGGGGCCCTTCTGCCCTTCAAAGTCAATCAGGCCGCCCAGGCGGTCAGAAGAGTCTTTAAAAAGCAGGCTGGATTCAAAGAGATCACCATGGCCATGGCCCAGCTGCCCGGCGGGGCCAAAATGTACGCCGTCAACGATCTCTTCATTGGCCCCAAATCCCACACCTCGGCCCGCTATATTCTAAAAGCCGGCCAAAATTCCGAAACCCAGAGCTCCAGCGGGGTCATCGTCTCGACCGGCCTGGGTTCAACCGGCTGGCTGGCCAGCATATTAGCCGGAGCCAGAGGGGTGGCCCGGCTGTCCCGGTCCCTCTGGCCGGGCCGCAAGAGCCCGGCCGAACCTGACCCGGCCGGCCGGCCGGAGCCGGTCAGCGCCCAGTTCGACTGGTCGGCCGATTATCTGTTCTACAGTGTCCGCGAACCGTTTCCCAGCCGGACGACCGGCACGGAAATGTCGTTCGGCCGAGTGGACAAGGGCCATCCCCTTTCCATAACATCTTTAATGTCCTCGCCCGGAGTCATTTTCAGCGACGGCCTGGAAGAGGACTTCTGGGAATTCTCCTCCGGCCAGAAAGCGGTCATCCAGGTGGCTGACAAAAAAGGCCAGCTGGTCATGTAAATTGAGGGCCAAAAAAATTAAAGCCTCAATTTTAACCCCTCCATGATCGGAAACGGGCCCGAGCCGGAAATTTTGAGTTACTCCCGCCCTAAGGAGAGCGACGTGCCTCACAATCTGAACGAAGAGGCCTTTTTGCGGGATTATGACCCCGCAGTTTACAAAAGGCCCAACTGCACAGTGGATACGGTCATTTTCAAGGTCATAGACTCGGAGCTGTATGTTCTAATCAACAAGCGCCAGGCCTACCCGTTTAAAGGCTGCTGGGCCCTGGTCGGGGGATTCGTGGATTTGGAACAGGACAAAAATTTAGAGGACACGGCCAGAAAGAAGCTGTTGGAAAAAACAGCCGTCAAAACCCCCTATCTGGAACAGTACGCCACTGTCGGCAATGCCTGGCGGGATCCCAGAGGCTGGTCCATAACCACGGTCTATTTCGCTCTCATTGCCGCCGATGAACTGGAACTGGAGGCTCCCAGGGAAGCCTGGCCGACTCGCTGGGCTAGGATTGAAGGCGCCGGCATTGGCGAAAACCTGGCCTTCGACCATGACGCGCTTTTGGCCGGCTGCCTTAAGCGCCTGCGGGACAAAGCCCAGTACACTTCCCTGCCGATCCATCTTTTAAACGGCTCTTTCACGCTGGGGGAGCTCCAGAAAGTTTATGAGATTGTTCTGGACAAATCTTTGGAGGGCAAATCCTTCCGCCGCCGGCTGCTTGCGGCCGGCATTCTGGAGACGACCGGCGAATTCAGCT
This sequence comes from Deltaproteobacteria bacterium, assembly GCA_031264015.1. GTDB lineage: Bacteria > Desulfobacterota > Desulfarculia > Adiutricales > Adiutricaceae > JAIRNQ01. Next base: position 9,506 of record JAISET010000117.1, on the reverse strand, counting down.
ATGAGTCCAAAAGACCGGCCAGACTGTACAGGTACAAAAAAGAGCCGGGACCCCATGTTTTCATGCGCAATCTGGAAGGTTCGGGCCGGGGAGGCAAAAACGTTTAAGTTAAACCTGGGACCGGCCTGCTGGCATAAAATTGGCGGCCGCATCTAACCTACTTGGAACCACATCATTTCTCGCAATAAATAGTCAAGTTATTTATCGACAGCTCCTAAGGAAGAGGAACGTAATGAAGTTTGCAACTATTGCAAAATGCGACTGCGGTTTCAGGCGCGTTGGCTAACGGCATGCGATTCGCGCGGCGGACAAAACGAACGGCAAGAGCTGCGATTGCTCTGCTTGGGACGAGCTGGCCGGGCATTAATTTTGATCTGTTCAAACACGCTTGTCTTTATCCTGTCGCTCTGTGTTTCCTGCCACGGTCAGCTCCTGTTGAGGCTGCCTTGCCGTCGCCAGCAAGCTGCCGCAGGACACGCCGGGCGGTTCCGTCGGCTTTGCCGACTACCTTTGCCACTTCCGCCGATGCCGCTTCGACGCAACTAACGAGATACGCGGGTAAAACTTTGCGCGAGCTTTTATCGGACGATTTATCGGACATTTTATCGGACAGCCGACTGTTCCGCCGCCTTCAACTCTTCCCTGGCGGCAGGTTTTTTAGTTCCTTCAGAAAGACGACGACGACCGTTTTGAAGAGGCCGCGCCTCGGGAGATTCGCGATGTTGGACTCCGCGCCGGTCGAGTCCAGCCTGATGTTCGATATGTCTATGCCGAACATGGCCGGCGGCGCCGGCGTGATCGCCTTCCAAAGCCGTTATCACTAATTATATGCCACAGGCATTAAAACTTGTAAAACATTAATATTTTATGGCGTAATAACTATATATTTTTCTATTAACAGCAAATAATTAACACTAAAGATACTTTTCCATACCTATAAATAATTAAAATGTTGAATTTACCCACCAAACACCATCCTAGGCTAAATTTCGGCTCTGACAAGCCGACAGTCGGCTAATTTTGCTTGGCGAAACCGCCTAAATCATTTCCCTTAAAAAGTTGTTTGTGCTATTCTCTTGGCATAGGGAGGTTCCCGTCCGCGGGACTCGAGGGCTAAAAAATATGGCCCGCTTCTTGCTTCCTTGGTTTGGCGGGGAAGACCAGCCCCCAAGCCACCGCCTTCCCGGCGGATTCGGAGACAAGAAAATGGCCCTGAACATATCCGAGCAATGGACGCGCGGCCGCGAGCGCATAGCGGCCACCCCCCCCTCGAAGCTGATATTCGGCGGGATCGCCCTGTTTTTGGTCGCGGGGGCCCTCCTCTTCTTTCTGTTCTCCTCCGGCGAGAAGCCCTACGAGGTCCTCTACACGGGGCTCTCCCCCGAGGACGCCGGGGCCATCACCTCGGAGCTCAAGGGCCAGCAGATCAAATACCGCCTCTCCGGCGACGGCTCGGTCATCGAGCTGCCCGCGGGCAGCGCCCAGGACGTCCGCCTGGACCTGGCCATGAAGGGCCTGCCGGCCAAGGGCGGGGTGGGCTTCGAGCTCTTCGACGACCATAAGCTCGGCACCACCGACATGGAGCAGAAGATCAAGCTCCAGAGGGCGGTCACCGGGGAGCTGGAAAGAACCATCATGCGCTTTCCGGAGGTCTCCGACGCCCGCATCCACCTGACCGTGCCCAGGGAGACCCTCTTCATCGAGGACCAGAAGGAGCCCACCGCCTCGGTGGTGCTGACCCTGCGGCCCGGGCTGGAGATGGACAAGCCCAAGCTCATGGGCCTGGTGCATCTTATGACCTCGGCCGTCGACGGCCTGATCCCCGACAACGTTTCCGTCATCGACACCGAGGGCGGCCTGTTGTGGAGCAAGGACAGCCAGAAGCCGGGCCTCTTGAACGACGACCAGCTCAAGCAGAAGAGGGCCTTCGAACGCGACCTGGCCACCCGCATCAACCTGATGCTGGAGCGGGTCCTGGGGCCCTTCAAGGCGACCACCCAGGTCAACGTGGAGCTGGACCTCAAGGAGGTCGTCACCAGCGAGGACATCTACGACCCCGAGCGCACGGCCGTCAGAAGCGAGCAGCGCATCCAGGAGAGAAGCCAGGGCCCGGGCCGCGCCTACGCCGGCATCCCCAACGCCACCTACGAGCTGGGGACGGCCAACCGCCAGAACGCGGGCCAGAACGGCAACCAGGAGACCTACTCCCGCACCGAGGAGTCCACCAACTACGAGGTCACCAACATCAAGCGCCAGACGGTGGCCTCCAGCGGGGACTTGAAAAAAGTCTCCGTGGCCGTCCTGGTCGACGGTTTCTTCACCCTGGCCGAGGACGGGGCCAGAGTCTTCACCCCCCTCCCGGAGGAGAGGCTGGCCCAGCTGCGCGAGGCCATAGAAAACACCATCGGATACAACGAAGCGCGAGGCGACACCGTGTCGGTCACCAGTTTGGAATTTTACCGCGAGGAGCAGGTCTCCGTCTGGGCCGTCTTCCTGCTGGACCTGCTGCGAGAGTTCGGCAGGCCCTTTTTAAACCTCATCCTGATCATCCTGTTCTTCCTCTTCATCGTCAGGCCGATCCTCAAATGGCTGAAGACGGAGGTCGAGCCGGTGGGCGCCGGGGCCGAGCAGGCCGTCCTGCCCGACTATCCGATGACCGGGGGCGGGGGAAGCGAGAGCCTGCCCCTGCCGCTGCCGCCCAGGGAGGCCCCGCCGGAGCAGATCCTGACCGCCGCGCCAGACTCGGATCTGACCGCCTCGCAGACCCTGCCGGAAGTGGCCGAGGAGCCCGAGGACTACGAGGACGAGGAGCCCGAGGACGTCGAGGAGACCCCGCAGAGGCTGGCCTACGGGCAGCTGAGCCGGGAGAAAATGATGCCCCTGGCCAGAGACAACATGGAGAGGACAGTGGGCCTGCTGCGCAACTGGATAGAGCAGAAGCCGGCCCAGGAGGCCCCGCAGGAGAAGTAAGCCATGGCCCGCGACGAAGTCAAACCCCAGGAACACGAGCTGACCGGACCGGAGAAGGCCGCCATCTTCCTGCTGACGATGGGCGAGGAGTTCACCACCGACGTCTTCAAGGAGCTCGAGGACATCGAGATCAAGAGTCTGGGCAAGGCCATGAGCGGCATCCAGAACGTCTCGCCCGCGCAGATCCAGGACGTCCTCTGGGAGTTCATGCAGACCATGGAGGAGCCCGGGGACATCCGGGTCAGGGGCGACGACTTCTTCAAGAACACCATCGGCCGGGCCCTGGACGGCTCCAGGGCCGACGGCCTGATCCAGGACGTCAACTCCCCGGTCCCCTTCTCCAACATCAAAAACATCGACGCCAAGGCCCTGGGCAACTTCATCCGCAACGAGCACCCCCAGACCATCGCCCTGGTGCTGGCCCACATCGACCCCGGGAAAAGCGCCCAGATCATCAGCGAGTTCCCGGAGCCCCTGCAGCAGGACGTCATGCTGCGCATAGCCGACCTCGACTCCGTGCCGATCTCGGTTCTGGACGAGGTGGAGCAGGTCCTGCGCGAGGAGATCAAGGCCCAGGGCCCCGTGGGCGGACGGCCCGCCGGGGGCAGCTCCACCGTGGCCGAGATTTTGAACCAGGTGGACCAGAACACCGAGAACGCCATCCTGACCAAGCTCGAGGAGGAGCGCTCGGATCTGGCCAACGAGGTCAGAAAACTCATGTTCGTCTTCGAGGACCTCATCAACGTCGACGACCGCTCCATCAGGACCATATTAAAGGAGGTCAACAACGACGAGCTGACCCTGTCCCTGAAGGCCGCCTCGCCGGCCATGCAGGAGAAGATTTTCAGCAACCTCTCCGAGAGGGCCGCCGACATGATCCGCGAGGATTTGGAGTCCATGGGGCCGACCAGGCTCGCCGACGTGGAGAAGGCGCAGCAGGCCGTCCTGCGGGCCGCCAAGAAGCTCGAGGCCGAGGGCAAGATAGTCATCGGCAAGGGCGAGGGAGGGGACGCGTTTGTCTGAGCGCGGCGCATCGGGCGGACGCCCGGCCGCCTTCGCGGCCGAGGACTTCACCGCCCCCACTTTCGGACGGGCGGAGTCCGGCCATCAGATCGGCGCGCCGGCCGCCGGCCCCCCCGCCGGGCCCGAGACCCCGGTCTTCGCCGAGTTCCCCCGGCCGCCCAAAAACGAGAACGACGGCTGGAAGCGGGACCACGAGGCGCCGTCGGAGCCCTCCCTGGGCTACCTGTTCCAGCCCTTCGACCCCGGGCTCGTCGAGGAAAGGAAATTCGACCGCCAGTTCGACGACCAGCCCGTCAAGGATTTCGACTACGCGCGGATGGACACCCGGGACACGGGGGTGATCACCACCCTGGCCGAGGCCAACGAGAAGGCCAGGGACATCGTGGCCGCGGCCTTCGAGCAGGGGCGCAGGCTCGAGGAGCGGGTCCTGCTCGATGCCAAGGCCGACGCCGAGGACATCGTCGAAAAAGGCCGGGACGACGCCGAGGCCTTGGGGACTAAAATCAAAGAGACGGCCGGGAGCGAGGCCAAAGCTATCCTGGACGCCGCCAAAGTCAAGGACGCCGACTCCGACAGGCTCAAGGCCGAGGCCGAGGGGCTGAAAGCCGACTGCCAAAAACTTAAGGACGAGGCCGAGGCCCGTCTCCAGGCCGCCCGGGACCGGGAGGCGGCCCTGGCCCCCAGGGAGGCCGAGGTGGACAGGCTCAAGGCCGAGATCGACAGCCTCAGGGCCGAAACTTTGGCCGACGCCAAAATCGAGGCCGACAAGCTTAAAAGCGAGGCGAGCCAGAAAGGCCTGGCCGAGGGCCGCGCCGCCGGACGCGACGCCGGCCAGAAGGAAGGCAGGCGCGAGGTCCTGGACAAGGCCCGGGGTTTCTTTCAGATCGCCGACAAAATCGAGTCCCTCTGGCGCGACCTCTGGCAGCAGAACGCCCCGGCCATGGTCGACCTGGCCCTGGACGCCGCCGAGGCCATCGTCAACAAAGAAATCGAGAACGGGCGCGGACTTGCCGCCGGCGCCTTCAAGGCCTGCGCGGAGTACCTGGAAAAATGCAGCCGCGCGACATTCCGGGTCAGATCGGCCGATCTGGCCGAAATCGAGGCGGCCCGGGCCGAGATGCGCGACAATTTTCACGGCCTGGTGGACGTCGTCTTCAAGGCCGACGACTCCCTGGGACCCGGGGACATCGTCATGGACTCCGACGCCGGCCGTCTGGACGCCACCCTGAAAAACCGCCGCGAGCGGGTCATGGGCGTCCTCCGGCAAGCCCTGGAGCAGGGGCTGGTCGCCGACCTCCCCCCCGAGCTGCCCCCTCTCCCGCCGCTTCCGCCCGCAGTCGAAACGCCGGCCCCGCGGGTCCAGGCCCAGCCGCAACCTCAGGCGCCGCCGGAGCCCGGGCCGGCCCCGCAAGCGTCGGCGCAACCGGAGCCCGCGCCACAAGAGCCAGCACAGCCGGAGCCCGCGCCACAACCGGAACCAGCTCAACAAGAGCCAGCACAGCCGGAGCCCGCGCAACAAGAGCCAGCACAGCCGGAACCAGCGCAACAGCCGGAGCCAGCGCAACAAGCCGCGGTGGAAACAGCGGAGCCAGCGGAACTTATGGAACCTGTCGAACAGACCGAACCCAGGGAGCAGACCGGGACCGGCGGGGCGGCCGAACAAGCGGAAACCGGCGGGGCGGCCGAACAAGCAGAAACAGGCGCTCAGGAGGGACAAGCCGAGGAAACGGGATCGGACTCATCCCACGAGCCGGACCCCTCGAAAATCACGGACACCTGGGAAGACTAAAGCAGAAATGTCCATACCAAACAAAGACTTAAACATCTGGGAACACTCGCTTCCCCTGCGCGAGCTTTGCCGTCGCAGGGCCCTGGACCTGGAGCCGGAGATGGACTGCGCCAGGCAGGGGGCCGAAATTTTGGCGCCCTATCTCGCCGGGGAACGGAAGACTGTTTTGGACGTGGGCTGCGGCGGCGGGCATTTCTATAATTCGCTGAGCAGGCGGGGGCTTAATTTTGATTATTTCGGCCTGGACTACAGCCCGGCCATGATCGAGATAGCCCGGGACGTTTTTAAGCTGAGGGGCCAGGACCCCGGCGCCTTCATGCTCGAGGACGTCCGGGACCTCCATGGATTCGGCTGCCAGATAGCCGTGGCCGTCAACACCCTGTCCTTCATCGCCGACTTCAGGGAGCCTCTGCAGCGCCTGTCCGACGCCGGGGCGGAACTGATCGTCGTCAGGGACAACTTCGGGCCGGAGACGGAGATCAAATGGGAGACGGACGGGTTTTTGGACCCCGGCTCCAACCACCTCAAGGGCTATTGGAACCGCTGGTCGGTCGGCGAGACGAGGGAGTTTCTGCAAAGTCTGGGCTACGACGTGTCCCAGGCGGAGGACGACCACTGCCGCGGCCGCATGGAGCTGGTGGTGGAGAAACCGTACCACTGGTCCTGGATGATCGCCAAAAGATGACGGCCCCGCCAAGGCCCGGCCCCATGACAAAGTCGGCGACAACGCCTGACTGAAAAAAAACTCAAAAGCGCATACAAAAACTCAAACCCCAGCGGAAAAATCCCCGTCTGAAAAACATTCCGCTGAAAAGTCTCCCGCTGAAAAAACAAAACCAGCGCTGGCGTCAAAAACCGCCGCCCCTTCCTCAATGGTCGGAGCATGAGTCCGGCGCGCGGGGGTTTAAAAATCTCCCGGCGAGTGAAAGCCGTCGCTCAATTAATGAAGATAACAGTCTTGAAGCCGCAGTCCCGACAGATTATGTAGAACTGTCCCATCGGCAGGCCATGGCCCGCGACGGGCAGACGTATGCCGATCTTGCCTAAAAGCTGGCCCAAAATCGACCCCTTCTTGACCATATAAGTGTTCGACGACTTGCATTTGGGGCAGTCAATTTGCATGATTCAGCCTCCATCATTTCTTCATTGTCGTCAATATCGTCCGCTTTACTTCAAACAACCGCCCGTCCGGCTGTCGGCGACGAAAAATCTCCTCCGAAAATCCCCGTCGAAAAAAGGAGCCGACGTCAAAACGACATTTTTCTCTTTTCTAAGCAGCCAGTCTAGCACCATTTTTCATTTTTCGCAATAATAGGGGCGGTCTCCGATTTATTATTCGCCCGATGTCAAACGTCCCGCTCCCCTAACCTCCAGATCTCCGAATTTCCGCATTTCCGAATCAACCGGCCGGTCCGCGGGCGCGCCCGCGGCCGGCGGGAGGCCGGCGCCCGCCAGGAATGGTCTTGATTCCTTCCTGAGCCGTCCTGGAAGCCGTCCGCGCGACGTTTGACCGGCCAGGGCATCCGGAGTATATTTTCCCTGTCTCCAAAACCGGCCGGATCGTCAAATCCGCCCGTGCCCGCGAACCCCCTGAAAAATTTCCGACGGCCGGGTCCGCTCGTCGCTCGTCGCTCGTCAGGGCGGCCCGGCCGCCCTCCCGGAAAAAAGCGCAAATTTTCCCGGGCTTTTTTTGCTTTCTTTTGCCTTCTTTTGCCGGCGGGGGATTTTCCTGCCGGGCCCGCCGTTCAAGTCCGTAATATTCCAAGTGGAATTTTTAGGGCCTGTTTGGTTCTAAATTTGCATTGAGACCGGCGGGCTCCTCCCCCTTTTTTCCCGGGGTCCGCCGGACCACCCAAAAACGAGCCGGAGCGCGCCATGTCCCCCAAAGGCCAAAAATATCTGGGGCTAGCCATTCTTGCCTGGGGAGGGACCTTCATCTACCAGGTGCCCCTGCTGCGCTACATCCTCTACGAGCCCATGCGGGAGGCCCTGGGCCTCAACCACAGCGAGTTCGGCAACCTCCAGGCCTGGTACGGCTATCTGTCCGCGGCCTGCCATTTCCCCGGGGGCTGGCTGGCCGACAGAATCTCCCCCCGGAAGCTTTTGTCTTTCTCCTTTTTCACCACCGCCCTGCTGAGCTTCTGGTTCGCCACCTTCCCCGGCTACGACGTGTTGGTGGTCATCCACGCCCTCTGGGGGGTGACCACCACCCTGACCTTCTGGGCGGCCATGGTCCGGGCCTGCAAGGACATGGCCGGCTCCGCCGAGCAGGGGAAGTTTTTCGGGGTCCTCGAGGGCGGGCGGGGCGTCACCAACCTTATCGGCACCACCCTGGCCCTGCTGGCCTTCGACCTCATGGCCGACCAGGTGGCCGGGGTCAGGGCGGCCGTCCTGGTCAAGGCCCTGGGCTGCCTGCTGGCGGCCGTCATGACCTGGTTCTTCTTCAAGGACCCGGTGGAGCTCAAACCGAGCCCCTCGCTTTTGAAAGACGTCGTCGCCACCATGAAGTCGCCTTTGGTCTGGGCCCTGTCGCTGATCGTCTTCTGCGGCCACGCCTCCTTCACCATCGGCAGCTACATGACCCCCTACCTGACGGAGGTCAGCGGCTTCACGGCGGCGGCGGCCGGTTTCGCGGCCACCGCCTGGCTCTACGTCGGGCAGATAGCCGCCGCCCCGGTCTCGGGGGTTCTCTCCGACAAGTTCGGCAGGCTCCTGTTCATGGGCTGCTGCTTCGCCCTGATGGCCCTGTTGTGCCTGGTCATGGTCCTGCTCCCCGGGAACCCCGAGGCGGCGGTCCTGACGGTCATGACTTTCGTCTTTTTCTTTCTGGCCGTCTACGCCGTCAGGGGCGTCTATTTTTCCGGCATGGAGGACCTGCGCATCCCCGCCTCCCTGGCCGGCTCCGCCGTGGGCATGGCCTCGGTCATCGGCTTCACCCCGGAGTTCGTCACCTTCAAGATCGCGGGCCCCCTCCTCGACAAGTACCCAGGGGCCCGGGGCTACAAATATCTTTTCACCGCCGGCGTCATAGTCGCCGCGGTCGGCCTGGCCGTCTGCCTGGTCGTGCTGGCGGCCGTCAACAGGCGAAAGAAGGAAGCCGCCGCGGCTTAAAGTTTCGCGGACACATTCTGCCTGCCCCGGCTCGGCCCCGGATTAGGGCTGGCCGCCGAGACCCGGGGTATTTCATAAACCGGACAGCCTGGAACTGTCCGGACCCGGCCCCTCCGACCCGGTCTCAAAACCGGGAGGGGCGGCCGGGTATTTTTTTGGCTGGAAATCGACCGGCGGCCGCGCCGGCCCGACGGGCGTCTCCCGGACAAAAACAAGCCGGCTCCGTCGAGCAATTGAACCGACCATACGCGGCATTATTTTTTTCAAACGCGGTCGAACATTTTAATTATCCCGCGGGACAAAAGTCCTTAAGCGCCGCCCGCGGCATCCGGCCGCATCCCGACGGGCGCGGGCCGGGGTCCAGGCCCCTAGTTTGGCGACGGCGGAAACAGGGGGGGCAGGCGCGGGAACAGGATAGTTTTCGTCCGGGATCAGCGCGGAGATGAAAGACAGTAAATTTGGAAAGACGACTGATTTCTGGAAATATCGGCGGTGGATTGTCGCCGCAAACACAAACGGCGGGCGCCCGGAGATCAAAACAGCCACCCGGCGCGGGGTCGGGGGGGCCGTCGTTCGGGCGGCGGAGTCAAACGCCGGGCGGAGGCCTGCGGCC
>JAISET010000099.1 GCA_031264015.1 Deltaproteobacteria bacterium | reverse complement strand
GCTCTTGATATCATCGACATGCTTCAAATGGATTTCTTTTTGAAAAGAAGTCTTTACGGTGACAAGATTGTGAACGATCGTTTAAGTAATTCCCTCGAGATTTTAAGCGGCATTCTTGGTAAAAAAATAAAAATGCCCGGACTGGTCATGGTCAGGAAAACCGATGATCCGAACTTCCCTCCGCCCGCGCGGGCCACTTCTGGTTCCGCCGGGCTTGATCTGATGGCCTGTATGACAGATGACGTTACGATCATGCCGGGGGACAGATTCACGTTTCACACGGGATGGGCCTTTGCCATCCCGTCGGGGTACGAGGGCCAGGTGCGCCCCCGGTCGGGGCTGGCCGTTAAGCACGGCGTCACGCTGGTTAACGCCCCCGGCACGATCGACTCCGACTACCGGGGGGAGGTGACCGCAACCCTGATCAACCTTGGCGGGAGACCCTACACGGTGAAGCCGAGGGACAGGATTTGCCAGATGATCATAGCCAGGACGGAGAGTTGGGAAGCGGAGGTTGTTGAGGCCTTCACCGACGAGACGGAACGGGGCGAGAAAGGCCACGGCTCCACCGGGTACTGACCGGCGAGACGCCGAAAAAATAGGAGTGTTTTCAATATGACGATTAGCGAGTCTTCAATACAAATTGCTTTCGTTGAATGGATCCGGCAACACCCTAAAGCGGACTTGGAAAATTTTAGGTATCACTCGATACCAAACGGCGGTTATAGAAACATTCGAACGGCTGTAAAGTTAAAAGCTGAGGGCGTTGAAGAAGGCGTCCCCGACCTTTTTTTCGCGGCCGGGCGGCATGGATTTAACGGGCTTTATATTGAAATGAAAAAACCGGGAGGGAGGTTGTCCAAAGAACAAAAGGAGTACATTAGAGGCTTGATGGCAAACAATTTTAAAGTTGTCGTATGCGACAACGTTTTACAAGCAAGCACCGTGATAAGAGATTATTACGGGTATCAGGAGGATTTGAAATGACCGATAATTTTTTAAGCGCCAAAGACATATCTCGCTTGTTAAATATCCACTTGTCCACTGTCTATAGAATCGTCAAAGAGGATGATTTCCCAAAGGCTTATATTTTTTATAGGCATTCAAGGCGCTGGCCCGAAAAAGAGGTCATGAGGTGGGTTGAAAAGAAGCGGGGGCATTAGCCGCGGCGTCATGTTTGGCCGCCAAAGAGTCCAAATAATCAGCCCAATGTTGCATCATTTTTCGGCGTTCCGGCAGGTATTGAGCGTGATTGTACGCTGCCCGAACGCCCTTTCTTTCACTATGCGCAAGCTGCCGTTCGATCCAATCAGAATTATACCCCTGTTCGTTTAGCAATGTGCTGGCCATGGCTCTGAAACCGTGGGGAACGATTTTAGAATTGTCGTAACCGATCCTGACAAGCGCATTATTTATGGACTCTTTACAAATATTTTTTCCGGCGCTACCAACGAACAAATATTTTTCGCCGCCCGTCAACCCTTTTAATTCCGTCAACAAGCTGATGACCTGATCAGACAATGGAACAATGTGCGGCGTCCGCATTTTCATTTGTTCGGCGGGTATTTTCCAGGTTTTTGACTCGAGGTCAAAATCTTTCCACTGCGCAAAACGCAGCTCGCCAGGCCGAACAAATATATAAGGCAAGAGATTCAACGCATAAAAATCGACTTTACGTCCGTCATATGTCTTGATTTTGGACATTAATTCCCCGATTTCCACGGGGGCGATAATAGTAGCTCTATGACCGATATTCAATGGTGCCAAAATACGTTTGAGGGATTCTATAGGATTTGTGACAATATATTCTTTACTCACCGCATAATTGAAAATTAACGACAAAGTATCCTTAACTCTATGGGCTTTTACCATAGTGTCAGACTCTAAAGGCTGCAAAATTTGTTTATAAATATCGGCGGATTTAACCGAGGCGATGTTTAAATCGCCAATAATAGGAATTATTATTTTGTCAAGTACTGATTTGTGAACTTGTGATACTTTTAAAGTGACTGTTTTACTATGTCTTTCAAACCATTCGTTGCAAACGGTTTTAACTAAAATATTATTGGTTATATATTGGCCGCTTTTTAATTGGACCTTAAAATTAACGGCCATCTCTCGAGCTAATTTTAGCGAGATATCGGGATAATGTCCGAACGTCTGTCTACGGTCTTTGCCGTCCTGAAAATATCTAAAACGCCAGGATTTTGTCCCGGTTTCGAGGACTTCCAAATAAAGGCCTCCGCCGTCAAAAAGTTTGTAAAGTCTTTCGCCGGGTCCGGCATTTTTGATTTGAAGTTCCGACAAGGGCTTGACGATAATCACGGGACACCTCGAGCGCTGAGTTTCATTACCTGAAAGCTTACCTCAAGATGTTGCGCTTGTCAAGAGAAAATGAAGATCGGAAGAAAAATGCGAATTTATAAAGGGTTGATAATCAAGCGAAATGAGAATTATAGGGACACCTGCGAAAAATATAAATCTACATCTTGTATTATAACAAAACCCGCGGATTTTTTAACCGTCCTAACGTCGGACCGTCCGTCCGACCGTCCGCCCGACCGTCCGACCGTCCGTCCGACCGTCCGTCCATCCGACCGTTCGCCCGACTGTCCGTCCGTCTGACCGTCGGATCGTCCGTTTTTTCCCCGCCCCGTCTTTTCGTTCCTTGTCCCGGGCTTTTCCAGTCCTTGTCCCTGCCCCCGGCCTAGTCCTTGTCCTTCTTCCTCATCGCCTTGATTCTTTCCCGTCTGGCCCGCAGAAACTCGCCGATCTCCTTCTCGAGTCCGCGCTCGGAGGGCCGGTAGTACTGGCGGGAGGCCAGCTCCAGGGGCAGGTGCTCCTGGTCGACGGCGGCGTCCTCGTAGTCGTGGGCGTACTTGTAGTTTTTGCCGTAGCCCAGCTGCTTCATGAGGGCGGTGGGGGCGTTTCTGATGTGCAGGGGGACGGGCAGGGGGCCCAGCTTGGCGGCGTCGGCCCGGGCCTCGCCGAAGGCCGCGTAGACGGCGTTGGACTTTGGGGCGCAGGCCAGGTGCACGGCCAGGTGGGCCAGGGCCAGGTCGCCCTCGGGGGAGCCCAGCAGGCGGTAGCTCTCCAAGGCCGAGGTCCCCAGGATCAAGGCCCGGGGGTCGGCCATGCCCACGTCCTCGGAGGCGAAGCGGATCATGCGCCTCAGGAGGTAGACAGGATCCTCGCCGCCCTCCAGCATCCGGGAGAGCCAGTAAAGGGCCCCGTCGGGGTCGCTGTCGCGCAGGGACTTGTGCAGGGCCGAGATGAGATTGAAGTGTTCCTCGCCGCCCTTGTCGTAGCGCCAGGCCTTCTTCTGGACCGACTCCTCGACGATCTCCTGGGTGACCACCATCTGCCCGTCCGAGTCGGGCCTGACCAGGCCGGAGGCGAGCTCCAAGGCGTTTAAAAGAGACCTCGCGTCCCCGCCCGAGCTCTCGATCAAAAGCTCCATGGCCTTGGGCTCGACGAAGAGCTCCAGCTCCCCCAGGCCCCGCTTGCGGTCGCTCAAGGCCAGGTCGACCAGGTCCTCGAGGTCCAGGGCGGTCAGAGGCTCCAGGACCAGGACCCTGGCCCGGGAAATGAGGGCGGGGATGATCTCGAAGGACGGGTTCTCGGTGGTGGCGCCGATCAAAGTGATCAAGCCGCCCTCCACGTGGGGCAGGAAGGCGTCCTGCTGGGCCTTGTTGAAACGGTGGATCTCGTCGACGAACAGGACGGTGGGCCTGCCCGAGTGCTGGCGGGTCTTGCGGGCCTTCTCGACCACCTCCCGCACGTCCTTGATGCCCGAGAGGACCGCCGAGAACTCCACGTAGTCGGCCTCGGCCTTCTTGGTCAGCAGTCTCGCGAGACTGGTCTTGCCCACCCCCGGGGGCCCCCAGAGAATCAGCGAGGCCACCCTGCCCTGCTCGTAGAGGAGCCTCAGGAGCTTCCCCGGCCCCAGAAGATGCTTCTGGCCTATGTACTCGTCCAAATTCCGCGGCCTGAGCCTCGTGGCCAGGGGGGCCAGACCGTCGACGTCGTTAAAAAGCATTTTTGCCGCCCCCCTCGCCAAACTTTCCGCCACGGGACTCGAAACCGGCCGTCCCGAAGCCGGGCGGACCCCGGAGCCCCAGGCCCTTTTTCCCCGCCCCTAGCCCCTGGAGACGGGGGCGCCGGCCGTCAGCATGGTCCAGACTTTCTTGGTCTGGGCGACGACCTGGGACATGGGGCCGTTGTTGTCCACGACGATGTCGGCCCGCCTGAGCTTCTCCAGGATCGGCGTCTGGGTCTCCACTATCCTTTTGGCTTTCCTGCGCCCCAGCGACTCGTCCCGGTCCATGAGCCTTTTGACCTGCCGCTCCGGGCTGGCGAAAGACAAAATGACCGGGTCGAAGAGACTGTCCAGCCTGGCCTCGAACAGCAGCGGGACCTCGACGACGATCAGCGGCAGGGGCCCCAGGGCCCCGAGCTCCGCCAGCATGACCGACCAGCTGGCCGGGTGGAGGACGTCCTCCAAGGCCTTCCTCATCTCCCGGTTTTTGAATACCAGGTCCCGGATGAAAACCCGGTCGAGGCGCCCGTCCCTGCCGGTCGCCTTGGGCCCGAACAAAGACTGAATCTGCTCGAAACACGCCCCGCCCGGCTCGGAGAGCCCCCGGACGAAGACGTCGAAGTCCAGCCTGGCGGCGCCGAAGGCCTCCAGCAGGGCCGCGACCGTCGACTTCCCCGAGGCCACCCCGCCCGTCAGGGCCGCCTTGACCGACTCCGGGCCGCTTTTCAACAGACCATCCGGGTCGGCCGCCCAGGAGGGGGGACCCTCGTCGGGAGGTCTGGGCGTCAGTCTGGGGGCCGCGCGCTCGCCGGTCATGGCCTTCTCCGTTTTCGGGGGGGCGAGGCCCCCCTAGTTTCCGTCAATCCCGTCCGACGCGGTCTCGTTCCAAAAAACTTTCAGAGGACGATCCCGCCCCGGCTGATGAAAGTTTGACCGCTTTCATAGGAAAATACCGCCGGGACAAAAAATCACTCCGACCCGCGGGCCAGTTATTTGGCGTCGGGCAGGACGGACCAAAACTCCCGGGGGCTGCCGATGACGCGGTCGGCGCCGCTCTCTTTTAAAACTTCCGCGCCCCTGAACCCCCAGGAGACGCCCACGGCCAGAAAGCCGCAGTTTTTGGCGGTGCGCATGTCCACCTCGCTGTCGCCGAGATAGACTATCCCGGCGGGCTCGAGCCCCATGAGGGCGGCCAGCTCCAGGCCCCCCGCCGGGTCCGGCTTGACCGGCCGGCCTGGCTTGGCGCCCAGGCGGCGGGGGAAGCGTCCGGGAAAAAAGTGGTCCATGAGCAGGCCGACGTCGTCCTCGTCCTTGTTGGAGAGGACCCCGAGGGAGGCCCCCAGGCCAGCCAGCCCGGACAAAAGATCTTCGACGCCCTCGTAGGGGACGGTCCTCCGCGTGAGCTCCCGGGCGTAGACGTCCTTGAAGCCGGCCCTGACCGAGGCCACCAGGCCCTCGTCCCCGGCCATGTCCGCGGGGAGGCCCCGCCTGATGAGCGCGGTCATGCCGTTGCCGACCATGCCCTTAAATTCCTCCCGGGAAAACTTTCTCCCGAGGCCGCGTTTTTCCAAGGCCGCCTCGAGACTGAACCTCAGGTCGTCCAGGGTGTCCAGCAGGGTGCCGTCCAGATCGAAGATGACGCCCGGGGGTCCGCCGCCCATAGGTCAAACTCCTTCAAAGAAGAAGAAGAAAAAGAAAAAACGAGGGGGCCAAAAACGCGCCCCCCATAAAGGAAGAGCCCGCAAAGCCGCCGCCCGGACGGGAGGGGGCTTCGCGGGCTCGAACCGGTCGCCGCGGGGCCGGACGCCCTCCGGCCGCTCCCGGAATTGCTCCCGGGCGGACCGTCCGGCGGACTTCAGGTCCCCGCGTCAGTCAGACGGTCACTCCGCGGGGGCTTCGGCGGGGGCCTCCTCGGCGGCGGGAGCCTCCTCGGCGGGGGCGTCAGCCGGAGCGTCGGCGGGGGCGTCGGCCGGGGCGTCGGCGGGGGCGTCGGCCGGGGCGTCGGCGGGGGCGTCAGCCGGGGCGTCGGCCGGAGCGTCGGCGGGGGCGTCAGCCGGAGCTTCGGCGGGGGCCGGGGCGGCCTCGTCGCCGGGAGTCTCCTCGGCGGGGGCGGCCTCGTCGCCGGCGGCGGGGGCGGCCTCCTCGGCGGGAGCGGCGGGCTCCTCGACCGGCGGGGCGGCGGGGGGCTCGACGGCGGCCGGGGCGGCCGGGGCGGGCGGGGCCGGGTCGTCCGCGCAGGCGACCATGACAAAAAGGCCAAGCAGGCAGGCGGCCAAGACCAGTAAGTACCTAGAGATTTTCATTGATTCCTCCATCGAATAAAAAATCGCAAATATAAATTGCGAAAAACACGAGCGGGTCAAGCCCCGATGCTTGGCCGGCCCTAGTTTCAATACTAAGGGCACCATGTGACAAGTGTCCTGAAAAATCGGCCTCACCAGGGCCTCCGGGTGGTTAAGCCCCCCGGCCGCCCCCCCGCGAAAGGGGGCCTCCCAGGCTTGGGGGGCAAGGCCGGCGCGAGCCGTCGGGCCGCGCCTATATGTCATGGGGATGAGTGCCAGAACAAAGGCGTCAAAATACCGCGGCCTCCAATAGAAATCGGCTGGCCAGAGCAAGGTGGAAAAAGATAAAAAGGCGGGCCGTCCGGCCCGTCCGGTCTGTCGTCTCGGTTCCCGACCCTGGGAATGGTCAAAAACACAGCTTATGATTATAGCAGTTTTTCAAAAATTTCACATATCTATAAAGGAGGACGCGAGCAGACATAAAGCCCCCCTGGCCAAAATTTTCGAATCAATTATAACCTTTGATATCTATTGATAATTTATTATACAAAATAATAGTTTTTTATAATTTACAGCAACACATCATGGAATTTCTAAGACTCACACTATACTGCCAGACATTTATCTTTATATTCACCCCATTAAACGCACTGTCAAGTCACCTGAAAGACAAGCCGACGCCCCAAATAACAGGGGTCCTAAAGCCGCAAAAAACATAAAAAAAAACGGGCCCGAGCCGTCGGCCCCGGCTTTTTTGTTCGCATTGTTTTAGCCGCAAATTTGACAAAAGTCAAATATAAATTAATTTCCTCCCCGGCCGCCGAAACTTTTCCATAATAACGCCCGCGCCGGCGACGACCCCGGGCCCCGCGGAGACGCCCCCGGACCCCGCGGAGACGCCCCCGGGCCTGCGAGAAACGGCGGCGGCGGCATGACTCGCCCCGGCGGCCGGCATAAATTTCCCCCCGCGTCCCCCGGCGGCGATTTTGCTTTCACGTCCCCGTCCCCCGCCAGGGGATCCGGGGAGACCCGCGCCCCGACGGGCGGGCGGAGAGACCCGGCGGCCGGACGAAACGCCTCGGCCGAACCTCTTTCGCCCCTCCTGCCGTCCCTCGGGCAAAAGTTAAGGCGCCTGCGAAAACCCTTTGACTTTGGTTCGGGAAGCGCTCCAGCTTTGCTGGCACTATTTTTGCAACTAAAGCTCCCAGCCGGGACTGTCGGCAATAGGTGCAGCCCCCACCCCTTTTTTTGGAGGAAGCGAAATGGATGACCGCAGCCTGAATCTAGCCCCCCCGGAGGATTTCGTTCCCCCGCCTCCCCCGGAGCTGATCAACCACGTCCTCGAGGGGGAGAAACTGTTCGAGCGCGGAATGCTCGACGAGGCCCGGGAGCTGTTCGAGACGGCCCTGGAGCTCTGCCCGGGGAACGTCCAGGCCTGGAACAACCTGGCCGTCACCGCCCTCTCCAGGGGCGACGGGGCCGAGGCCAGAAGGTGCCTCGACCAGGCCATCGAGATCAAGCCCGACTTTCTGGAGGCCCGCTACAACCTGGCCGAGCTCCACTGCCTGGACGGCCGCTGGAACCTGGCCGCCAAGCAGCTCCAGACCATCCTCTCTTTCAGGCCCGAGGACCTGCCGACTCTGAGGCGCCTGGCCCAGGTCTACATCAACATGGGCCAGCCCGACAAGGCCAAGAAGCTCCTGGACAACTCCGACAACGTCGGGGCCATGAAGGCCTTCATCGACTCCCTGTGGCTGGGCGTCAAGTTCTTCACGCTGGCCGAGGGGCTCTCCACCAGGGAGCGCCTGGAGAAGCTCATGTTCGCCGTTTTAAAGCTCGTCGACGGGCAGGATGGCCGCAGCCAGCGCTACAGGCTGGCGGGCGTCGACTCCGAGTCCGGCCGAGAGGTGGTCCTGGAGAACCTGGCCGAGAGCTTCTACTACCAGGAGCCCCGGGAGCTCGGCTCGGAGGCCGCCGAAAAGGGCCCCGAGCTGGTGCTGACCATCGGCGAGACCGACGACTGGAAAGCCTTCCGCTCCGCCCTGCAGGCCGAGATGAAGGCCGAGGGGGGCTGCCTGGGCGACTTCACCCAGACCAAGAAGGTCCTCAGGCACCACGGCCGCTTCTCCAAGTACGACCTGGAGGCCACCCTCAAGTACTTCCTGGCCAACGTCGGCCCCTGCGACTGCCACGTCCTCCGGGCCAACCTGGTCTGACCGGACCGCCGGGCGGGCGGAATTACAGTTTAGAGACTCCGAGACCGCCTTGCCGGCCCGCCCGCGGCGGGCTGAAACTTCTGGAGGAACCATGTCCTTCGACCCCAACCAGCTCCTCAACAACCCGGCCGGCCTGATGGGCCTCAGGGGCCAGCTGCCCCCGAGGCCGGCGGGCGACGCCCCGGCCGAGCCGGTTCCCCCGCCCCCCTACGACCCGACCATGTACGAGAACGCCTTCGGACGGCTGGGGCTTCTGCAGATCGCCAACGTGGCCGACCTGGGCTGCGGGCCGGGCAACTTCACCGGGGTCATGGTCAAAAGGCGCCAGAAGACCGAGGTCTACCTCGGCGTGGACATGAGCCACAACAACATCAAGACCGCCAAGGCCGCCTACCCCGGCTGGAACTTCATTTACGGGGACTTCCTCTCCCCGCAGGTCATCCAGCAGTACGAGCGTTACGAGGCCTATCTTCTACTGAACATGATGGACGTCATGGAGGACGACCGGGCCTTCCTGGACACCGTGCCCAGCGGGAAGCCGGTCCTCTTCTCCATGCCCAGGTTCCCCAAGGAGGGGAGCCTCCGTTATTTCGACGACATGTCCGAGCTGCGGGACCGCTACTCCAACCATCTCTCCATCCAGAGCGTCGGCCGCTACGCCAACGCCCTGGGCGAGTCCTACAGCATGGTGGTCGGGCGCCGCTGGTAGCCTCATGCCCGTCAAAACGGAACATAACCCGGACTCCGGGGCCGATTTCGCCGCCCGCGCGGACGCCGGTTTCGCCGCCGACGCGAGTCTCGCCGCCGACGCGGCCGGCCGCGACGCGCCGGAAAACCGCCTTCTCGCCCGGGAGGCCCGCGGGCGGCTCATAAAATTGTCCCGGCTCGAGCTCGGCCCCAGGCGCCTGGCCCAGGCGGAGACGATCGTCCGTCTGGCCGCGGAGCTGGAGGTGGACGTCCTCGCCCACTTTTACCAGCGCCGCGAGGTGAGGACTCTGGCCAGTTATTGCGGGGGGAGCGCCGGGCTCTACAAGGCCGCGAAAGAGAGCCGGGCCTCGGCGCTGCTTTTGTGCGGGGTGGACTTTTTGGGGGAGAGGGTCGCGAGAATCCGGCCCGACCTGCCCGTCGTCATCCCCCGCCGCGACGCCGGCTGCCCCTTCAGCAAACTCGTCGGCCCGGGCGAGGTCGCGGGCCTGCGTCTCGCGCACCCCGGGAAAATTCTGGCCGCCGACCTCAAGGCCTCCGGCGACATCCTGGACCTCTGCGACCTGGCCGTCGGCTCGGCCCGGGACCTGCCCGCCCCCTGGGCCGGCGGCTCGGGCGGGGCCCCGCTTTTGGTGCTGCCGGCCCTCTCGGCCGGGGACCCGGACCGCCTGGCCCACGGGCAGTTCCCGGGGGCCGTCTGCCACGTGCACAGGCTGGTCCGGCTCGAGGACGTTCTGGCCGCGAGGGCAGGCCGCCCGGGGGCCAAAATTGTGGTAAACTCGCTGTGCGCGCCAGAGGTCCGGAAGGCCGCCGACTTCGTCGGCGACAGCCAGTCCATTTTCGACTGGTGCTCCGCCGCCCCGCCGGGAGAATTCGTGGTCGCCTGCGAGAGCGGCCTGGTGGAGACTTTGCAGGAACGATGTCCCCAAAGTAGGTTCCTGGAGACGGAGACCGAGGTCTTCTGTCCCAACATGAAGCTGACCAACCTCAAAGACATTCTGGCCGCCCTCGAGGCGCATGCCCTGGGAGCGCGGAAGGGGCCCGGACAAATCGACCGGGCCCGCGCGGAGGCGAGATCATGATCTACTTTGACAACGGGGCCACCTCGTTCCCCAAGCCGCCCCAGGTCGCCTCGGCCGTCATGGCCGCTCTGGCCGCCCCGGCCAGCCCCGGGCGCAGCGGGCACGCCGCCGCCATGAGCGCGGGCCGGACCGTGCACCGGGCCCGCAAGGCCATGGCCAGACTGTTTGGCATTAAGGACAACAGCCGCCTGTGCTTCGGGCCCAACGTCACCTGGGCCTTGAACGCCGCCCTCTTCGGCCTCAATTTGCAAAAAGGCGACCACGTCCTCTCCGGGACCCTGGAGCACAACTCCACCGCCCGGCCCCTGGACCGCCTGCGCCGGGAGAGGGGGGTCGACTGGGAGGCCGTCCCCTCCCGCGGCGGCCGCATGCTGGCCGAGGACTTCAAGTCCAGGCTGCGGCCGGAGACCAGGCTGATCGTTTTGAACCACGCCTCCAACGTCACCGGGGCCCTGGCCCCGGCCAGGGAGATCAAGGAGGCGGCCGGCGGGGTGCCCCTGCTGCTGGACGCCGCCCAGACGGCCGGGAGCGTCCCCCTGGACGACGCGGGGGACTGGGTGGACCTTCTGGCCTTCACCGGCCACAAGGGGCTTTTGGGCCCCACCGGCACGGGCGGGCTCTACGTCTCCCCGGAGATCGAGCTGCTGCCCTTCTCGGTGGGCGGCAGCGGCAGCCGCTCGGAGAGCCTCGAGCACCCCGGCTTCCTTCCCGACGCCCTGGAGGCCGGCACCGCCAACACCCACGGCCTGGCCGGGCTGGCGGCCGGGGTCGAGTATTTGCTGGAAAGGGGCGTGCCCGCCGTCAGGGAGCACGAGCTGGGACTCGCCGGGCTTTTTTTGGAGAAGATCGGGGGCGTCCCCGGCGTTTCCGTCCAGGGCCCCAAGCTGGGCGAGGAGGACAGGGTGGCCGCCGTCTCCCTGAACCTGGCCGGCTGGTCGTCCTCGGACCTGGCCGCCGCCCTCGAGCGGGAGCACGGGATACTTGTCAGGCCCGGCCTCCACTGCGCGCCCCTGACGCACCGGGAGCTGGGCACTTTCCCGGGAGGCAGCGCCCGCTTCTCGTTCGGGCCGTTCAACACCGCCGACGAGATAGCGGCCGGCGCCAGGGCTCTGGCCTCCCTCGCCGCCGGGGGCGGACGCTAGGAGAGACACATGGCCGGCCCGGAAATCATACTGGTCTTCGCCTCGAACACGCTGATCTTGAACGCCGAGGACCTCCTGGAGGAAAGGGGCCTCCCCTTCACCCTGGTGCCCGTCCCCAAGGAGGTCAACCCCAACTGCGGGCTGGCCATCAGCTTCGTCGAGTCCGACCACGACCTGATTCTGCCCGTCCTGGAGGCCGCCGGTCTGAGGCCCGCCATGGCCTACAGACGCCACGGCGACGACTTCTCCTCCTGGCCCCTGTCGCATTAGACCGAAAGCCGAATTTGACGCCGGACCGCGGGCCGCGGACGGCGGACGGCAAACAAAGAGCGGGGAATTGAAAAGAAAATTAGATTGAATTGAGTTGAGTTGAGTTGAATTGAATTGAATTGAGTTGAACAAAGAATAAAAATAGCGCGGCGAACAAACGAACAGACAACAGACTACAGACTGCGGACTGCGGACAACAGACTTCAAAAAGATTATCCTGAAACTGTCGCGGTTGACCGGACACTATCGCGGCCATGCCCCCCTCGTCCCCGTTCATTCTTCCTAGCTCGGGGGCGGGGGGTGGGTTCTTTTCCTCAAAAACTCCCCTCTCCCCGCCCCCCGCCCCCCCCCAAAAAAAACGGAAACACCGCCCCCGCCGGAACTCCTGGAAAAACTTCGGCGAAACTTGCGGGAATAAACCCGTCGTCCGACGGGACATGACGCCATGAAAGATTAAAAACTTAGCTCGGAACAGTTCAAACGCCGCCGCCAAAACAACCGGCCCGACGACATAAAAACCCCCCGGCGGGCGGCGTTTCCCTGCCGGGGGCGAATAAAAAAACGAGCCGGGACAAAGGGCGAAATCGACGGGAAAACCGCCCGGCGGCGCTCACCTCATGGAGGCGTCCTCGCGGGACAGCTGGCTGATGACGGTCCAGTCGCGGCCGCCCCAGCCCTTGGCCAGGGCCCTGACGAAGCGGTCCTCCAGGACGGAGGCGAAGGGCATGGGGGTGTGGCTGATGCGGGCGGCCTTTTTAACCAGGTTGCAGTCCTTGGCCCCCAGGGAGGTCAGAAAGCCCGCCTCGGCGAAGTCCGCGTCCATGATCAGCTTCCCGTAGGCGCGCACGGCCGGGGCGCCGAAGAGGGTGTTGGTCATCAGCTCGAAAAAGGCCGCCGGGTCGGCGTCGTTGTTCTCCACCAGGGCGAAGGCCTCGGAGAGCGTCTCGATCAAGGAGGCGATCATGAAGTTGCCGGCCAGCTTGACCACGTTGGCGTCGGCGGCAAAGTTCCCGAAGTCCCAGACCTTGCCCAGGGGCGCCAGATAAGGGGCGACCGTCTCCTTGGCCCGCAGCGGCCCCGCCAGACAGAGGTTCAGGGCGCCGTTCTGAGCGTCCGCGGGGCGCCCGAAGACCGGGCAGGAGACCAGGTCGTGGCCCAGGGAGACGTGCATGGCGGTCAGCGAGCGGACCAGGTCGACGCTGACGGTGGAGAAGGACACGTTGATCAACGGCTGGGAGGAGGGCCTCGACTTCAGGAACTCCTCGGAGACGACGCTCTTGAGGGCGCCGTCGTCGCTGACCATGGTCAGGACCACGTCGGCCTCGAGCAAGGCCTCTTCCAAAGAGCCCGCGACCAGGGCGCCCTTCTCGGCCAGCGGCGCGCATTTGGAGGAGTCCCTGCTATAGACGGTCAGCCGCAGCCCGGCGTCCAGGATTCTCGCCGCCATTCTGGAACCCATCATGCCCATGCCCACAAACACTACTTTTAGGCTCATTTCAGCTCCATATCAATGACAAAATGGCCATTACTGTTTTGGGTTGTGGAGTTTGGTTTAATTGTCGGCCTTACCAAATCGCCAATGCAAGAAAATCGATGAAAAACAGAGCGAGAAAATTCAAAACCTAAGAAAAATTAAACTTACGCCACATAATATAAATATTGGAATTAATACATTAACAACTTAGCTTATTACATTGTCAATAGGCAATAAGTTCAATTATTTGAACAGGAGTTTAACATGTAACATGCTTGCCGCATGTCAAAAAATCAAAATTAAACAGTAGTTGACATTTTATCCATACAAACAATTTTTAATAAGAAACATGAATATATAATTACCATTGCTAATTAATAATGTTCCATTTATTATCTTTACTGTGCAAACCGCAGTTCAGTCAATGTAAAGATTATAATTTTGCTCGTTTATATTGTCAAGATCCCAGAGCCGGCCCGGGCCCTCCGTCATTCCCGGCCGCACGGCCGTCTTTCGCCCCCGCGGCCGTTGTGCTATACTCGCGTGGTCGGCAAACCCGCCCGGGCCGCGAGCCTCGGGCGGATCGTCGCCCGAAAAAAGAACGCGGCCCGGGCCGGGCCAGGCCAAGCCGGAACGGGCGGCCGTCCGCCGCCGACGGTGATGGCGACGACCGCGATCCGCGTCCGGCGCGGTTCGGACGCGCCGTGGGGTCAGACATGAGGAGACGACATCCATGAAAACCATACCCAGGGACCAGGCTTGGGAGCTTTTGACCAAATATAACAAGGAGCCTTTCCACCTGCAGCACGCCGAGACGGTCGAGGGGGTCATGCGCTGGTTCGCCCAAGACTTGGGCCACGGGGAGGACGTCGACTACTGGGGGGTGGTGGGGCTCCTGCACGACATCGACTTCGAGCAGTATCCCGACCAGCACTGCAAGAAGGCCCCGGAGCTTCTCAGGGAGGGCGGGGTCGGCGACGACGTCGTCAGGGCGGTGGTCAGCCACGGCTACGAGATCGCGGTGGACGTCAAGCCCGAGCACGAGATGGAGAAGGTCCTCTACGCCGCCGACGAGCTGACCGGCCTCATCTGGGCCTCCGCCCTGATCAGGCCCTCCAGGAGCGTCTCCGACCTCGAGGTCAAGTCCGTGCGCAAAAAGTTTAAAACCGTCACCTTCGCCGCCGGCTGCTCCCGCGAGGTCATCGAAAAAGGCGCCCGGATGCTGGGCTGGGACCTGGACAAGCTCTTCGAGAAGACCATCCTGGCCATGCGGGACTTCGAGGAGAGGAGCAAGGCCAAGGCCTGAGACCCCGATAATTTGATTTTCCAGGACGCGGGGAGACGCGGACGGCGGCCGCCTCCCCCCGGCGCCCGCCCCCCCGTCTCCCTCCCCCCCGTCGCCAGTCCCCCCGCCGCCGCCTCTAGGCCAACCCGCGCCGCCGCCTCTATTCCCGCCCCCGCCGCCTCTATTCCAACCCGCGCCGCCGCCTCTATTCCAACCCGCGCCGCCGCCTCTATTCCCGCCCGTCGTCTTCGCGGCCGACACTTGCGGAAAGAAAGCCCGGCCAAAAATTATAAGGCCGGGGAAAAGATATTTCCCCGGCCTTTCAAAAACTCAAAAACAAGCTCCAATCAGACCGCCATGCCCGACGGCGCGATGAAGCCGGCCAGCCTTTCGCGTCATGGAGGCCAAGCCGGACAGCCTCAGGGAGGCCGGGAAGATCATGCGCGACGGCGCGGGCGCGGAGTTCGTCGAGAGACTGGTCGGGATCCTGCCGGACGACCCGGAGGAACAAGAGGAGGAAACGGGACGGACAAGACGGACGGTCGCGGACAAGAAATAAAGACGACCGGCCCGCCGGGGCGGGGGCGGCTGAAAAATACCAAAAGCCGCGTTTTTTTAGGAGGGGAAATATGCTATGCTTCCCTGGCTCGAAAACCGGGCGGGCGACGAGGAGGCCCGGCCGGAAACCGGGCCGGGAAAGGAAAGATCCCCCATGGTCGAATGGACACTCAACTGCGACGGAGCCTCCAAAGGAAACCCCGGCCCCTCGGGCATCGGCGGAGTCCTCAGGGAGACCGACGGCGACGGCCGCTTTGAATACAGCGAGGACATCGGGCGGGCCACCAACAACATAGCCGAGTACAAGGCCCTCCTGCGCGGGCTGGAGCTGGCCGTGGAAAAGAAAGTTCAAAACATCCAGATTTTTTCAGACTCCGAGCTGATGGTCAAGCAGATCAACAAGGAATACCTGGTGCGCGACCCCGTCCTCAAAATCCTCCACGCCAGCGCCTGCGACCTCCTAGGCCGGATCGACCGCTGGCGGATCAGCCACGTGCGCCGGGAGAGGAACAAGACGGCCGACGGGCTGGCCTCGGGGGCGGCGGCAAAACCGAGGGCCGCCAAAAGCAGGGGGCCTCTAAAAAAATAAGGGGCCCGCCGGCCCCCGCGAAATGATTTTTCGGCGCCAAAAATAATATTTTGGCGCCGTCATTTTTTATCTTGTCCGGCCTTTATTTTATTCCGCCCGGTCTCAAGCGCCACTTTCGGCATCTTTTAGCCGTCGGACTTGGACGTTATTTACTTATCGGCTCTTTTCATCAACGCCGTCCGTCCCGTCGTCATTTTTTCCGCCGTCCGCGTCCCCGTCAATTTTTCCGCCGTCCGCGTCCGCGTCCCCGCCGACTCCCCTCATCCCGCCCAAAACCAACAGCGCCCGGGCGACCAGCGCCAGGACGGGCAGCTCGATCAACGGCCCGATGATCAGGGCCAGGGCGATCAGCGGGCGGTCCGGGAAGGCGCCGATGGCCACGGTCAGAGCCACCGGGGAGTTGCGGGCCAGGGTTGTCAGTCCGAGGCTCACGGAGTCCTGGTGGTCAAACTTCATGAGTTTGGCGGCGGCCTGCACCAGGACGAAGTTTATCAAGAAGAAGAGAAGCACCGGGGCCAATAGAAGGACGAATATGTCGGGTCGCTCGACGATCGTCCCGCCCTCCCCGGCGAACATGCACAAGACGGCCAGAAAGAGGTACCAAAATCTGCCGCCGGGAAATATTTTCCGCCCCAGGGCGGCCAGTTTCGGCTTGTCGGCGGCGAGACGCGCCAACAGTCTGGCCGCGGCCAGGGGCACCAGGAGAATGGGCACTATCTGCATGATCATGGCCAGGGGGTCCGACTGGCCGTAGATGCCGCCGAAGAGCCCCAGATAGACCGGCAGCAGCAAAAGCTGGATGATGAGGTTCAAAGGCAATATCGACGCGGACAGGGGCACGTTGCCCCGGGCCATGGCCGTGAAGACCAGATACCAGTCCGTGCAGGGCGTCACCAGGAGCATGACGTAGCCGATCTGCAGGTCCCTCGACGAGCTTAAAAATATCAGGGCCAGGATGTAGCCTAAAATAGGAATCCAGACAAAATTGACGACCAGGGACGTCGCCGCGAACTTCAGGTTCTGAAAACCCTTCCGCAGGTCCCTGACCGGGATGTCCCAGAAGACGCCCAGGAGCATCAGGATTAAAAGCGGCTGCACCAGCGGGCCGCCTCGGTCACCGAGGGGGGTCAGACGGCCCAGGACCAGCCCCAGAACGGCCGCCAGGGCCAGCAGCAGGGGCTCCAGTTTTTCGATTGGACGCAAATTCCCCCCCTCCGCGCTCCGGCTGTGAAAACCGTTTGACAAAAACCTGGCTGGTTGCCGGCATATTGGCCGCCATGGCGGCGGGCCGGACTGTCCTGACAGTCGGTTTAAAATGACGCCCGCCCTCCCGAACGACCGTCCCCGCCGCATGTTCGCCGCCATTATACACCACTTTTCGGCTGTCGGGACGTCCGCCGTCCGGCGGGGGCGACGCGGAGTCCGAACCATGTTTATGAGGTGAGGATCAACGCCGAGTCCAAAACCAAATTCAGACCTCCCGGGGAAGCCCCTCGCGAGCGGGATTTTAGCCGCCTTGTCGCTCAAGTCCGCCCATTTGGCCGCCTGCGACACACCTCCGGCAAATAGTCAACTTAATTTACCTTTATTTGCCTTAAGAGTAAATTGCCGGTATTTAACCGTTTTTTATACTATGATAAAAAAAACTTTTCCTCCCGAAAACCAGCCTCCATGGCCGCTTATCGCAGCCGACATCCTAAAACACGCCAATAGAAAGGCCTGGAGAAGGCTTGACAAATTTTCGTCCAGCTGATATTTAAGACGCTATGAGTAACCCACGAACAACAGCCCCTATCGGGGTATTGGGTTTGAAGGCTACATTAGCAGCCGCCCTGGTTCTGAGCCTGGTAACCGCTTCAGCCCACCTAGAGAACAACGCCCGCCTGAAACTACGCGCCGACGCCGAGGCCTCGGCGGCCGCCCCCGAGGCGGCTGAGACTCAGGCCCCCCCCAACGAGACCGTCAGTCTGACCACCGACCTGGCGCCCGACACCAGCCTCCTCGATCAAATAAGGGACCGGACCCACCAAAAACCCTTGTTTGACAAAAAATCCTACGCCTACGAGCAAATGATTGAGGACGCGGCAAGACTCCACCGCATCTCTCCGGCCCTGGTCAAGGCCGTCATTCAAGCCGAATCAAGATTTGACAAAAACGCGGTCTCTTCCCAAGGCGCGGTGGGCCTGATGCAGATACTGCCGAGCACGGCCAGATCCGTGGGCATCCAAAGCCCCATGGAGGCCAAAAACAACATCACAGCCGGGGTCCGCTATCTCAAGTCCCTCCTGGAACAGTTCGGGGACGACGAGTACCTGGCGCTGGCCGCCTACAACTGCGGTCCGGACGCCATCAGGCGCTATGGCGGCAAAATGCCGCCCTTCAGCCAGACGAGGTCATTCGTGGCGCAGGTGATGAGATATTACCAGTCCCACATCGAGTCCTGACAACAATCTCGACTGGCGCCGGCCGACGCCCTCGGCCCGCATGACACCAACGCCAAGCCCCCGGCCGCGGCGGACCCTCCCGGACGGCCCCGCGCCGTCTTCGGAGACCCGCCTGACTGACTGACCGTCCCGGCCCCGGGCTTGACGTTTTTTTCCGCCCGAAATCCCTCTTCTCCCCGTCCAAACCACCTGTTTTCCCTGCCGCCCGAACTAATTAATTGTCGCGAGACAACGGAATCCATCTATTCATATATAAGTTCCTATATTTCATGTGTCGCGACAACCTTCTCCAAGCGTTTGGTTTTTGTCCTGGGGAAAAGCGAAAAAATCTCCCGCCCGCCATCGCCAATTCCTCCCTCGCCTCGTCTCCCCCGCCATTCCCGGTCGTCGCGGCCGTCGCCGTCGCCCCGCCCCGTCCTCGCCGTCACGTCACCGTCGCCGTCCCCGGCCGCCGCTGTCGCCGTCGCCGTCCCCTCGTCGGACGCCGTCTCCCCGGCCGGCCGCCAAATATATTAATTAATAAATTGTCATGAGAGGTCAGAGTCTAATCAAAAATTATTATATTATAATTTTTTATAACTATAAATCACTTTGTCCAACGTTATTAGAACTCCTGATTTTGCCCCCGCCGATTATAATTTTAAGCCGGACGCGGGATTTTTTGAGCCGGACGCGGTTTTTTTTGATTCGGCCGGGGGGCGGGGAAGCCGGGGAAAAGGCGGACGGGATAATCTAAAAAAACGCGCGCCGCAACCCGCGGCCGCCGGCGACGGCCGTCAGGGCAGAAATGTCGCGGGCTCCTTGCGCTCCAGGTTGGCGGCGGCCAGGGCGGCCATGTCGTCGCAGAAGTCGTCGTCGTCGATGGACTTGGCCCGCTCGGGGCAGAGCTTGATGCAGGCGGCGCAGAGGAGGCACTTGTCCCGGTCGATCCTCCGGGGGTCGCCGTCGACGAAGGCCCCCGCGGGACAGTGCTTGACGCAGCTCAGGCATCCGGCGCATCTGCGCGAGGTGGCCGGGGCCAGGGGGCGTTTTTCCCACAGGGGGCGGTAGGGGCGGGAGGCCTTGAGCAGCAGGGGCTTCTCGGAGAGGCAGCGGTCGGTCAAAAGCGTCTGCCTGACCGCCAGGCCGAAGCGGCGGGCCAGCTCGTCGTCGGCGGGGTCGGGGCGGTTTTTGCCGAGGACGTGGGAGTAGGAGTGCTCGCCCACGAAGGCGGCCGCCCCCACCACCTCGTAGCCCTTGGCGAGGCAGAGATCGTAGAGCTCCAGCAGGGCGTCGTCGTAGGCCCTGTTCCCGTAGACCACCACGGCCACGGCCGGGCGCCTGCCGCCCGGGAGCCTGCCGAAAGTCTCGCGGACCACCTTGGGGAGGCGCCCCCCGTGGACGGGGGACGCCAGCAGCAGGAGCTCGTCCTTTTCCAAAGAGACGGGCGTCGTCCTGGCCCCGGGCATGGTCAGGTCGACGTTGCGGGGGCGCATGGCCAGGCCCTGGGAGACGCCCTTGACCACCCTCCTGGTCGTCCCGGTGGGGCTGAAGAAAACGTTGGCGCACTGGATTACCTGACGGCCCATCTCTCGCCCGCCTCCCTAGCAGACCTTGAGGGCCAGAAAGCCCAGGGGCGGGATGGTCAGCACCAGGCTCTGGGGGCGCCCGTGGGACTCGTAATTCTCCGTGTGCGCGCCGCCGCCGAGGCCGACGTTGCTGCCGCCGTAAAGGCCGGAGTCGGAGTTCATGAGCTCGCGCCAGAAGCCCGCCCTGGGGACGCCCAGACGGTAGCCGAAACGGGGGATGGGGGTGAAGTTGAAGACGAAGAGCAGGACGTCGTCGGGGGCGCGGCCGCGCCTGATGAAGCTGACCACCGTGGAGTCGGAGTCCCTGAAGTCCACCCACTCGAAGCCGCGCCAGTCGTAGTCCATCTGGTGCATGGCCTTCTCGCTGGAATAGAGGCGGTTGAGGTCCCTGGTGAACTCCCTCAGGCCCTTGTGCTCGGGCCGGGCCAGGAGCTCCCAGGAGAGCTCGGAGGCGTGGTCCCACTCGTTGATCTGTCCGAACTCGCCGCCCATGAACAGAAGCTTCTTGCCGGGCTCGGCGTACATGTAGCCCAGCAGAAGCCTCAGGTTCGCGCACTTGCGCCAGTAGTCCCCGGGCATCTTGTCGAACAGGGAGCGCTTGCCGTAGACCACCTCGTCGTGGGAGAGGGGCAGGCAGAAGTTCTCATGGAAGGCGTACAGGAGGGCGAAGGTCAGGCGCTCCATGTGGTAGCGCCGGAAGACCGGGTCCTTGCTCATGAAGTCGAGCATGTCGTGCATCCAGCCCATGTTCCATTTAAACATGAACCCGAGGCCCCCCAGGTGCACGGGCCTGGAGACGGCGGGGAAGGCGGTGGACTCCTCGGCGATGGTCATGGTCCCGGGGAAGAGCTCGTAGAGCTTGGTGTTCAGCGTCTTGAGCATCTCCAGGGCCTCGAGGTTCTCGCGGCCCCCGTACTTGTTGGGGATCCACTCGCCCTCCTTGCGTGAGTAGTCGAGGTAGATCATCGAGGCCACGGCGTCGACCCGCAGGCCGTCGACGTGGTACTCGTCGACGAAGAAGAGGGCGTTGGCCACCAGGAAGTTTTTCACCTCGTTGCGGCCGTAGTTGAAGACCAGGGTGCCCCAGTCGGAGTGGGCCCCCTGCCTGGGGTCGGCGTGCTCGTAGAGGTGGGTCCCGTCGAAGAACTCCAAGGCGAAGCTGTCCCGGGGGAAATGGGCGGGCACCCAGTCCAGGATGACCCCGATGCCCGCCTGGTGGCACTTGTCCACCAGGTAGCGGAAGTCGTCGGGGGTGCCGAAGCGGGAGGTCACGGCGTAGTAGCCGGAGACCTGGTAGCCCCAGGAGGCGTCGAAGGGGTGCTCGGAGACGGGCATCATCTCCAGCCAGTTGAAGCCCAGGTCGGTCATGTAGGGGACGATCAGGTCGGCGATCTCGCGGTAGTTGAGCCAGCTGCCGTCGGGATGCCGCCTCCAGCTGCCCAGATGCACCTCGTAGACGCTCATGGGCCCGTTGACATGGTCGGTTCGGGAGCGCTCGTAGAGCCACTGGCCGTCGCCCCAGGAGTAGGCGTCCATGTCGACGACGCGGGAGGCCGTCTTGGGGCGCATCTCCATCGAGAAGCCCATGGGGTCGGCCTTGATGAGGACCACGCCCTCCCGGGTGGTGATCTCGAACTTGTAGAGGTCCCCGGGCCGGAAGCACGGCGCGAAGATCTCCCAGACCCCCGAGGAGCCCCGGGGCCTCATGGGGAGCCTGCGGCCGTCCCACATGTTCCGGTCCCCGACCAGGCAGACCCTTTTGGCCGAGGGGGCCCAGACGGCGAAGCGCGTCCCCCCGACCCCCTGGTGGACGGCCGGGTGGGCGCCCAGTTTCCGATAAACCTGGTAGTGGTTGCCCTGGTTCCACAAAAAGAGGTCCAGCTCCCCCAGGACGGGCCGGAAGCTGTAGGCGTCGTGGAAGACGGACGTCCGGCCCTGCTCGAACCTGACCCTGAGCCTGTACGGGTTGTAGTCGTGCTCCCCCCGGTGGAAGCCCTCGAAAAAGTAGGGGGCCAGCTCGCCGGCGGCGCCCCGGTCCCGGTCTTTCCCGGCCCGGACGGCGTCCCGGCTGAAAAGCTCCAGCGTCCCGCCGTCGTTCAGCAGGACCTCGACCTTGGCGGCCGAGGGCAGGAAGGCCCTGAAAAGAACCCCCGACTTGCCGTCGCGGAAGGCGGGTCTGGCGCCCAGGACGGAAAAGGGGTCGCCCAGATTCCCGGCCAGGAAGTCGTCTGTCAGCCTCTGGTCCATAAAGCCTCCAATCCGCCGGCCGCCCCCGGCGGGCGGGACGCCGATTTCCCGGGGCGCGGGGCGGCCGGTCGTCAACCCGTCCGGGCCCGTCGGGACCCGGCCGCCCCCCGCCCGGGAGACGCCAAGGGGCGGGCGGGCCCCTTGGGAAAGAGAACCTTTGAAACTAGGTAATTGTAGCATATAATGAGCCGAATAAACAGGCGGCCCGCCGCCCCGCCGTCCGGGAAGGTTAGTTTTGCCCCGCATGACGCCCCCGTCCGCCGTTTGCGGCTAAAATAGTTATATTCGCCCAAATTGAACGACTTGTCCCGCTAAAAACATCCCCGAAACCATGCCGCGCCGCGGAAAGACGGCGGCCCGGACGGGAGTTTTGACGGCGGGACGCGAATTCGGGCGGCGGCGGGCGTCCCGGCCGGACTCCCCGGCGCCGGTCCGCCGTCCCCGTCGCTTTTTTTATCTGTCCGAACCGCTAAAAAATTGTTTTCGGCCCTTTTATGAACACTGCGATCATGCTTCTCTCGGCCGCGATGCTGGTGCTCCTCAACGCCCTGTTCGTGGCGGCGGAGTTCGCCTTCGTCAAGGTCAGGCCCACCAGGCTGGAGATCCTGGCCCAGGCCGGACACAAGAGGGCCCGGGCGGCCCTGTTCGGGCTGGCCAACCTGGAGGACTATCTCTCCGTCTGCCAGCTGGGCATCACCCTGGCCAGCCTGGGCCTGGGCTGGCTGGGCGAGCCGGCGGTGGCCGCCCTGCTGCGGCCCGCCATGGCCTTCGCGGGGCTCGACAACCCCACCCTGGTCCACACCGTCTCGGTGGCCGCGGGCTTCGTCATGATCACCTTCGTCCACGTCACCTTCGGCGAGCTGGCCCCCAAGAACCTCTCCATCAGGGGCGCCGAGTCCACGGCCCTGATGCTGGCCATCCCCATGCGCTTTTTCCACGTCGTTTTTCTGCCCGCGGTCAAGATCTTGAACTTCGCCGCCCGGGTCATCCTCCTGGCCATGGGGGCCTCGCGGCTGCACGAGTCGGCGGCCCACTCCACGGAGGAGCTGAAGCTTTTGATCGCCGAGTCCAAAAGCGAGGGGCAGCTGGACGCGACGGAGGAGAGGCTTTTAAACAACGTCTTCAACCTCGACCGC
Organism: Deltaproteobacteria bacterium; assembly: GCA_031264015.1. Lineage (GTDB taxonomy): Bacteria > Desulfobacterota > Desulfarculia > Adiutricales > Adiutricaceae > JAIRNQ01. The sequence continues at coordinate 22,723 of JAISET010000099.1, read as the reverse complement.
CGCACGGCCCGGGACATCATGGTGCACAGGACCATGGTGAAATCCCTGCCGGCCGAGGCCACGGTGGAGGAGGCCGTCGGGCTCATCAGGGCCAACGGGCACACCAGGCTGCCCGTCTACGACCAAAAAAAGGACAACCCCGTCGGGTTCCTGCACTCCAAGGACCTTCTGCTCAACCAGAACGAAAGGAACGTCAAGCCCCTCATCCGCCAGGCCCTCTACATTTACGACCACATGAACACCGACGACATCCTCGAGCTCATGCGCCAGAAAAACACCAGGCTGGGCCTGGTCTGGGACGAGTACGGGAGCTGGCAGGGGCTTCTGACCATGGAGGACATCCTGGAGGCCATCGTGGGGGAGATCCAGGACGAGTTCGACCACGAGGAGCCGCCCGTCCAGCCCCTCCAGGACGGCTCGGCCCTGGTCCACACCACGGTTTCCCTGGAGGAGTTAAGCCGGAGCCTGGACCTCGACCTCGGGCCCGACTCCGAGGAGCACTACCGCACCCTGGCCGCCGTCCTGGCCGACAAGTTCGGCGACAACCCCGCCAGGGGGGACAAGTGGTCCGGCTTCGGGGCGGAGTTCGCCGTCGAGAGCCTCGCCGGACGCGCCGTCTCCAAGGTGCGGGCCGCCAAATTGCCCCCGCCCGAGGGCGGGGCCGACAAGACCAGGAAAAAAAACGCCGACAGGAACGGCTCGGAGAGCTAGCGGGGAGGCGGGTTTTCCCGCCCCCTCCGACGGACGAGGACGGCCGCGGCGCGCCTTTTCGCCCCGTCTTTTCAGGCGGCGCCGGTCTTGGTCGGACGGTCTTGGTCGGACGGCCCCGGCCGGGCGCGGGCGGGGACGCCCCCGGGGCGGCCGAGACAAGCCCGGGCAGCGCGCCGGCCACCCGCCGTCGTCCCCGGGGACGGCGGACAAAAATCCCGGGGCGATAAAAAAAAGCCCGCCCCCGGGGCGCTCGAGGCGTCGGGGGCGGGCTTTTGTCTTATCCGGAATCAGGCCGTCAGCGCATGTCGGAGATGTCGGTGACCGTGAAGGGGGAGTTGTAGGCGCTGCCCCTCTGGTTGCCCTCCTCTATCTCGCCCCTGGCCACCATGTCGCGGTACTCGGCGATATAGTTGTAGGCCCTCTGGTGGTAGCCGGAGTCGGGGTAAAGGGCGATGATGCCCATGAACCTGTTCATGGCGGCGGAGTAGTCCTTGCGGTTGAAGTAGAACTCCCCGATGTAGAACTCGTGGCCCGCCAGGTTGTTCTGGGCCTCGGCGATGCGGGCCTTGGCCATGGCGGAGTACTTGCTGTCGGGGTAGGTCTCCACCAGGTTGGCCAGGGTTCTGATGGCGATGACCGACGGCGTCTGGTCGCGGTCGACGCCCTTCATCTGCATGAAGTGGCACATGCCCTCCTGGTAGAGGGCGTAGGGGATGGCGTCCGAGGCCGGGTGCCTCTCCTCGAAAGTCTTGTAGGCGGAATAGGCCTCGATGTACTTGGCGTCCAGATAATAGGCGTCGCCCAGACGCAGGTCGGCCAGGATGGCCAGGCGGCTGTAGGGGTACTGGTCCCTCAGCTGCTGGTAGAGCTGGGCCGCCTCGGCGTAGTCGGAGGCGTCCATGCGTTCCTGGGCCTTGGTGGCCAGGCTGCCGGACTCGTCGCCGAGGCCCACCGTGGGGTCGGGGCCGTAGCCGAACATGCTCTTGACATAGTCGAAGGACTTGCCGCAGCCGGGGGCCAGGGCGAGAACCAGGGCCAGGAGCCCGGCGAAAAGCAGCCTGGCCATGGGGCGGCCGGCCGCGGGGCGGGGGGCGGGGGTCACAGCAATTTCTCCAGGGCGTCTTGTAGGACCTGCTTTCCCTTGCCGCCCAGGAGCCTGCCGGCCTCGGCGCCCGACTTGAAGAGGATCAGGCAGGGAATGGAGCGCACGTTGAGCTTGGTGGGGGTGTCGCCGTTCTCGTCGACGTTCATCTTGGCGAAGACCAGCCTGGAGCTCATCTCGCCGGCCAGCTCGTCCAGGATGGGGGCGATGGACCGGCACGGAGTGCACCAGGGGGCCCAGAAGTCGACCAAAACGGGCAGCGAGTTTTCCGCTAGTGTTTTGTCAAAAGTCTCGTCCGTGAGGACCAATATATTTTCGGACATCATGCACCTCAAATCGATTATTGGCCGAGGGCTCCGGGTCCGGCGCCCGGGCGGGGCGCCATGGGGACGGGAGTCGGCTGGAAGCGGCCGCCCGGCTGGAAGTCAGCCGAAAGTCATGATTGATGGGACGAGGCTTGGAAAGCCGCGGGAAGATTTGGAGACCGGGTCAAAACGAACGCACTATATCGCGCCTATTCAGTCATAGTTTACCCACCCGGAGTCGCGTTGTCAACTCAAAAGTCCCTGCCGGACGGGAGGCTTTCCAGGCCCGACCGCCCTCTTTTTTAGGACTCGGGCACCCGAAATGGTTGCCTGAGCACACTAAAAGGCCCCAAGTTCCCCCGCCGCCGTCCCGCCCCGGCCCGACGTCCCCCGCTCTGAAGAAAACATATTTTTTTGACGTTCGCACGACATTTCGACGCCCCTCCCCGTATGGTCGCGAGGACGGCCGGGGACGCCGGGGCCGCGAGGGCTAATTACCTTCCTCAGTGCGAACAAGCAAATTTTTAAAACTAAAAGATCAAATAAGTTTCCAAGAGTCTGCCAATTTGAGATTATACATAAATTATACCGCCGATTATATGCTTTAGATCATAATCGCCCCACACCGACTCCGAACCGTCCGCGCCGCCGGGCCCTCCCCTCGCTTCCCCTCCCCTCCCGGCTCGACTCAACTCATCTCATCTCCTCCTCCTCCCCGTCCTTGGACCAGGGAAAAGCGGAAACACGCGGGCGCCGCGCCGCGGGGGGCAAATTTCTAGTTTTTCCCCAAAAGGCGTGGTAGCATGGGCTGGACAAACAACGGCGACGGCCCGGGGGGCCGGGGCGGCTTAAACACTCTTTTACTCGCCCGTTGATTTTTATCCGCCGCCCGGCCGGCCCGCCAAGAAACAGGAAGCTTTCCGCGTCGGTCCGGACGATCCGGAAAAGGAGCGCGACCCGTGCTGGAAATCATCGTCCCCGTCGTCTGCGTCCTGGTCATGGCCGGGGCCACCATAGGCTCGGTTCTGCCGGTCATACCGGGGCTGCCGGTCTTTTTCTTCGTCTACCTGGGCTACGGTCTTTTTGACAAGTGGCGGGCCTACGGCTCCGCCGCGCTGATAGTGGTCGGGGCGGTCGTCGTCCTCAGCCTGGTCCTCGACCAGCTGGCCGCCATGCTGGGGGCCAAAAAATTCGGGGCCAACAAGGCGGGCATGATCGGCTCCGTCGTCTGCGCCTTCATCGGCGTCATTTTCTTCAGCCTGCCGGGGCTTTTGGTCGGGGCCTTCCTGGGGGCCGCCGTCTTCGAGATGGCCTTCAACAAGATGGAGCTCAAGGACAGCCTCAAGGCCGGCGGGGGGACGCTGCTGGGCCTCCTGGTCGGGGGCCTGTTCAAGTTCATGATCGGGACGGTCCTGACCCTGGCCTTCATCTACCAGGTCTGGCTGGCCTAGACAACCGCCCGGCAGGACGCGCCTCTCAAAAAAAACCAAACGCCCGGAACAGGCCGCCTGCGCGGCGCGTTCCGGGCGTTGATATTTTCCGCCCCCCCGTTCGGAGATCGGGGCCGGGTCTCGCCCGGGCCGGCCGGGCGGCGCGGGCCGCGTCCCCTAGACGCTGAACTGGTTCTCCAGGTCGATGATGAGCTCCACCTCGCCCCTGTGCAGCCTGGACCTGACGGCGATGTCCTCGACGCTCAGACCCTTTTTGGCCAGCTGCAGGACCATGGACCTGACCTCGGGGGCGGCGGGGTTGGCGCGCCCCTCCCCGGCGGCCTGGGCCTGGGCCTGGGCCTGGGCGGCCTGCAGGCGCACCTGCTCGCCAAGCTCGTCCCCGAGCCGCAAAATGCGCCGCTCGGCGTCGGCGGCGGCCCGCCCGGTCTGCTCCAGAAGCTCCCGGTAGTCGGCCAGCCTCCTGTCCAGCTTGAGGATCAGGTCGGCCGTGAGGTTTTTCTTGTCCTCGAGGTTGACCTGGAAGGCGGCGGCGATCTTTTCCGACTCCGCCAGGAAGCGCTCGATGCTGTTTTTCAGGTTGTCGGGCACGGCGGCCGGGTCGGGCGTCCGGCGCCTCGCGGACCGCCAGAGGAGGACGGCCAGAAGTATCACCAGGACGGCCTCCAGGCCGGCCTGCAGACGCATGATGGTCAAGACGTCCGTAGCCACCCCAACCCGCCTTTCCAGTCAAGATAACGACGCCCCGGGGCGCCCGTCGCCAAAAACTTAAACCCTGCGGTCGACCACCGGCTCGACGGGGCCGAGCTCCTCGAAAATATCGGGACCGGCGGACCGGCGGGCCGCGCGCGGGCGCCCGCCCCGGCGCTTTTCCTTTTTGGGCTCGGGCTCCTGACGAATAGCCGCGACGGCCACGGTGTCCCGGGTCCGGGAGACCACCTCGACGACCTCCCTGTGGAGGTTTCTGGCCTCCTCCAGCCGGGCCAGCCGCCTCAGCTCCTCCTCGGCGGAGACCTGCGAGGCCATCAGGCCGCCCATGGTCGGCAGATGGAGGATCAGCTGGTTGACATGGTGCAGGGGGGCGGTCATCAAGCGTGCCCTCGGCCGAAGCAAAACGTCTTCGGCCCGCCAAAGGCCGAAATAAAAAGCCTCCCGCCCGCCCGCGCCCCCGGGAAAACCCAAGTCCCGGACTCGCCGGCGCCCGGGGCCGCCAAAACTTAAGTCCATCATACTTGATAAATTCAGGACTGTCCAGATTTGACCGGGAAAAAGCCCGCAAGGAGCGGCCCGGTCCCGTCCGGACGAGGCAAATTCCCCGGCCGTCGTCGCGGCCGCCCTCCCCCCCTCACCTGACGGGTCTGATCTTGCGATAGAGCGCGGCCAGGCAGAACAGGAGGACGTTGACGAGCACGACGGTGGCCCCGGCGGAGGTGTTGACGGCGGGCTGAAACGACGCCCAGAGGCCCGCCTGCCCGGCTACGAGGCCGGCGGCCATGGCCGCCCAGAACATGCCCCTGAACGAGACCGAGACGACGCGGCCGGTGGCGGCGGGGGCGACCAAAAGGGCGGTCACCAGAAGCACCCCCACCGCCTGGACGCCGACGGCCACCACCACGGCCAGATAGGCCCCGAAAAGATATTCGCCCCAGCGGTCGGAGGACGAGCGGGGGACCACGCAGGCCAGGGTCAGGCGGTTGGTCATCAGGCCCAGAAACACTATCGTCAGAACGTCCAGGCCGGCCAGGGCCGTCAGCTGCGCGTCGTCCAGGGTCAGGACGTCGCCCAGGAAAAACCTGGAGAGCCCCGCCGCGGCCTGGGGCTGGCGGCTGACCAGGGCCAGGCCCAGGGCCACCGCCCCGGAGAAGACCAGGCCGATGACCGTGTCCGAGGCCAGATGGCTGTGCCGGGCCAGAAAGGTGACGGTCAGGCCGATGAGCACCGACAAGGCCAGCACGGTCAGCTGGACGTTCAGGCTGAGCATCAGGGCCGCGGCCACGCCGGCGAAGACGGAGTGGCCCACGGCGTCCGGGAAAAAGGCCATGCGCCTGTTGACCACCATGACCCCCGACGACGAGGCCGCCACGGTCAAAAGCGCCAGGGCCAGGGCCGAGCGGCGCATGAACATGGGCTCGTACAGGCAGCCTGCCAGTTGGTAGAGCGGGGAGAAGATTTCCATGGCCCGGGCTTAAAAAGGGAAAGGGGACTAAAAGATGAACGGATGAAAGGATCGTTTCAGTCTAAAACATGTCTCTTTTTTTACTTCTTCTTCCTCTTTTTCATTCTTCATTCTTCTACTTCTTCATTCTTCATTCTTCTTCTTCCATCTCGCTTATATTTTTTTCCGCGTCTGCGCCTTGCCTCACCCCGGCTCAAATCTTGTGGTCCGACCAGAGCTCCGCGCCCTGGTGCAGGCCGAAGGTGGCGGCCAGGATCTTCGGGCGGAAGACGTCCTCGGGCCTGCCCTGGGCGACCACCCGCCGGTTGAGGCAGATGACCCAGTCGCCGTGGGCCCGGGCCGTGGGCAGGTCGTGGCTGACCATGATGATGGTGTAGTCCTTTTTAAAGCCGTCCAGAAGCTCGCACATCAGCTGCTCGCCGTTGATGTCCACCCCGGTGGCCGGCTCGTCCAGCACCAAAATGTCCGGGTCGCTCATCAGGGCGGCGGCCAGCATGATCCTCTGGGTCTCCCCACCGGACAGGGCGCCCAGGGGCCTGGCGGCCAGATCCGAGGCCATGACCCTCTCCAGGCCCTCCGAAACTTTTTTCCTGACGACCCGGGAGACCCCCAGCCACAAGGGCCTGCGCGTCAGCCCCAGGGCCAGGAACTCCGTCACCGTCAGCGGCAGGTGCCGGTCGTAGTCGAGGCGCTGGGGGACGTAGCCGAAGCGGGGCGACGGCGGGTCGAAGGTCAGGGAGCCCTCGTGGGGCAGAAAGCCGAGTATCGTCTGCACCAGGGTGGACTTGCCGGCCCCGTTGGGACCGATGACCACCGTCTGAGACCTCAGGGGCACCGTCGCCGTCACGCGCCTCAGGGCCTTGTACTGGCCCAGGGTGACGCTGACGTCCGCCAGGGTGACCACCGGCTTGTGGGCGGAGGCCGCCCGCTCCCCGGGCGTCCCGGCGCCGGGGTGGCGATAGTGCCCGCAGCCCGGGCCCCCCGTCGGGCCCGGCCGGTCGGGGGCGGCCGGCGGGGCGCTCGAATCCGGCGGACGCCCGTCCGGCGTCTCCGGCGGGCGCTCCGGGGCGGGCTTCAACAGCCCCGCTTGGCTCATCTCGCGGCTCCGCGTCCGGCGTTTGCTCCGGACTTGCTGGGGCGACTGGCGAGGGCGGCGGACAGTCGCGGACAGCGGAAGGGGAAAAACGGGGCTTCCGAAACCCCGGGGACGACTTCAGGAAAATAAACCCGGCCTCGAAAACCGCCGGGGCGGCCGCAAATAAATTATGCCGGCCCCGAGGCTACTCCTCCTCCCCGTCCAGACCGGGCAGGGGCACGGGCCGGGGGTTGCCGGGGGGGAGCATGGCCCCCTGGGTGTCGGGGGCCGGGGGGGGCTCCCGGTTGGGGGGCAGCATCCTGGACAGAAGGTCGATGTCCTCCATGACCACCCTCTGGTAGAAGTCCGGGGGCGGGTCGCCCGGGCCCGAGGTGGAGGTGTCGATGATGGCCGCGGGTATGCCCGCCTCCGAGCTCAGCGTCCTGGCCGGGCCCGGGTCGGCCTCGGGGTCCAGCAAGACCGCCGAGATCTTCTCGCGCCGGACCAGCCGGCCCAAAGCCGCCAGGCGGGCGGCCGAGGGCGGGGCCTCGGAGCCCAGGGGGCTGATGTCGGCCAGGACGGCCAGGCCCAGGTCCTGGGCCAGGTAGTCCATAAAGCCGTGGCTGGTGACGATCTTGTAGCCCCGCCTGGTTTGCCTAAACTCCGCCACCGCCTCCTCGAGCCTGGCCGTCTCCAGCTCCCAGGCGGCGTTCTTCTGGGCGTAATGCTCGGCGCCTCCCGGGTCGAGCCTCGAGAGCTCGCCGGCGATGTTGGCCACCATCTGGCCGGCCAGCCTGGGGGAGAGAAAGACGTGGGGGTTGGGGATCTGGGAGGGCTGGCGGCCCCCGGGGTCCGGGCCCATGGTCCCGTCGAAGTCCAGCCTGTTCCAGAGCATCGACAACGTCGGCAGCCCGCGGCTCGCGTCTATGACCTCGACGTCCGTCGGGGCCACCTTGAGGGCGTTGTCCAGATAGGTCTCCAGGCCCAGGCCGTTTTTGACCAGGATCCTGGTCTTGGTCAGCCTGTTCAGGTCGGCGGGCGTCGGCGCGAACTCGTGGGGGCAGCCCGTGGCCGGGTTGGTCAGGAGCTCGACCTTGTAGTAGTCCCGGCCCTCGTTCAAGTATCTCGCGAACAGCCAGACGGGGTAGCTCGCGCAGACCAGGGTGTCCGCCGCCCGCAGGGCCGGCCCCAGGGCCAGCTGCCCCAGAAAGACAAGGACCAGCAGCAGGGGCGGAAGAAAAAAGCGCTGGCGGGCGCGCGCCGGCGACGGCGCGGGCGTCCGGGCCGGCGGCCCGCCGTCGGGGGAAATTCCCGCCCGGCCCGCCCGGCGGCCCGCCGTTCCATGACCGAAGCCAGAGGGAAGAGGGAGGGGGCTCTTTTTCATCGTCATAAAATCTCTCCGTTTCCATCCCGGCCGTTCCGTCGCGGCCGTCGCGGCCGTCGCGGCCGCGACAGCCCCCTCCCGGTTGGCGGCGACCGGCCGCCGACGCAAGATTATACCCCGCCCGAGAACAAATCTCAAAACCGCCGGCGACGCTCGAGGCGGGCCCGGGGGACGCGGAGGAAATTTCGAGGCGCCCGCGGGCGAGGCTTCGACGACTCCGGAAGAAAGCCCGACGAACGTCAAAGTAAACCCGGGGGGACAAAATAAAAGCTCCGGCAAAACCGGAGCGAAGTTCGAGGGAAGACGACCGATATTGAAACCGCCGCCCGGCCCGGCCCGGCCCGAAACCGCAAGACGCGGGCGGCGCCGGCAGGTTTCCGGGGGCCGTCCCCTAGCGGACCTCCCTGAGGATCTTGGCGGCGGGGGCGGCCGTCTTGGCGATGATCAGCTGGGTCTGGTCGGCGGGCAGCAGGTTGCGGACGAAGCTGCGGCTGGTCTGGGAGGGGTCCCCGGTCATCGTCGCCGAGGCGGGCCTGGCCGCCAGGGCGGGCGGGGCCTTGGGCGGGGCCTTGGGCGGGGCGGCCGCCGTCGGCTCCACCATGACGGGGATCTCCTCGACCAGGACCTCGGCGGGAATCGAGTCGGCCGGGGGGAGCTGGGTCCCGGCGGCCTGCCGGGGCGGGGCCGGGGGCCGGGGGGCCTGGACGTTGGGCATGATGGCGGTGGCCGTGGCCGCGGCCAGCCTCTGGGGCGGCGCCTGGGAGGCGGCCGGCAGGACGGGCCTGGCCTGGGCGGGCCGCGGTTGTCCGCCGGGCGCCGCCGTCTGGGCGGCGTCGGTCTTGACGATGGGCCTGATCAGGGGCTGTCCGGCCGAGCCGTTGCCGGGGCCGGCCGGCTTGGGGCCCGCGGCCAGGGAGGCCCCGGCGGCGCCGGACTGGGAGGCGTCCTTCTTGGCGGCCAGGCGGGCCAGGGCCGAGCCCTTGGAGCCCATGGCCACCCCGGGGCCGGAGGGGGCGGAGGCGATGGGCCGGGACGACTGCTGCCCGGCCGCGCCGAAGCTGGCGGTCAGCTGGTTGACGTAGGTGCGCTCGAGCTCCACGCGGTTCTGCATGATCTCGGAAAGGCGGTTGTTGGACTCGTTCAGGCGCAGGACCAGGGTGTCGATGATCTGCTTGGAGATGTCGGGGAAGTTCTCCAGGACCTCGGAGAGCTTGTCGCCGGGGAAGACCTTGACGATGCTGCGGCCCTTGCTCTTGATGGTGGCGCTGCGCCGGGAGCCGACCAGGGCGCTCATCTCGCCGAAATAGGTGTTGGTCTGCGAGATCTCGGCGATGAGGTTCTGGCCCTTGAAGACCTCCAGGCAGCCCTGGATGAGCTTGTAGAAGGCCATGTCGGTGTTGCCCTCCTTGATGATGGTGTCGCCGTTCTCGAAGACCATCTCGTCGGGGTTCAGCAAATAATGCGGCAGGCTCTCTTTTTGGATGACCGTCTTCTCCATCACCTGGTCCAGGGTGGTCATGCCCTGCTGGCATTTCAACAGCCCGTCCTGGCGCAGGGTGTGCATGCCCTCCTTGAGGGCGATCTTGCGCAGGTGGCCCTCGGGGACCTTGGAGGCGATGGCGTCGGAGATGGTCGGGGAGTTCTCCATGACCTCGAAGACGCCCAGGCGGCCCTTGTAGCCGGAGCCCTTGCAGGTGGGGCAGCCCTTGCCCTCGTAGAGCTGGATGGTGGAGATCTCCTTGGTGTCGAAGCCCGCCTCCATGAGCTTGTTGGCCGGGAGCTTGGGAATCGGCTGCTTGCAGTTGGGGCAGACCCGGCGCAGAAGCCTCTGGGCCGAGCAGACCACCAGGGCGGCGGCCACGTTGAAGGGGGCCACGCCCATGTCCACCAGGCGGGTGACGGTGGAGGGGGCGTCGTTGGTGTGCAGGGTGGAGAGGACCAAGTGGCCGGTCATGGCCGCCTCCACGGCGATCTCGCCCGTCTCCAGGTCTCGAATCTCGCCGATCATGCAGATGTCGGGGTCCTGGCGCAGGAAGGCTTTCAACGCCCTGGAGAAGGTCATGCCGACCTCCTTGATGACGTTGACCTGGTTGACGCCGGGGAAGTTGAACTCGACGGGGTCCTCGGCGGTCAGGATCTTGACGTCGTCGGTGTTCCTAAGCGACAAAGTCGAGTACAGGGTGACGGTCTTGCCGCTGCCGGTGGGCCCCGTGACCAGAAGGAGCCCGTTGGGACGGTAGGCCGCCCGCATGAACTGGTCGAGGTTCTTCTGGGTGAAGCCGAGCTTGGTCATGTCGACGTTGAGGCCGGACTTGTCCAGAATACGCAGAACCACGGACTCGCCGAACAGGGTCGGGAGGCTGGAGACGCGGAAGTCGATCTCCTTGTTCTTGCCCAGGCGCATCTTGATCCTGCCGTCCTGGGGCACCCGGCGCTCGGTGATGTCCAGGCTGGCCATGATTTTCAGGCGGGCGATCAGGGCGTTCCTGATCTCCAGGGGGAGCCTGGTGTGCTTGTAGAGGGCCCCGTCCGCCCTGTAGCGGACGTAGAACTGCTTCTCGAAGGGCTCGATGTGCACGTCGGAGACGCCCAGGGTGACCGCCTGGACCAGAATCTGGTTGGACAGGTTGATGATGGCGCTGTTCTCGGCGCTGTAGGAGTCGTTGCCGACGTCCTCGTCCTTGGAGTCGCCGAAGGAGAAGTCGTCCAGGGCGTCGGAGATCAGGGCGCCCAGGTTGTCCACGGTGACCGGGCCGGAGTCGTCCACCTGGGCGTTGGGGTCCAGGGGGGCCATGATGGCCTGCTCCTCGGCCTCGGAGATGCCGTAGTGGCGCTTGAAGGCGGCGACCAGGTCGCGCTCGGAGACGACGGAGGGGACGACGGAGCACTTGGTGGACCCGGCGAGCTCCTCCACCAGCTTGTTGTTGGTGGGCTCCGTCATGGCCACCATGAGCTTGTTGTCCTTGAGCTGGAAGGGGATGAGCATGCCGTGGCGGGCGACGGGGTAGGGCACCATGTCCAGGACCTGCTTGGGGATGTCCCGGTCGGACAGGTTGACCATGGGGTAGCTGTACTGCCGCGACAGGACGCTGGGGATGGTGTTGGGCTCGACGTAGCCCTTGCGGAGGAGGAAGCGCGAGATGGAGTCCGACTGGTGGGTCCGCATCCACTTGGTGGCCTCCTCGAGGTGGCCCCTGGTGATCTGGCCGGCCTTCAGCAAATACTCGCCCAGGATCAGCTTGTAATGATCCGCGCTCTGGTCTTTTAAGGTGCCGGATAGAGTCGAGCGGCGTCTTGATATCTCTGCCATCGTTCCTCCGGGACGGACAAGCCGCCCTCACTTTCTTCAACACAGACGGGCCTTCCGACGGGCCGGAAAGCCGCCGGCGCCCTCCCCCGGGGCCGGCCGCGCCGACGCCGCCCCAAAAAACCGGCGGCGGACTGGTGCGGAAAAAACCGGAATTGTCGGGAGAGGGGACCCGGGAAAAAGCCGGGCGGCCGGCCGCCCCGCCTGCCGCCGGGGGGCCGCGCCTTGAAAAGTAAAATAGCTATAATTACCGTTACTATTGTTCTTTTAACAACTATAGAACTTTTTAAACCATAGTAAAAAATTTATATGCTATAGTAGGGTTAAATTATAACAAATAGCATTTTAGATGCTTAGATAATAACTATATCAAATTGACAATACATTAAACAGGAAACAAATAATATTATAATCAAATGCCATCTACAGCACTAATCCCTACTCACACTTGTCAGCCAACAACAGTCAACACAATTTTTCACACGGTAATTATACCACACTTCGCCGTCTTATTGCAAAACAACTCGCCCGACGGACGGGAAGAGCCCGCCCCCGGGGCGTCGGGCCGGGCCGCCGGAAGGGGGAGGGAACAATCCGCCCGGTCGTCCTCCCCGAGATTTTCGGTCGGAGGGCTTGAAAAAAAACCGGCGGGAAACGCCCGGCGGACCGCCCCCGGCGGAACGGCCCGGGGAGCGGGCGGGGAAGAGCGAAAGCCAGGCGCGAACCGGCCTAAGTTCCATAATTATCTAGATACTTTGACATAATTTTTCAGGCCAGTCAAGACCTCAAAAAATCCGTCCCCGGCGCCCGCCGCCCCCCGGGCCGCGGGACTCCCGGCCCGACAAAGGCGGGCGGCCAGGCGGCCCGACGGGAGCCGACCGCCCGGCCCCGCCCCCCCCGGGCCCGGACGGCCCCGGCTGACCGGCCCCGGCGGCGGAACAGCCCCCGCGGACCCGAAAGACGGCGGCCGAGGCGGGGACCGGAAGCAAAAACCCGCCAACAGTTGCCCGTTGGCGGGTTTTCAGAAAAAACGAGTTTTTTCTAATGTTTTCTCCATTTGGGAGAATACCGCGAGCACAAGAAAAAGTCAACCCCTCCGGAAAAAAAAATAAAAAAAAAGGCGGCCGAGGCGTGGGCCGGAAGAAAAAACCCGCCAACAGTTGCCCGTTGGCGGGTTTTCAGAAAAAACGAGTTTTTTCTAATGTTTTCTCCATTTGGGAGAATACCGCGACCCCAAGAAAAAGTCAACCCCCCCCCGGAAAACAAACAGCAGTTCTAAATATGACTGATTGTTACGCCCCTCTTGGACTTCCGGCCTTTTTCCACCCAATAAAGTCGACCGGCGGGGCCTGCTCAGCCCCTTTTTCCTGTCCAGGCCGGACCACAGCCCAACCGACCCAAAAACAAAAAGATAATAATTTTGCGTAGTTAGTATTTGAGAGGGTGACGCCTTCCGAGCCAAATTTGCTCCCCCCTCCTGCCTGCGGCCCAAAAATTTCTCCGACGACCAAAAATTTTAAACGGTCGAAAAATAGCCCTTGTATAATAACACTTTTTGTGGCGTTTTTAAAATAATCCTACTCTATCTGTACTTTGAAGGATAGTTGCTCATAATAGATTTGTACCATTTAAAGTCTTCATTTATACCTACAGAAATTGATAAAACAAGTCGAGCCTGGCAGGGTCTACATGCGGCGCGTTTTCATTGTCCGGCTCTTCCGAGGTTGTTTTAGATTGATCGCCGGACATTTTTCCTCCCCTGCCGCCCGGACGGGGGGCCAGGGAGGAGCACGGCGCAAAAAAAATAAAACAGGCGGCTTTTTCATCCCGACCGCCCCGACGTTCCGGCGGCGGCGGGGTGCCGAGAAGAACGAGGCGGGCGGGGAGGGGGCGGGGGGAAAAGCGGCGGGGCGCGGGGAGACGGAAAACGAGGGGAAAAAGAGGCGGGAACGAGGGGAAAAAAGGGCGCCGGGGGGGAGGGCGGCCGCGGGAGCCCCTTATTCGTCCGCGGCGCCCTCGACCCGCATCGGCTTGATCAGGGCCTCCATGAAGGCGGCGTCCCGCCCGGCCAGGCCGTATTTCCTCAGGAGCTTGTCGTCCGTCCACCGTTGGGAAAAGTCCTGGGCGGGCGCGAAGAGGAAATTGCCCCTGGTGATGTTCTGGGTCAGCAGAACGGCCGAGACCAGGAAGCGGCAGAAGCGCGTGGTCAGGTAGCGGGCCAGGTTCTCCGCCTGGCGTTTTTCCTCGAAGCCGCCCGCGACCAGGTACGACTCCGAGCAGACCGAGCCGGGGGGCATGACGGCCACCCTGGAGAATATCTTCCTTCTGCCGCGCCTGTCGGGCTGGCCGGCGTGGTCCGAGGAGGATTTGGAGAGCAGCACCTTCCATTGGTCGACCAGCTCGAAGCCCGACAGCACCAGGCCGGAGTCGATCCTCCCGTCCCCGGAGCTGGCGTAGAGGGCCAGGTCGCCTTTTTTCCGGGGTTTTTCCCGGGAGCCGACGCCGAAGGGGTTCCTGCGCGAGACGAGGCCGGCCAGGGTCCTGTCCGTCAGCGCGGCCACCCGGCGGACGATCTCGGCCGTCCGGCCGTCCCTGATAAACAGCTCGTGCTCGCCCAGGTCCCTGACGCTCTCCGTCCGCCTGTCCCCGTCCCTCGTCTCCACCAGGCAGGGCCCGGGCCCGTCGCGGTCCCAGAGGAAGTAGCAGACGCCCCCGGCCAGGTCCACCCCGGGGAAGCAGTCCCTGGAGTCGCCGTGGTCCACCAGCCTGCGGAGCCTCCCGTCGCCGAGCATCCCGCGCCTGAAGCCGGCCAGGCCCTTGCCCCCGGAGTACCAGCGCGAGGGGATGATCATGGAGACGTACCTGGGCCCCAGCCTCATGGCCCGCTCGACGAAGCGGTGGTAGACCGGCGTGGCGCTCGACCCGCCGCCCCCGTCGACGCGCTGGTACGGGGGGTTGCCGATGATGACGTCAAATTTCATGACCGCCCCGGGCCTCCGTCGGAGGAGCGCCGTTCTTGGAAAAACGCCGTTCTTGGAAAAACGCCAAAGTCGAAATGACGGCGACGACGACGACAATAAAAAATAAGGACGCGGCGGCTGCTGCTGCGGCGGCATCATTTGGGTCGTTCAGGCCATATGTTTTAGAGTGAAAATTACCCGCGTCAGGAACGGGCGTGAAGATCCGCCGGCCCTAAGTTTAAAATTAATTAAGGGCGCCTCGAGGACCGTCGGCCCGTCGGCGCTGACTTTGACTTTGATAATTTTGACAACCCGGCAGGGGGCGCCCAGTTCCGCTCCGGTTTGGCCGGCCTAAATTTCACCGCGCCGGCCCCGCCTAATTCTCGACCGGCGGGGCCGCCTCGGGCTCCGTCCCGGCCCCGGCCGGGGCGTCCGCCTCGGCCTTGGTCAGGGTGAAGTAGACCTCCACCGGGCCCTCCCGGCCCAGATAGCCGCGGTCCTGGCCGTTCCATTCCATTATCAGGGCCTGGCCGTCGCCGGCGATGACGGACAGGGTGTCGAGGCCCTCGAAGGACTGGGACTGGCCCGGCTCGAAGAGGATGTGGGTGGTTCTCTCGGCGTCGACGGTCACCTGGGCCCAGGTGCCCCGCTCGGCCCTGAGGGTCAGGCGCCCGGAGTGGGAGCCGCTTCCGGAGGCGGGCAGGGGGTCCTGGAAGAGGACGGCCGGGCCGCCGGTGTCGGCCGAGGCCTGTCCGGCCGCCGGCGACGGCGCGGCCGCGGCGGGCTCGCCCGGCAGGGGCGCCGGCGAGGGGGGGGCGGCCTCCGCCGTCTCGCGCTCGCCCCAGGGCAGGCGGCCCAGCAGGGTCGCGCGCAGGTCCGGGCTCCGCCAGAGGGCCAGGGCGGCGGCCGCCAGGACGACCAGGGCGAGGACCCAGGCGGCCGGGGAGCCGGAGCCGCGCTCCGTCACGGGCCGGTTGCCGCGGCGCCCGGAGGGCTTGCCGAGGTCCACGTCCTGCCCGCTGGTCAGGCTCCGGTAGGATTTCTGGATGCGGTCGTTCTGCTCCGGGTCGAAGTTCAGAAGCTCGCAGTAGGTGCGCAAAAAGCCCCGGGCGTAGACGCTGGCGATCTGCGGGGCGCGTCCCTCCTCGAGGTTGTTGATCTGCTCGATGGTGATCTTGGTCTTGGTCGAGACGTCGGTCCTGGACAGTCCGCTTTTTTCTCTCTCCTCTTGCAGGAGCTGCCCGATGTCCTCGAGGGTCAGCTGGGAGGCCTGGGTGGGTTGGGGTTTGTCGGTCACGGGGTCTCCGGAATTAAATATTATTTTCGTCCCGCGGGGGGGGCGGGACTGGTCGGTCGGAACTAAGAGACCGGCGGGCCGGCGGGGCCCCGGAAAAGGGGCCCGGCGCACCCGCCTAAAGCGTGATCTTGATGTTGGCCTTGCCCTTGAGCTCGGCGAGCCACTGCTCGTATTTCTGCATGGCCTTGAGCTGCTCCAGCTGGCGCCTGGCCATGTCCCTCTGCTGGGGGGAGAAGTCGCCCAGGGAGGCCCCCCCCTCGTAGGAGGTGGCCCGTCCGCCGGAGCCGCGGGGGGCGCCGTCGCCGCGCGGGTCGACGTACATCAGGAGGACCGCCTGGCCGCCGTCCAGGGGCTCGCTGACCTGGCCGGGGGCCAGGCTCAGGGCCACGGCCTTGAGCTGGGGCTGCAGCTCGCCGACGGTGGTGCCGATGTCGCCGCCGTCGTCGGCCCCGGGGCCCTCGGAGTAGCGCCGGGCCGCCTCGGCGAACATGAGGCCCGCCTCGACCTCCCGCTTGATGGTCGCCGCCCTCTCCATGACCCGGTCGCTCCTGTCGGGGTTGGAGGCCAGGAACAAAAGCCGGACCTTGTCGGACTCGTTCGAGCCGCCGATGTAGATGCCCGGGCGGCTGGGGCCCTGGCCCGTCAGAAAGTCGTTGACCTCCTTCTCGGTGACCACGACCTTGCGCAGGATGTTGTATCTGACGACCTTGTCCTTGAGGATCTCCAATTTCAAATTGCTGCGGAAGTCGCCCATGTTCATGCCGCTCTGGGTCAGGGAGGCCCTGAACTGGGCGTCGTTGATGTTGTTCTCCGACTTGATCATCTCGATGGCCCCGTCGACCTCCTCCTCCGGGACCATCAGGCCGTCCTTCCTGGCCACCTGGTTGATCAGCTCGTTCTCGATCATGAAGTTGAGGACGAACCGCTCCAGGGAGGTCCCCTGGGGCACGGCCGCCTTCTGGCTCTGGGGCATGGCCCTGATCTGGGTGTTCAGGTCGCTCAAAGTGATGATCTCGTTGTTGACCAGGGCGACGATGCGGTCCACGGTGGTGGCGGCCGGGGCGGGCGGGGCGGCCGCGGCCAAAAGAGCAAAAAGAACAAAAAGGGCCAGACCGGCGCGGCCGGGGCCGCTCGAGCCGCGAGGCGGATAACTTTGGAGTGTCATAACAATCCCGTCAGAGCCCCCGGACAAGCCGGGGGGCCGAAGTGGTTACAGAAGGCCGGCCCGTCGGCGCCCCGCCGCGCCGTAAGCCGCCCGCCTCCGGGGGTCGGCGGGACCCTCCGGCCCGGCGGAACCAGCCCGCCGGCCAGCGGGCGGCGGGGGGTGCCGCGAGCGACCCGCGGCGGGGCGGTTTGGAGTCGGCTGAAGCGGCCGCGCGACAAAACATGGCCGTCTACTATACTACACCACCAAAATTATTTAGTCTAGCTTTATCAGAGGTTGCGAGAAGAAGCGGGACATAAAACACCGCATTCTAATATTGACACTTTTTATCCGGTTAAAATTATAAAGGTATCTTCCTAAATTTGCAATGCCTTCTCCAAATTCATTTAAAATTTTACGTCGGACGGCCGCCGGTCAAGATTTTAATGCTATTTAATTACCAAGTATGTAAAATTATTCGAAAGATATTAAAAAAGTGTCAAGTTAATAAATTGACGCAAGTTTTGCTGGACTGAGCTATGTTAATTTGTATTTTAATAGTAAAAATATTGCTTCTGGTTATCTCTTATGGTCATAACTTTATAATTGATGTTTAGACGCCGCCTAAAAGAAAATCAGACCGCCCCGACCCGCCGGCCGCCGAAAGCGCGGACAGGCGGCGGCGGGGACGACCGGCATGGACCGGCGGCTACGGGGAGGAGGAAGACATGGGGAAAAAAGACTCGGAGCGGGAAAACGTGGGGAACGAGGAGGAAACGGAGCAAGGCGACGGGGAGGAGGAGACGGGGAAAAAAGACTCGGAGCGGAAAAACGGGGGGGAGGGAGGAAAAAGACGGGGGGCGGGAGGCGGGAGGACCGGCAGGGAAGAAGGCCGCGGCGGACGGGCGGCGGCGGACTTGTCAGGCCGGGCGAAAAAATATATATTATTTCCGTCAGACGTCATAGCGGCCGGTCGGCGACGGGACTCGCTCCCCGCCTCGGCCCCCGCCTTCCGGGACCGCCCGGCCGGTCAAATCAACTCCAGAGCCGTTTTTTTCAGCATAAGGAAAGAAGGCCTTTTCCGCCTGACGTTGGTCAGGGGTTTTTTGGCGGAACAATCATCATGAAAATTTGTCGCGGTCGCCTCGGGGCGCTGGTTTTCGCCGTCCTGGTCTTTCTGCTCCCCGCCGCGCCCCTGCCGGCGCAGGACCCGGCCCCCGGCCAGGAGGGTTTTTTGGTCGTGGACCCCCGCCTGCAGGACCGCGAGGTGCTGCACCTCAACA
The DNA here is from genome assembly GCA_031264015.1 of Deltaproteobacteria bacterium. Lineage (GTDB taxonomy): Bacteria > Desulfobacterota > Desulfarculia > Adiutricales > Adiutricaceae > JAIRNQ01. The sequence continues at coordinate 4,531 of JAISET010000099.1, read as the reverse complement.
CCATCGGCACCTACAGCGCCGGCTTCGTCCTGCAGTCCTACGGCTACATCGGCGTCCTGGCCGACGTTCTCAGCCAGGGGGTCTACACCAGGGACATGGTCCTCTCCATGCTCAACGAGACCATCACCTACCTCAACAACGCCGGCGCCCAGCTGCAGAGATACGGCTCCCCGGAGGTCAACATGGCCCCGGGCGACCTGACCTTCCTCAACAAGATCCGCGGGATCATCGGGGACCTGGTCAGCGAGGCCGAGGCCCTGTCCGACCTGGCCGGCGACTCCGAGACCGACGTCGAGAAAAGGGAGGCGGACCTGGCCCGCTTCCACGCCGCCAGGAACAAGGCCTGGAGCGGCATCAAGACCACCCTGAGGGTCGAGTAGGCCAGTTTCCGGCGGCCCGTCCGGCCCCGGGGGGCGCCCGCCATAAACTTCCCCGGCCCGCCGCCAATAAATTTTATTCGTCCCCGCGGCCTTTATTCGTCCTCGCAGCCGGGGTAGCCCTCCAAGTCGAAGGCGCCGCCCTCGTCAGGATCCGGGCGCGGCGGCAGGGCCCGCCCCGCGCCCGTCCGGCCGGGGGCGCCTCCGGGAGGCGGCCCCTGCTCCCCGCCCCGGCCGCCCCAGGGGGACCCGCGGCGCCGGCCCGGGCGGAAGTCGAACTGCTCCGACAGAAACTGCTGGACGCTGGCCACCCCGGCCAGGCGCATCCGGCCGGGGGACCCGGTCAGGCCGGCCTCGTCCCCGGGCACCACCGCCCTGGTGAAGCCCATGCGCGCGGCCTCGGCCAGCCTCTCCTTGAGCCTGCCCACCCGGCGGACCTCCCCCGCCAGCCCCACCTCGCCGACCACGACCGTGTCCGGGGGGACGGCCCTGTCCAGCCAGCTGGAGGCGACGGCCGCGGCCACGGCCAGGTCGGCGGCGGGCTCCCCGATCCTGGCGCCCCCGGCGACGTTGACGAAGACGTCCCGGTCGTAGAGCCTGAGCCCGGCCTTTTTTTCCAGGACCGCGGACAAAAGGCTCATCCTGGTGTTGTCCACCCCCACGGTCTGCCGCCTGGGCATGGCCAGCGGGCTGGGGCTGACCAGGGCCTGGACCTCCATCAAAAGCGGGCGGTTGCCCTCCAAAACGGGCGCCACCACCGAGCCCGAGGCCCCCCGGGGACGCTCGGCCAGAAAGAGCTCGGAGGGGTTGCGGACCTGGCCCAGGCCGCGGCCGGTCATCTCGAAGACCCCGGTCTCGTTGACGGAGCCGAAGCGGTTTTTGAACGAGCGCAGGATGCGCAGGGGCCTGTCCCTCTCCCCCTCGAAATAGAGGACCGTGTCCACCAGGTGCTCCAGGAGCTTGGGCCCGGCGATGTGGCCCTCCTTGGTGATGTGCCCCACCAGCCACAGGGGCGTGCCCGCCGCCTTGGCCAGGGCGGTCAGCCGGGCCGCGCACTCCCGCAGCTGCCCCGGGCTCCCGGCCTGGCCGCCCAGCTCCGGGATGGTCACGGTCTGTATGGAGTCCACCGCCAGGACGTCCCAGCCGCCCCCGCCCGCGACGGCCTCTATCTCCGGCAGGGACGTCTCGGCCAGCACCCAGAGCTGGCCGGGGTCCAGGCCCAGCCGCTCGGCCCTGGTCTTGACCTGGGCGGCCGACTCCTCGCCGGTCACGTACAAAAGCCTGCCCCCCTGGGAGGCCGTGCCCGCCGCCGCCTGCAGAAGAAGCGTGGACTTGCCCACCCCCGGCTCCCCGGCCAGCAGGACGACCGCGCCCGGGGTCAGCCCGCCCCCCAGGACCCGGTCCAGCTCGGCCAGGCCCGTTTTGAGCCTGACGGTGCTTCCGGCCGGTATCTCCGAGAGGGCCACCGCCCCCCGGCCGGGCCCGGACGCCGCCGGACCCCCGCGGGCGGACGGCCTGCCGGAGCCCGGGGCCGCCGGGACGGCCCGGACCTCGGCGAAGCTGTCCCAGGCCTGGCAGACGGGGCAGCGCCCCATGTAGGCGGACGACACGTAGCCGCATTCCCGACAGACAAATTTCGACTTGACCTTGGCCATGGCCGCACCCGTTGTCCCGGACGCCCGGGGGCGCCCGCTGAAAAAAATAAAAGTTTCCCGGCGCGCCGCCGGCGCCGAAAACAATCGCGGCGGGGCGGTCGGTCAAGCGGCGGCGACGCCCGGACGGGCCCCGATGATACTTGACGGCTGGCCGCCTGTCCAATTTTTTCCCCCGCCGCCCGCCCGCCGGCGGCCGGGCGGGCCCGCGAAAGCCTGCGGGAGACCGGGGGGCCGCGTCCCGGGAGGCGGCGGGGGAGGTTCTGACGAGGAAAACGCCGACAGGCGTCGCCGCCGACGCCGTTTTGACGGCCGCTTGGCCGACTGCCGCCGTTTTGTCGCCCGTCTTGTCCCCGTCGCGTTTTCCGTTGCCGGCCCGGGCTCCCCGGCGGACGGCGGGCGGGGGGCGGCCCGGGGGATTTCTGGCCGGCCTGGCCGGCCCCGCGCCGAGGCGGCGGCCGTCTGTCCGTTTGTCGCTGGACCCGCGGAAATTTAACGGGGGCGCGCGCCAGGCAAAGCCCGCGGGCGGGAAGGGGATTTTCGTCATGGCTTTGAAATCGGACAGGCCCGCGCTGACTTTGGTGAAGTTCGTCCCCGAGGGCGGGAGGACGCCCGAACCCGGGGCGCCGGACGTCGCCGGGCCCGAGGGTCCGCCCGCCGCCGGGCCCGAGGACCTCGCCGCCCCCGGGGAGCCGGACGTCCGCGTCCTGGAGCGGTCGGATCTGACCTCCGGCGCCCTGAGGGCCGAGTTTTTCGAATCGCCCGACGACGGCGGGGAACCGCGGGTCTCGAGGCTGTTCCTCAGAGGCGGCCCCGTCGAGGGGGGCCTCTCGTTCGCCCGGTTTCCGTTTCTCGAGGAACTCTCCGTCGCCAACACCCGGCTCGGGAGCGTCGACGTCACCCGGAACGCGCGTCTGAAAAAGCTGGACGTCTCCTTCAACAACCTCGGGCGCCTCGACCTCTCCCGGAACAAGCTTCTGGAGGAGCTGTCAGCTCATTTCAACCGGCTGGCCGAGCTCGACCTCGCCGGCAACGCGGCCTTGAAAAATCTGAACCTCACCTCCAACCGTCTGGCCGGGCTCGACCTCTCCCGCAACGTCCGCCTGGAGAGCGTCGCCGTGGGCGGCAACAGGCTGGCGACCCTGGAGGCCCCCCCGAGCCCGGGGCTGACCTCGCTCCTCGCGGCCCACAACAGGCTGGTCGAGCTGGACGTCTCCCAAAGCCCGAACCTGAGGCTTCTCCACGTCGTCGACAACTGCCTAGACGAGCTGGACCTAAGCAAAAACTTGGCCCTGGTCGAGCTGCACGTGCAGGACAACCGTCTCGACGCGCTCGACCTCGCCCGGAACAGGGCCCTGGCCGTCCTGAAAGCCCGCTCCGCCGGGCTGAGGACCCTGGGCCTTCCCGGGGGCCCCGCCTTGAAAATTTTGGACGTCTCCGAAAACAAGCTCGTCGAGATCGACGTCTCCAAAAATCCCGCCCTGGCCGTTCTGATGGTTTCCAAAAACCTCCTCGACAGGCTCTACGTCGCCAAAAACCCCGCCCTGACCGAGCTGCGGGCCTCAAACAACAGCCTCGCGGAGATCGACGTCTCTCATAATCCGGAGCTGGCCGCCCTGGACGTCTCCCGCAACTATCTGACGAGCCTGGACGTCTCCAAAAACCCCAAATTGCGCGAACTTGACGCCTCCATGAACATCGGCGCCGTCGCCGTCGTCCGGCCGGACAAGCCGGACGGCTGAGCCGGACTGCCGGGCGGCCGGGCCGGAAAAAGCCGGGCGGACGAGAACGGCGCGCGGCGGGATGAAAACGCCGCCGCGGCCAGCCAGGGCTCCGGCCTGACAAACATTGGTCCCTTTCCCGCCGTCGGGGCCGCCTCCCGAGTTTTTTTGATCAACAGGTAAAAACCCCAGCCTGTTCATTTTAAAGACATTTAACTACTATATATTGTGTTTTCCTTAATTAAATTTACTATATATAGTGCAGAATTTGGCCCTAAGAAAAAAATAGGGACTTTTTACCGGTTGATCTTTTTTCTCGGGGCGATTTATTTTTCGCGGCTGACTTTTTTTCCGTCCCGGCGTGTTCTTTTTCCAGACTACAAATTTAGAACTGCTGCGGTCCAGCCGAATGTCTTGACAACCAACCTATTTGACGGTATGGTTGACGGTATCTTGGATTTTCTAGAAGGCGGTACCGTATTGGAGCGTCACAGAGCTGTTAACCGCTAGGGGCTTTTAATGGAGCTAGGCCACGACCGGGTGTCAACTCCTGCATCGCAATTTAAAAGATGCTGAAGACAGACCCTTGACCTGCGAATATGCGCTAAACCATGTGTAAGAGCGGGAGAATTAGCCAAAAAGAAGTTTTGCTTGAGTTATGACTGGGCGTATGCAACGAATACATGAGGAAAGGGATCAAAACATCACACATGGTCTGCGGCCAGGCATTTGTCGTACGAAGGCCGCGTTGCCAAAAAGGCAAAAAATGTGCGATAATTGG
>JAISET010000009.1 GCA_031264015.1 Deltaproteobacteria bacterium | reverse complement strand
GCATATTCGCAGGTCAAGGGTTTGTCTTCAGCATCTTTTAAATTGCGATGCAGGAGTTGACACCCGGTCGTGGCCTAGCTCCATTAAAAGCCCATAGCGGTCAACAGCTCTGTGACGCTCCAATACGGTAGCGCCTTCTAGAAAATCCAAGATACCGTCAACCATACCGTCAAATAGGTTGGTTGTCAAGACATTCGGTTGGACCGCAGCAGTTCTAAATATGAACGATTGTTACGCCCCTATTGGACTTCCGGCCTTTTTCCACCCAATAAAGCCGACCGGCGGGGCTGCTCAGCCCCTTTTTCCTGTCCAGGCGAGACCAGCCCAACCGACCCAAAAACAAAAAGATAATAATTTTGCATAGTTAGTATTTGAGAGGGTGACGCCTTCCGAGCCAAATTTGCTCCCCCCTCCTGCCTGCGGCCCAAAAATTTCTCCGGCGACCCAAAATTTGATCAACAGGTAAAAACCCCAGTCTGTTCAATTTAAAGACATTTGACTACCATATCTTGTGTTTTCTCTTAATTAAAATCACTATACATAGTGCTGAATTTGGCCCTAAGAAAAAATAGGGACTTTTTACCGGTTGATCAATTAAGAAAAAGAGCGAAGATTATTGATTGACTTTCCTCCCGGTCTTGTGGCAAAATAACTCCCATGCCAAGAAGGCAATATTCCTGGTCAGTAGGCCAGGGCCACCGCGCCCCGAGGGGCGGCGGTTTCCTTAGTTTTCCCCGGGGCCCGGGCGGCCTCCAAAAAATACAGACGCGCGAATAAAGACGGCGGCCCCGCCATGTCGGAGCCTCGTCCGATTCGCGGCCCGAACCGGCCACGAAGGCTTCCGCTCCCCGACCGAGGGGGACGGGGGTCTTTTTTTTTGGGGCTCTTGTCCGGCGCCGGCCCATGAGAATCAAATTTGGCCGCTCCTAATCTGATAATTTGACGCCCCCTAGCCTCTTTTCCAGCCCGAGGAAAAGGGACGGCCTGACATTAGACGACCGCATGTCGGCCCGCAATTCGGAGGAAAGTTTCGCTATGTTGAAAAAACTCGGCCTGACGGCCCTGCTCCTCGCCCTGGCCTGCCTCGCTTCCGGACCCGTCCTCGCCCACTTCGGCATGGTCGTCCCCTCGACCCCGACGGTCATGGAGACGGCCGACAGCGACGTCACCCTCGAGGTCAAGTTCTGGCACCCCTTCGAGAACAAGGGCATGAACCTGGCCGCGCCCAAGTCCCTCCAGGTCTTCCTGGGCGGGACCCCCGCCGACCTCCTGCCCGCCCTCAAGGAGACCCGGCAGAACGGCTTCACCACCTACACGGTCCCCTACAAGATCGCCAGGCCGGGTCTCCACGCCTTCGTCATGGAGCCCCAGCCCTATTGGGAGCCCGAGGAGGACAAGTTCATCATCCACTACACCACGGCCTACGTCGACGCCTTCGGCGACGACGACGGCTGGGACGAGCCGGTGGGCCTGAAGACCGAGATCGTCCCCATGGTCAAGCCCGGCGCCCTCTACGCCGGCAACACCTTCACCGGCAGGGTTCTTCTGAACGGAAAGCCGGCGGCCGGGGGCGAGGTCGAGGTGGAGTGGTATCCCGGGCCCGGCAAGGCGGGACGGGCCCCCTACGAGACCATGGTCACCCAGGTGGTCGCCACCGACGCCGACGGGGTCTTCAACTTCGCCGCCCCGGCCCCCGGCTGGTGGGGCTTCGCCGCCCTCAACGACGCCGACTACCAGCTCCAGGCTGACGGCGCGGACAAGGACGTCGAGCTGGGCGCCGTGCTCTGGGTCTACTTCCACCAGTTCCAGCCCGCCGCGGACGCCCCCGAATGACAAGCCGACGGCGTTTGGAACGGCCGTTTTCCGATCGGTCCCCGCGGCCGGCCGGCGGGCCGGGGCCCCTGGCCGGGCTCCGTCCCCGGGCATCCGACCGGCCTCCCCGGGGGAGGCGCGGGGCGGCGGGCGCGACGGGACATGTCCCGCGGGGGTCGCTGGCGGCCGTTCTCCTCGGTTTGCTAATGCTGTCCATGCCCGGCCGGGCGTCCGCCCACGGGGTCTTCATCTTCGCCTGGGCCCAGGGGGACCAGGTCTGCGCGGACAGCTACTTTTCCGGCAGAAGCCCCGTCCGGGGAGGCATGGTGACCGTCACCGACGGCGCGGGGACGGAGCTGGACGCCGCCAGGACGGACGAAAAAGGCTCGGTGTGTTTCGCCCGGCCCCAAACCGCCTCGGATCTGACTTTCGCGGTGGCGGCGGGCGAGGGCCACAGGGCGGACTTTTTATTGAGGGCCGTCGACATGCCCGGGCCCGACCCGACGGCGGCGCCGGGGGCCCCCGAACCCCCGGGCCTCGCCGCCTCCCCGGCCTCCCCCTCGGAAGCGGCGGGGTCGGTCTCCGTCCCCGCCGGGCCGGGGCCCGACCTGGAGGCCATCCGCCAGGTGGTCCGGGACGAGGTGGGCCGGCAGATCGGCCCCGTGACCAGGGCCCTGGCCGAGCTTGACGACCCCGGCCCCAGGCTCAAGGACGTCGTCGGGGGCCTGGGCTGGCTGGCCGGCGTCTTCGGTTTTGGTTTTTGGTATTCCGGGCGCGGGCGGCGCCAGAAAAACGCCAGTTGAGGTTCTAACATGCACATATCCGAAGGCGTGCTGTCCGCGCCGGTCTTGCTTACCGGCGCCGTCCTGACGGTCGGGGGCCTGGCCCTGGGTCTGAGAAACCTGCGCTCCGAGGACGTCCCCAAGGCCTCCATCCTCTCGGCGGTCTTCTTCGTGGCCTCGCTGATCCACGTCAACATAGGCCCCGGCTCCACCCATCTTGTCCTGAACGGCCTCATCGGCGTCATCATGGGCGTCTCGGCCTTTCCCGTCATCTTCCTGGGGCTTCTGCTCCAGGGACTTTTGTTCAACTTCGGGGGCCTGACCACCCTGGGGGTCAACACCTTCAACATGGCCTTCCCGGCCTTCCTCTTCGGGGCGCTCCTGCGGCCGGCCATCAACAGCCCCAACGCCGCCGTCTCCTCGGCGGCCAGCTACTTCGGCGGGAGCCTGCCGGTGCTGGCCTCGGCCCTGCTGGTGGCCGCCTCCCTCTATCTGACCGGCCGGCAGTTCCTCCTGGTGGCCGTGGAGGTCATCCTAGGCAACCTGCCCGTGGTCGTCATCGAGGGCCTCGTCGCGCTCTTCTGCGTCAGGTTCCTGAAGAAAGTCCGCCCGGAGGTCCTGCACGCCCCGCCGGTGGGCGCCGCCGCCGCCGCCGCGGCCTGAGGGGCGGGAACAGGAAGATTTTCTCCCCGCGCGGGCCCCTCGTTTTGTCCCCGGGCCTTGGAGGAGAGCGCGGGGCGGCGCGGCTGTCCACCCGGCGTTCAGCGTCCGCCGCCTCGTATTTTTATCCGCGGCCGGGCAGCCGCCACCCGGCGGGGCCATGGTCGGGAAAGGAGAGAGCAGCTCGAACCGATCGCCAAAAAGAGGAACCTCCGACGGCCGGGCCATGGCCGGCGGGCGCTCCTCTTTTTGCGTCGGTTTCGGGCAGCCCCGTCTTTGACAAAACCCCTGGCCAGCGGCCGGTTCCTTCGTCCCGGGGCTTTTTTTTTGCGCGGCGCCGGGCGATGGTGGAAAGTCGGGGCGCGAGGGGCGGATGATATGGATGGTTGAGGCGGTTGATTGGTAAGTTGGTAAGTAGGCAGGCAGGCAGGTGGGCAGGGAAGAGCTTTTAAGAGGGTTGTGAAGGCGGTTTTTAAGCGGGGATTTCGTTCATGGCCGACGACGCGGAGGGTCGGAGGGGGGCTGGAAGAATTTTTAAGACGAGTTTTGAGGCGGTGGTTGGGGGCTTTTTGCAGGGTGGGCGGGTGACAAACTTTTATCTGAGAATCGACGCTCGTTTCGGCCTACTTTTCAGTGGGAATCGACGCGCATTTTGGCATACTTTTCAGTGAGAGTCGGCGCCCGATTTGGCAAACTTTTCCATGAGAACAATTCTCATCCTGGCAAACTTTTTTTAGAACGCCAGCCATGCTTGAATTTTGACAAATTTTGCAAAACAAGATCATGCCGCCAAAATTTTCGCAAAATACTCCCCCGGACTGTTCGTCACCCTCCATCTGAAAAATGGCATCTTTTCAGGGTTCTAAGGTTTGGCTCTTTTTTGTGTGGCGAAGGCGCCCAAAACCGGCCCTTTTTCCCGTGGCGAACGGACCAAAACGGACCATTTCTCCCCTGGCGTTTTCAGGCATATGCGGCCAAAGGTCAAGCCGCATATGCCGTTGCTGTTTTTGTCGCCAAGCGCCGGGCCTGGCCGGAAGACCGGTCCGGGCCCGGCGCCAGACCCGGCCTAACGCCGGGCCGTTTTCCCGACTTTCGACTTCGCCTGACCCGAGACGGCCATCTTCTTGGGCGCGACGGGCTCCTTCTTCACCTGGATGACGGCGGGCTGTTTGTTCTCCGCGACGCCGACCGCCGCTTCCATGTCCGGCGTCATGGCCGGGGCGCTCTTGCTCGCGGTCATGACCGAGGCGTCCCTCTTCGGGGCCTCGGGTTGAGCCATCTTGTCCGGGGCCTTGACGGGCGGGGCCTTCTTTACGACCCCGCGGGCAGCGCTCTTTTTCGCGGCCTTGACAGGAACCTCCTTCTTCTTGGCCTTAGCCGGCACGCTCTTTTTCGTGGCCTTGACGGGGACGTCCTCGCTTGTTGGCATGACTGGGGTGTCATTGGCAGTGTCAATGACAGAAACTCCCTTGCCTGTGTCCGCGCCGGGAGCGTCATTGCCAGCGTCCATGACAGTGACGTCATTGCCGGCCTCCATGGCGGGGGTGTCATTGCCAGCGTCCAAGGCGGGGGCGTCAGTGCCAGCGTCCATGACGGGAACGTAATTCACCGGACTGATGGCGACAACGGGATCCGGCCTGGCGCTTTCAATCCGCGCGCCCGCGATCATCGGCGGCGCGTCTCCAAAGATGGTCCGCAGACACTTCATGGAGTCGCCGTAGACCCGGCCCACAAGCCCGGCCAGCTCGTCCCGCTGGCCGAGGCAGACATAGGAGACGGCGTTCCCGTCGAGATTGCCCATGTTCCTGGAGAGATCCAGGAGATTGGAGCAGACAAGCTCGGCCCTGGGACGCTCGCCCCCCAGGAAAACGACGACGCCCACCGGGTCCTTGTCGCCGGGGGAGCGCAAACCAGGGTCGATCTCCCCCAGGGTTTTCCGCATCCCGGCCAGACGGGCCTCCTCGTACGGCCCCTCGACGACGTTGAAGGCGGCCAGGCGGCCCCAGCCGTTCCGGCGCAAAAGGATGTCCGCGCCGGCGGGGACAACGCCAGGGGACTCGGACCCGACCGGAAAGACCGGCTCGAACTGATGACGCCCGATCAGGTGCAGCCTGAGGGTCTCCAGGGACAAGACCCGCAGGGGGGGCGCTTCGAGGATCCCGGGGCGGGGGCCGGCCGGACCGACAGTGACGCCGTCCGCATCAGCCTCCCCGGCGCCCTCCGTCGTCCCGGCGGGCGGGGCCGGCCGGACCGCGGGCGGCCTGACGGCGTGGCCGAGGACCAGCTCGAGCATCCTCCGATAAGAGGACTCCAGCCCGGGGACGCCCGGACCGCCGTCGGCCTCCCGGGCCGGGCGCCCGCCGGCCAGGACCCGAAAGATGTCGCCCCGCTTTTTAACGGGGACGCCGATCGTCTCGGAAACGAGCAGCCTGAGACCCCTGGCCGAGATCTTCTCCTCCCTGACCCTCCGGGCGGCCGCTTTCATCTGGGAGGGGTCCCCCAGCCTGATCAGCTGCAGGATCTGGCTCCAGCTGAAGGAGTCCGCCCACTCGCCCATGAGGCTCTCCTCCGGCACCCTGGCGCTGAACTTGACGGCCTTGTAGAGGCGGGCCTTGGCGAACCTCGGCCCGTAGGCTGACTGAAGCCCCTCGGCCAGGGAGGCCATCTCTTTCTGCCCGTCCCTGTTCTTCCTGGCAGCCTCGGCGCGGCCCTGCAAGAACTTCCCGACCCGCCAGATTATGCGGACCATCCCCGCGGTGACCGCCTTCTCCCGCCAGACGGCCGCCGGGCCGATCAAGGCGGCCAGGGAGTCCAGAGTCGGGGAAATGCCGTCCGAGGGCCCCTGGACGGGCTCCCGGATGGACTCCCGGACAGACTCCCGCGACGTCGGAAACGACGGGGACGACGAAGCAGACTCCGCCGCCAGGACCTCGCCGCCGGAAGGCGCCGGCTCGACGGCCTGACGATCGACGGGGCGAGCGACCTCTTCGAAAACGGGCGTCGTCTCCTCGACGGGCGGCTCGATTGCCGCCTCGGCGGCGGACTCGTTGGTCTCCTCGACGGTCGTCTCGACGGTCTCCTCGGAAATCGTCCCGATGGCTGCCTCGACGGGAATCTCGGTGGTCTCCTCGGCGCGACTATTATTAACGGGGACGTCCTGAACGGGGGCGTCGGCGACAGTCGAGACGGCTGAAGCGACGGCTTCGGAACTATTATTTATGTTGTCGTCGGAACGGGGGGCGGCGTCCCGCCCCTCGCCGTTTTGACGGGCAAGATAGGCGGCGCGGCGATCCTCCCGCCTTTTTAGGCTTCTGTCGAGCTTGGCTTGGGACTTGGCGGCTGCTTTGGCTTTGTGTAACTTACTGCGTCTGCTCATTGGGCACTCCGGTTTTCAAGGAAAAAACAGTCTTGCTATTCGTCTTTTCATTGGCGCGGGCAATAGCGACCCGTCGCCCGCCTTTCGCCTGCAAAAAAATAACGAAGAGCGAGCGTGTCCGCTGGAAAACGGCGGCGTTTTCCTTTGTCTCACCATATGGTTGGGGGAAGGGTATTTTTTTTGTCGGCCGCCGGTTTTCACTCATGGGAAAGCGACACGGTCGACAAGAAAATCATGGCCGATAATTCTCAGAGAAAAATATCGGACGGCCACATTATCCGGGGTCTGTCCAGCCACCTGGCTCAAGCGACTAGCTTTTAATCGCGAACGGGTGCGAACAGGCAACTTGCGGCGACCAACTATTAAAGTCAAACGCCGAGTATTAGCGGACGAGAGACGATTAGCTATTTCGAGACTTCCACTAAAACGAGCACATTATACCATTTTTTCATCAATATGTCAAGTACTTATAAATTAAATCTCGGGAATAATTAATCATGATTTTTCTCCCCAACATACTATTCGGCAGTCATGCATATATTTATTTTTGCGGCGCAAAAAAAAACTGCCGAACACCAGGCGAATTTCTATAAATTCTTTTTTCCAACGGCGCTAATTAATATTGTCGGCCGCCAGGGAAGAGGCTTAAGACTTTTTCTATTTTTTCGGACGCTCCCCAAATTAAACCTTATGAACCGTTTTTTAATCCCATTTCTCAACCCCAAAAACCTCCATGACCCCAGGAACTTTTTTTTTATTTTTTCCGGCCGCAAAATAATTTTCAGGCCCATGGACAGAGGACTTGAGACTTTTCTTTATTTTTCGGCCGCTCCCCAAAATCCTGCCAGGCTCCAGGGGAGAATTTTTTATTTTTTTTTGGCGGCGGCCAAAATAATCTCGCCACCCATCCCGCTGGCCGGGAGGCGCCTCCGAAATTATTTTATTTTTTTTCACCGGAGCGCGAAAATCTTGTCAAGCCCCCGGCCGCTTTTTTTAATTTATTTTTGCCCGGAAACAAAAAAAAGGCCGCGAGCCGCCTGGAAAGCGGACTTCGGCCTGTCCGGAGAGGCGCCGGGATTTTTTGCATTTTTCCCCGGCGCGAGAAAACTTTGTCAAGCCCCCCCGGCCGTTTTTTTTAATTTATTTTTCGCCTGGAAGCAAAAAAGGCCGCGAGCCGCCTGGAAAGCGGACTTCGTCCTGCCCGGAGAGGCGGCGGGATTTTTTGCATTTTTCGCCAATGCGCGGAAACTTTGTCAAGCCCCCGGGGCGCTTTTTTTAATTTTTTTTCGCCCCCTCCCCTTTTTTTCAGTCGCCCCTCTCGACGACCTCCCGGGACCTGCGGGCCAGCTCGGCTATGTCGTTGACGGTGGGGGCCGGGCGGGGATGCCAGCTGAGGCACAGGAAGGTGTCGATCTGGCCGTACCCGACGGGGGAGTCATGGTCGGGGGAGCAGAAGTTGGCGTAAAACTCCCCCTGGCCGAGGGCCTGGACGCCCTGGATTCCGTAGATTTTCCTGCAGGCTTCGACGTTGCTCTTGGACTTCAGGCGGCCGATGAAAATGTTGCGACAGTTGGCCACGGAGTTGGTGTCGATGCTGTTGAGGCCCTGGGAGGCCAGGACAAGGCCGTAGCCGAATTTGCGGCTCTGGTTGCTCAGGCGCTGGACGGCGCTCTTGGAGGCCGTGGAGCTCGTGCTGGGGATGAAGTCCTTGGCCTCGTCCAAAACGATCAGCCCGGCCAGCCCCCGCCCCGGATTTTTGGAGATCCAGGTGAAGAGGCTCACGAACAACTTCTGGGCGAAGGCCTGGACGTTGGCCTCCGACTTCAGCCACTTGGTGCTGATAACGGAGATCCTGGGCCTCCCCGAGGGCGAGCGAAAGAGCTCCCCCACGCCCGTCAGGCCGGGCTCGAGGATCTCCGGGTTGAGCTTGGCCAGGGCGTTGATGTCGTGGGCCATGGTCTTGGCCGCGCTGGGCGTCTTGTCGCCCAGCTCCCTGACCACCTCGTCGGGGATGCTGAACAGAATTTCCCGCAATTCGGAGATGCCCCCCGCCGCCAGGTCGGGGTCGGCGGCCATGAAGCGCAGGGCCGAGGCCAGTATGCCCTTCTTGAGATGGTTCGAGGCCCCGACGGAGAGAAGCGACATCATGCTCTCCACCGAGAGCTGGATGGCCTCCTCCAGGGTCCCGTCTTGCTCGTCAAGCCCCGCGAAGCTGGGCACCGTCGGAAACCTCAGGGGGTTCCCCTGGGAGTACTCCGGCGTCCAGACGACCCCCCGCACCCTCGAGGAAAAGCTTCTGGCCAGCTCCAGGTCCCCCGGCGCCCAGTGGGAGACATGCTCCTCCGGGTCGGGCCAGTTCTGGCCCAGGTACGAGAGGTCCCCGGAGATGTCCAGGACCACGGCGGGGATCCCCTGCAGGGCGGCCCCCTCGATGATCCTCCTCAACAAAACGGTTTTTCCCGAGCCCGTCCCCCCGAAGATGGCCGTCTGCTCGGGGAGGGACGTGCCCTCCAGGACGGCCAGCTTTTTCTTGTTCCCGTGCTGGCGGCCGATGGTGAACCGATAATCCCTCTCCAAAAACCCCTCCGTCGGAGCCCCGGCCTCCTCCGACGCGGGCGGGGGCTCCGGCGGGGGTTTGGATTCTTTAGGTTTTTCGACGGGAGGGGATTTCGGAGCCTGCTCGTCCGGAGGCGCCAGGCTCTCCTCCGCGCCCCCGGCGGCCCCCGTCTCTTTTTCGGACCCGCTCCCCGGCATCTTTTCAGGCGCGACCGTCACCAGGGGCACGGCAATAACTTTGTGCTTGCCTTTGCCTTGGACGACGGCGTTTTTGTCGGGCTTTCGGAGAGGTGTGGCGAGCAGCGGCTGCTTTTCTCCGGCCCCGTCGTCCAGGGTGTCCCGCCCCCCGGCCTCTATCGCGGGGGCTGGTTCCGAAACAGGCTCGGAAACCGGGGCGGGCTCCGAAACAGGCTCGGGAACCGGGGCGGGAACGGGCTCCCCGGCCGGGGACTCCAGCCAGCGGCCGAGCCAGTCGGCGGCCCCGTCCATGTTGGCGGGGTCGTTTAACAGCCACCTGAACATGGGGGCCAGGCTTCCGACCGAGAGGGCCGGGCGTCTCCAGGCGGCCCAGCCGAGAAAATCGTCGGGGAACAGACTCGCGGCCCGCTCCAGGGCCCGCATGATCCTCAGGTCCCTCTCCCCCGGGACGAGCCACTCGCCGCCGGCCTTTTCAAAAGACTCGCGGACGACCTCGGCGACGGGGGTCGGGGACGGCGGGGGAAAGCGGACGGCGGCCAGGCGCCTGTTGGTCAGCTTCCCGTTGACGCCGGACTGCCCCACCGCCGTCGTGACCCGGGCTTTGAAGGAGTTGGTGTTGGCGTTGAGGATGGCCCAGAGGCTGAAGAACCTGTCCTGGGAGTTCCCGCCCACGCCGAGGTACTTGAAAAACGCCACCGCCTTGTAGCTCTTACGCAGCGCGGACGTCCCCTGGCCCAGGCCGAGCTCGGCGTCCGGGGGGACCAGGGGGGCCTCCCCGGCCACGAGGGCCCTGGCCAGGGCGTCCAGAACCCTGGGCCAGAGGTCGTCCTCGGAGGCGGGGTCCAGGAGATTTTTATATTCGTCGGAGCGGCAGCTCTCCAAAAAGCAGCGCTCGACGGCGGCGAGGGAGGAGTCCCGGGGCACCCCGGGACCGTGGTCGACAGGGCCCCCGCCCTCGCCCAGCGGGGTCTCGAAACTCTCGAGCTCCCTGACCAGGCCGTCCCTCAGGCATGTCTCAACATGCCTGGCCGCGCTTTGCAGAAGCTCCCTGGGGGTCCAGCCGACGATGCCCTGGAAGGCCCCCGGCGCGAAGGGCCAGACGTCGTGGGGCAGTTTGAAGCCGGTCTTTTTGGCGGCGGCGGCGGACCGGCCGGAGATGATCAGCCTGGCCGTCTCGGCCGAGGCGATCTGCAGCAGATGCACCGCCCCCCCGAACCTCTCCAGGTCCGGCTTGTGGGCCGTTTTCAACAGGGTGATCCAGCTGGAGGAGATGAACGTGGCCACGGTCAGGGAGGCCCAGGAGCGGCTGATGAGGGCCGCGAAGCCTCCGCCGACCTGGTGGA
This sequence comes from Deltaproteobacteria bacterium, assembly GCA_031264015.1. Classification (GTDB taxonomy): domain Bacteria; phylum Desulfobacterota; class Desulfarculia; order Adiutricales; family Adiutricaceae; genus JAIRNQ01. The sequence goes on along the minus strand of JAISET010000009.1, from coordinate 2,746 downwards.
GGATCCTCTGGGCCTCCCGCCTCTCCTCCTCCGTCGGGGCTTGAATCGCATTGTAGGTTATCAAAGAGTCCAGCTGGTCCACGGCGAGGACCGAGAAGCCCCCGCCCAGGGAGCACAGCCAGGTCAGGGCCAGCACCAGCCACTGGTCGTCGGGGCGGTTGGCGGCGGCAAATCCCAGGGACAAAGGCTCGGGGGAGCCCGGGGGGTTGGCGCCCTTGAGCCAGTGCATGGCCAGCCCGGAGAGGACGGGGTCGTCGGAGTTCCAGAAAAAGAGCGCCCGGGCCAGATCGGCGTGCTCCTGGGCCTCCTGGCGCCCGCCGGGGAGGCTGAACAGCCCCAGCCGGATCCGATCGCACATCCGGGCGATGTCGTTCCGGCCCGCCCGCGCGAAAAAGCCCGCCGGGTCGTCCAGGGAGACCCCCGCCGCCCCGGCCACCCTCGCGGCCAGGCCGAGCCTCTGGGGCTGCCCGTCGCCGCCGGGGCGGTCCAGGGATCTGGTGGCCTCCAAAGCCAGGGCGGCCCAGAAGTCGTTGACGGCGGACATGTCGGCCATGAAGAAGTAGCCGCCCTTTTTAAAGACGCTCCGGCGCAGATGGGACAAAAGATGCGTCTTGCCGGAGCCCCCGGTGCCCATGACGGGCACCCCGCCGGGCTTCTCCTCCCTGCGCGAGGCCAGGTCGGCTATTTTTCGGTCGAGCGCCTCCCTGGCGGACAGGTTCAGGCCGGGCACGTCGCCGGGCAGGTCGGTCCAGACCAGGTCGCTTTTGACCCAGGTGGAGAGGTCGAACTCGCGGATAGTCTCCAAAGCCTTGTCGGCGCCCTTCCTCAACGATGTCGTCATCTTCACCCACCCCGAAAAACCCCGGGAAAAACCCCGGAAACAAGCGCGGAAAAAAAGCCCGGAGAAAAACCCGGGAAAAAAGCCCGTGGAAAAACCGGGAAAAAGACGCGGAATAAAACCCTGGCGAAACCCCGAAAAAATCCGAGGAAAAGACGCGCGACATAAACCCTGGGGAAAGCCCGCACGCCAGGACGACCCGTCATGCCGCGAGACCGGGGGGGGGCCTAAAAATGCGACCCGAAAACTAGGCCGGCGGACGACGGGCGCGTCCGGGCGGGGGAAAAAAAATATTTTTTTAAAGCCCTTCGGTCGGGGCGCCAAAAAGACTAGATCAAATGCAGATAATGCCTGGCCTTGCCGGCGATGAACATGGCGCCGGCCTCGTCCTCCGGGGCGATCATCCGGGGGTCGTCGAAATGATACAGGGTCACCTTGCCCGCCCTCAGAAGATCCATCAGGGCGCGGTCGACGTCGCCGGGGGGGCAGCCGGGCAGGCTGCCCTTCAGGACGCAGATCCGAAGTCCCCCTCCGGCCATGAAAGACGAGGGCGGCAGCGAGTTGATGTGCCGGATCAGCGTCTGGCCGTCCGCGACGGGGGCGGAGGGGGCGGAGCCCGCGCGTCCCGCGCCGCGGGCAGTCGGATTCAGGCGGGCGGCCAGGGCGGCGGAGAGGGCCGGGTCGTTGGCGACAAGGCCCAGCAGCCAGTTGAAAGTCTCGCCCGTGACCTTGGAGGTCTCGCTGACCCGCGCCCCGCAGTTTTCCGTCAGATAACGGCGGCCGGCTTCGGTCAGCCTGATTTTGAGACGCTCCCGGGGGGGGCGCGGTCTGGCGGGAGTTTTTTTACCTTTCCGGCCCGCCGCCCCGGACGAGGACGCCGGCGCGGGCGGGGAGGCGGGCTCCGGGCTCCCCGGACGCTCCTTATGGATCTCGACCAGCCCCGCCCGGACGGCCGGGGTCCAGCCGGGCTTCCTGTTGAGCGACTCCGGCTTGAAACTGGTCTTCCAGGCGGAGCCGCCGACGCTTAAAAGCCGCCAGAGGCCCAGCTGGAGAATAGGCGGGAAAAGCGGACTCATCAAAAACCCCCGGAAATATCGCTTAAAGCAGTCAGAGCCACCGAAAAAGCATGTTAAAGTTTATCAAGAAACACTTTTATTCAAACTTTATCTGGCGAACATTCAATCAGCATCGCTGCCAGCCGTCACAAGCAACACTACTTTCAAAACTAACTATGGAGTCAAATCCAAAGGCAAGTCTGAAATATCCTTGAGGCGCCCGCCCCCGATCATGATTTTCAGCATTTCCCGAGAGTCTTCCTTTTTGCCGCTTGCCGGCCGCGGAAAATGGAGGGCGGGGAACACCGCCGGGCGGCGGGCCGACCCCTTGGCAGGACGCGGCGGGGAAGCTTCCGACGTCCCCCTCGACGACGTCCCGGCGCGGGCGGTTGAGGCGCGGGGCGGCGCGGGCGTCCGGATCCGTCCCCGCCGGGGCGGCGCTCCCGAATCAGGCCCGCTCCGGACCGGGCGCCCGGCCGCCGGCCCCGGCGCGCGTCCCGGTTGACCGCGCTCCCGACCCGCCTCCGAACCGACAGTCATGGCCGCAATATTTGCCCGCATATTATACCACGGCGACAGGGGCGTCTCGACGACGGCCTGACGGGCGCGGGAACAATCCGCCCCCCGCGCCGACGATGCCGGCCGGGGCCGTGGTTCCGACGAAAAAATGCCGGCTTGGGAGGCTCGCGCCCGGCCGGACGGACTCCCGCCAGGCGCCGGCGCCCGGACTATCTTTTACTCGTCCCCGCCGGAGGACGCCTGGCGTCCGCCGAAAAAGTCTCTCCCCGCGGCGGCCTCGGAGGCGACGTGGTCCTCGCACATCTTGGTCATCAGAGGCACGTTGACCTTGCCC
>JAISET010000072.1 GCA_031264015.1 Deltaproteobacteria bacterium | reverse complement strand
AAGGCAAAGCCGAAGGCGTCGCGGAAACCCAGGCTCAAATTCTTCACAATCTCAACAAAAAAAGCGTGACCGACAAGTTCATCGCGGAGACAGTCGGCCTCAGTCTCGCCGCCGTTCGCAGGTACCGAAAGACCAACCCTCCCAGGGATTGACGGGCGCCGGCTCCGGCCGCCGCTCCCGGGCGGCCCGCCGTTCCCGGTCGCCAGTCCTCCCGCCGCGGACTGAAAGCCGGACCGAATAGATTTCGGTCCGGCTTTGGACCAGTCTGGTCGACAAGAATGACGCGGGCGGGATCTGTCTTTTGACCGTCCCGCCCGCGTTTGTCGATCTTTCTTTTTCTTCTGCTTTCTTTGTCCTTATGCCGCTTTGTTGATGGTTCCCGGCTTTTTCCCGTCCCGCCTACTTTTTCCTCGCCGCCTCCCGCCTGTCTTTTCCTTTCATATCCCCGCCGCCGTCCGAATGCCGCCGGATGTCCCGGGCTTGGGGCCGTCCGACCGGGGCCCCCGTCGCGGGCCGGGGGGGGAGGCCGCCGCGGGCGGACAGCTGACAGAGGCGTCGCCAAGGCGCGCCGACCAGACATGCCCGGAACGCGGCCGCGTCGACAAGGGGAATCGTCAAACCCGGGCCGCGTTTAAGCGCCTGAAATGCGGCCGCGGCAATAACGCCGATGTCGCCGGCGCCATTAACATCTCGCGGCGGGCGGGTCGTCCGTCGGAAAGCGCCCGCGCGCCGGAGCAGCCCCAAGCCGCTCCTTAATGCCAGGAACCCGGGAAGGAGACCATGGGCAACCCGCCCAGGGCTCGGTGGAAAATCCCCTTCCTCATGGAGGAACGCGGAGGAGGCCAACGCCGCCGGCTAAATCATGCGCCCGGCCCGCAGGACGGCCATGAACGACGCGGCCCGGACTGGGTGAGACTAGTGAAGGCTCGTCAGGGAGCAAGGCCTCGACGCCCCGCGTCCTCATCGTCGTCAACGTCGTCATCGCCGCCGTCCCCGTCATGGGGACCCCGGACCGCCGGCCCCGCGCCCGGTCCGGGGTCGGAGACGCTCCCGAGGACGGCGTCCGCCCGCTTCTTCCTCCGCCGCCCGCTTGCTTCATGATCGGCCGGGGACTATAATTATCAGTTAGGATCTGACTCTTTCTTCCATGAAAACCGGCTTCGACGCCCGGCAGCAAAGGAAAGACACGCACCCATGCCCCGGCCGCGGCCCAACCCGACGCCTCCCCGCCTCTCCCCCTATCTGCTGGGGGCGGGGCTGACGGCGGCCCTGATCGTCCTGCTCCTGTGGTCCCTGGGCAGCGGCCACATGCCCTTTTCCCCGGGGGAGATCCTCTCGTTTTTGACGTCCTACCTGCCCGGGGGCGAGACCGACCTGCCGGAGACCAGGGCGTTGGTGCTGGGAGGGGTGCGCCTGCCCAGGCTGGTGACGGCCCTCTTGTCCGGGGCGGCCCTGGGCCTCTCCGGGGCGGTCTTCCAGGGGCTTCTTTTAAACCCGCTGGCCGACCCCTACACCCTGGGCGTCTCGTCCGGGGCGGCCTTCGGGGCCTCGGTGGTCATCATACTGTCCTTGTCCCTGCCCGCCCTGCCCTTTCTGTCCAGCCCCCTGACCCCCGCCCTGGGGGCCTTCGTCTTTTCCGCGCTGACCCTGGCCGTGGTCGTCGCCCTGGCCTCGGACGGCGACAAGAGGCTCTCGCCCACCAGCCTGATCCTGGCCGGGGTGATCATGTCGGCCATCTTGTCGGCGGGCATCTCCTTCATCAAATACCTGGCCGGCGAGCAGGTCAGCTCGATCATCTTCTGGCTCCTGGGGAGCTTCCAGGCCAGGACCTGGACCGACTCCGGGCTGGTGCTGCTGTTTTTCTGCCCGGCCATGGTCGTCTCCCTTCTCTCCGCCACCGACCTCAACATCATGACCCTGGGCTTCAAGTCCGCCGAGACCCTGGGCGTGGACACCCGCCGGGTGAGACTCCGGCTCCTGGCCGCCGCCTCCCTGGCCGCCTCGGCCTCGGTGGCCGTGGCGGGCATCATCGGCTTCGTGGGGCTGATCGTCCCGCATCTCGTCAGACTTTTGACCGGGCCCGACCACCGCTCCCTCCTGCCCCTCTCGGCTTTGGGCGGGGCCGTCCTGCTCCTGGCCGCCGACACCGTCGTCCGGGCCCATCTGCCCGGGGAGATACCCGTGGGCGTGCTGACGGCCCTGCTGGCGGGGCCCGCCTTTCTGATGATCTTCCGCCGCAGGATGAGGGACCTGACCCGTGGCTAGGCGGGAGGACCGGCCCCCGGCCGCCGGCGACCCGGACGCCGCCGCGGGCGGTCATGACGGGGGAACTGTCGCGGGCAGTTTCGGCGGCCGCGGCGGGGGGAAAAGCGGCCCCTGGATATCCGTGAGGAGCCTGGACTTCCACCACGGCCCGCGCAAGGTCATCGACTCCCTGGACTTGGACTTCCATCCGGGGCGTCATTACGTGCTGGCCGGGCCCAACGGGGCGGGCAAAAGCACGCTGTTGGACCTGCTCTGCCGCCTGAGAAAACCTTCCGCGGGCTCCATAGAGCTCATGGGCCGGAGCCTCGACTCCCACGACCCCGGCGAGCTGGCCAGGAAAGTGGCCCTGGCCCCGCAGAGCTCCGCCTTCAACTTCGCCTTCACCGTCAGGGAGGTCGTCCGGCTGGGGCGCAGGCCGCATCTGGGCGTCTGGGGCGTCCTGGGGCCGGAGGACAAGGAGGCGGCGGAGACGGCCATCAGGAGGCTGGGATTGGGCAAGCTGGCCGACAAGCCCGTCACCGCCCTCTCCGGCGGGGAGGCCCAGAGGGTGGTCCTGGCCCGGACCCTGGCCCAGTCCACCCCGGTGCTGCTGCTGGACGAGCCCACCAGCAGCCTCGACGTGGCCCAGGCCCTGGAGCTTTTGAGCGTGGTCAGGGAGCTGGCCGAGGACGGGCGCCTGGTGGTCACGGTCAGCCACGACCTGGCCGCCGCCGCCACCTACGCGCACGAGATAGTCTTTTTGAAGGACGGGAAGCTGGCGGCCGCCGGGGGGAGGGACGAGGTGCTGACGGACGGGATGCTGGAGAGCGTCTTCGAGGCCCAGGCCAGGGTCGGCCCGGACGAGTTCACGGGAGGGGTGAGGGTGTCTTTCAGGCGCCGGCCGCGCCGGGGGGGGCGGCCGGAGTGAGGGAAAATTAGGAAAATTAGGAAAATTAGGAAAATTAGGAAAATTCGAGGCGTCGGGGGAAGGCGGCGGGCGTCGTCACCGGAAAGAACGACCGAAACGCCCCGGCCGCCCCGAACTCCCCGGCCGCAAAACCGAAAAATCAAAAGACCGGGTGAGAAGCTTAGTCGGCAAGCCCAAACCGCAAGCCTGGCGCGCAAGTCCAAACAACAAGTCCAAACCCGAGCCGCGGGTCCAGGCGGCCGCCCCCCGACCCCGCGTCCGACCTTCAAACCAATCGGCAAGCCCCGACGACCAGCAAAGACGGCAGGACCGGCCGTCGGGGGCGGACCGGGGCTCAGACCCGGTGGATGGCCTCGAAGATGTTGCGGTGCTGCAGGCTGATCTCGATGCCCAGCTCCTCGGCGGTCAGCGAGAGGGCCTGGCGGAAAACGTTCTGCTGCACCTCGACGGGGACGGTGATCTCCAGGACCAGGGCCAGGGGGGGCTCCTCGCCGGAATTCCGGGCGCCGTCGATGGTGATGGCCCGCAGGTTGTCGATGTTGGCCTCGAAGGAGGCGACTGTCCTGGTCACCTCGGGGATGACTTCCAGGCGGTCCGGCCCGACGATGGTCAGGACGTAGGGCTCGGACTCCCTGGCGGAGGGCCCCAGGTCGTCGGCGGGAGGGGCGATCCAGTGGGAGAGGTTCTGGCCCTCCAGGCTGCCGGCGAACTCCCCGCCCAGGGCCTCCAGGGTCAGGTTCTCGGGCACCTTGGTGGAGAAGACTCCGGCGAACTGGCCCAGGAGGGTCGTCTGGCTGACGGACAAGATGTGGCAGCCCTGGGAGGCCAGCACGCGGCTGATCAGATGGACGATTCCGGGGCGGTCGGGGCCGACGATGGTCACCAAAGCCTGCTTCATAAAAACTCCTTGCCGGACCGGGCGCCGGCCGCGCCTGGCCGGACCGGGCGCCGGGGGGAAAACGGGGGCCGGCGCTCCCGGGACACGGGATATTAGCACAGCCAAAGCGGCCCGGGCAAGGAATAATTCTCGCCGGCGGCCGGTCCGAGGGCCCGCGGCCAAAACCCCGGCCGGCGGGGGCGGGCCGCGGGAAAACATCTCCGGGGCCATGTCCGACCGACAGTCGCCTCGCGGCTATAAATTAGTAATTAATTTATGGCATGCAGCCGTAAGTTAGAAGTTTTTTTATTGGCAAGCGTTCACAGGAGACGGACCGCCGTCGGCTTCCTACCCTCGTCATGCAAGCCTTTGGCCGAGGACGCGGCCTCTGGCGAGAGAGTTTTTTAGCAGTACCAGACGGGGCTCACTCTTCGAAGAAGAAAGGATGCCTAATAATCTTGGAAGCGCCGCTTCAAGCCCGGGCTGTGGTCGCCCCGGCCTTAAACGCGGCCTTCGGCCTTCGGAAGCGAGCGGCTCCGGCCAAGAGTTTAGCCGAAAATCGCCTTAATCAGCCGGGAGCCCCTGTAGGCGGCCATTCCCAGATAGATGAATGATTTGCCCAGATGATCCACGATGGTGTGGTAATTCCTGGCGGTTATGTCGTCCAACGCCCATTGGGCGGCATGCGCCAAGGTTGTCATAATTTCTTCTTCTTTAACCGAAGACGGGGTCCTTTTCGAATCGGGAGCGGCTTTCATTATAATCTCTTCCGTTTCATCCTCGGAGAGCGTGG
>JAISET010000267.1 GCA_031264015.1 Deltaproteobacteria bacterium | reverse complement strand
TCCGACAGGCAGGGGCTCCGACAGGCAGGGGCTCCGACAGGCAGGGGCTCCGACAGGCAGGGGCTCCGACAGGCAGGGGCTCCGACAGGCAGGGGCTCCGACAGGCAGGGGCTCCGACCGGCAGGGGCTCCTCGAGGCCGGGTCCCCGACAGGCAGGGGCTCCTACAGGCAGGGGCTCCGAGAGGCAGGGGCTCCGACAGGCAGGGGCTGCGACAGGCAGGGGCTCCGACAGGCAGGGGCTCCGACAGGCAGGGGCTCCGACAGGCAGGGGCTCCGACAGGCAGGGGCTCCGACAGGAAACGACGGGCCCCGCGGACTCCGGCCGGCGGGTCTTTTAGTCCCCCGGCGGTTCTTTTAGTCCTTCAAATGTTCTTTCGGACCTTCTTCGGCAAGTCTTTTTATCCGGCCGTCCCGCCGCGGGGCGGCCGGTTCTTTCTCAGGACCCCGCAGCGCCGGCGGCCGACGAGCCGGACTCGTCCGGCTCCGGGCCTCCGTCGCCTCTAGCCGCGCCCGCCGTCATGACCGTCGCCCGCCAGGCCGGCCACCCAGCGTCCCGAGGCCGTCCTCTCCACCCGCAGGTCGAGGTCGAAGGCCCGGCCCAGGCACTCCGGGGTCAAAGTCCGCTCCAGGGGTCCGGCGCCGACCACCCGGCCCTTTTTGACCACCAGGGCGCTGGTCATGAAGGGGGCGATCTCGTTGATGTTGTGGGTGGTCAGGATCAGGCTCGGGGCCCTGGGGGCCCGGGCCAGGCGCGAGAGCAGGCCGAGAAAGAGCTCCCGGCCGCCCATGTCCAGGTTGCTCATCGGCTCGTCCAGTATCAAAAGGGCCGGCTCCGGCAGGGCCGCCCGGGCCAGCAGGGCCCTCTGCCTCTCCCCGGAGGACAGGCGGGCGAAGGGCCTGTCCAGGAGGTCCTTCAGACCGAAGTCGACGGCCAGGGCCTCGGCTTTTTCCACCATCTCCGGCTCCGGCTCGGTGTAGAGCCCCAGTGAGGCCAGACAGCCCGAGACGACGACCTCCCGGACGGGCGTGCCCCCCGGCATGAGGTCGGCCAGGGCCTGGGAGACCCAGCCGATGGAGCGCCTCAGGAGCCTCAGGTCATACTCCCCGAGCCTGCGGCCCAGCACCGTCACCCGGCCGTCGGTGGGCCAGACGTAGCCGGTGACTATCCGTAAAATCAGCGTTTTTCCGGCCCCGTTGGGGCCCAGCAGGGCCCAGTGCTCCCCGGGCGCCACCAGCCAGTCGACCCCGTCCAGAAGGGTCAGGGGACCCCGCCTGAGCAATATGTTCTCCAGCCTGACGACCTCCCCTGTCATGCCCCCCTCCCCTGTCATGCCCCCCTCCAATGTTGTATGATGGTCCCCCGGACGGACATCCCGCCCGCCGGGCCGCCCGGCCAGCGGCGACGGAAAAAAGATTGAAAAACGAGCGGACGGACGGACAAAAACCAAACAGGGGCCGGACTGGAACCGAAACTTACCGGGGGGCGGACCCCGGCCGGGACGCCCCGGGCCGGCGACGGCGCCCAAGCCAGGAAAAGACCATGACCTTCGCCATCGAAAAAGCCCTGGTGACCGACGTCCCGGCGGTCTACGAGCTGTTGAAACAACTCTCCGCCAAGGGGCTTCTGCTGCCCCGCAGCTACGTCAACCTCTACGAGATGCTCCAGACCTTCAGCGTGGCCAGGAGCGAGGGCCAGCGGCCGGGCGAGATCGCCGGGGTCGGGGCCCTGCAGGTGGCCTGGGAGGACCTGGCCGAGGTCCGGTCCCTGGCCGTCCCCGAGGAGCACAGAAAGAACGGCCTGGGCAGGAGGATCACCGAGGCCCTGGAGGACGAGGCCCGGAAGATGGGCATCAGGCGCATGTTCACCCTGACCTACGCGCCCGTCTTCTTCCAAAAGATGGGCTACCGGGTGGTCAGCCTGGACAGCCTGCCCCAGAAGATCTGGGCCGTCTGCTTCAACTGCGTCCACTACCCCAACTGCCGGGAGATCGCCCTGGTCAAGGACTTTTAAGCCCCGTCCCGAAATCTTTTCCCCGGGGCTCCGCCCGGGGGCTTTTCACCGGGGGCTTCTCCCCGACGTTTTCCCCGGGGGCTGTTCCCGCTGTTTTTTTCAGGGTCCTCCCCTCGGAAAAAAACGGCGGAGGAAAAAAATCCCCGCGACCTCCGAACGGCGCCGAAAACAACCCCCGCGGCCGCAAGCCCTCCCCCTCCCCGTCCCTTCCTCGCTCCCCGCCCCCCGTCATGACCGCGCGCGGCGGGCGGTCTGTCAAATCTGCGCGTCGCGTCGGGCCGGGCCGGGGTTTTAGAAGAGCTTGGGCTGGACGACGGGGGGCCGGATCTTGTCCATCTCCTCGACGGTGGGCAGGGAGTCGATGCTCTTCAGCTCGAAGGTCTCCAGAAATTTCTGGGTGGTGGAGTAAAGCATGGGCCTGCCGGGCAGGGTCTCGCGGCGGGCGGAGATGCGGACCAGGTCCTTGTCCAAAAGGGTCCTGATGATCCCCCCGGCGTCGACCCCGCGGATCTTCTCGATCTCCGCCCGCAGGATGGGCTGGCGGTAGGCGACGACGGCCAGCGTCTCCACGGCCGCCTTGGAGAGTTTGGCGGGGGCCGTCCGTTTGAGCTTGTGGCACCAGGGGGCCAGGCCGGCCTTGGTCCTGAGCTGCCAGCCCCCGGCCACCTGGCGCAGGGTGAAGGCCCTCTCCCCGGCGTCGTACTCCTCCCGCATGGACTCGAGCTCGCGACGGACGTCCTCGGTGGAGTGGGGCCCCGCCGCTATCTCGCAAAGGAGCTCGGCTCCCAGGGGGGCGTCGCTGACGAAGAGCAGGCCCTCCAATATGGTCCTAAGAGACGGCATGTGCGGTCCTATGAGGCGTCATGGTCAGTTTACTCGACTCTATTCAGCTCGCCCGACTCAATTCAATTCAACTCGCCCGACTCAATTAAATTCAATTCAACTCGCCCGACTCAAATCAAATTAAATCAAATCAAATCAACTCGCTCGACTCGCTTCAACATTCTTCAACTCAACTTGGCTCAAATAATCCGGGCTCGCCCCGGCCTGCCGGACGGGCGCCCTCAGCGGTAGTCGAGGGCGCCGGCGCTCTCCTTGGCCCGGGGGTCGGCCAGAAAGAGGCGGGGGCCCGTGCGGTCGACCTCGATGTCCTGCCAGAGGCGCAGGAAGCCCACCCGGGCCAGCTCCAAAACGGCCAGGAAATTTAAGGCCAGCTCGAAGCTGTTGCCCCGCTCCCGGGCCAGGTCCCCGAAGTGGGCGGTCTTGGCGCCGGCCAGAAAGAGCCTGATCTTTTGGAGCTTCTCGCCGATGGTGACGGTCTCCATCATGAAGTTGAGCGAGAGTCCCGCCGAGCGCCTCCTGTCCAAAATCTCGCCCCAGGCCTTGACCAGCTCGTAGGCGGAGGTTTTGGCCACCGGGGCCGAGTCCTCCCCGGGCGGGAGGGCCGCGTCGAGGGTGTCTGCCCCTTTGCCGCCCCTGAGAAAGACGTCCCTCTCCAGCTGCGGCAGCCCCCCCAGGGCCTCGGCGGCGGCCTGGAAGGCGGCGTGCTCCAACAGGGGTCTGACCAGCTCCAGGCGGGGGTCCTCCTCCCGGGACTCGGGGTCGGAGGGCAATAAAAGCTTGCTTTTGATGTGGGTCAGGGTGGCGGCCATGATCAAAAAGTCGCCCGCGAGATCCAGGTTCAAGGTCTCGATGAGCTCGACGTACTCGAGGTACTGGGCGGTGATCAGAGAGACGGGGATGTCGTTGATGTCCACCTCGTTGCGCCGGATGAGGTGCAGCAAAAGATCCAGGGGGCCCTCGTAGATGTCCAGCTTGAGGGTCAGCTCGTCGTTCTGGACGATCATTTCAGGATCCAGGAGACGACGTTTAAAACGCCCCCCACCAGGAACGAGGCGAAGCCGGCCCAGATGGCCAGGAACAGGATGATCATGAAAACGAGCTGATACCGCAAAACAAACAGGGCCGCCTCCCGGGGCAGGAAGGGGCAGATGATGTTGAAGCCGTCCAGGGGCGGGAAGGGCAGAAGATTGAAGACGGCGAAGGCCACGTTGACGATGAGGAGCTGGGTGGCCAGCATGGAGACGAACTCGAAGCTGCTCGGGGACAGGCCGTTAAAAAACGAGCCGAAGTAGTGGTCGGCGCAGTAGAGAAAGACGACGATCAAGACGGCCAGCAGCAGATTGGCCAGGGGACCCGCCAGAGCCACCAGGGCGAACGAGCCCCGGGTGCGCAGGTTGCGGGGGTCCACCGGCACGGGCTTGGCCCAGCCGAACAGACCGGTCACCAGGAGGACCATGGAGCCCATCAGGTCCAGGTGGGCCAGGGGGTTCAGGGTCAGGCGCCCCGCGTGTCTGGGCGTGTCGTCCCCGCACCTCCAGGCCGTCCAGGCGTGGGCGAACTCGTGGAAGGTCAGGGCCAGAAGAAGCGTCGGCAGCACGACGACGGCCAGGCGCGGATTTTTCATAAACATGGAGATCATGGCGGTTTGTCGGTCAGCTTTGGGCTTGGAATAAAAAGTGCCGGCCGGGGTGGCGGACGGTCCGAAAACGGGTCGGGACAAAAGACAACAAACAAAACGTCAGGCGCGAAACTCCAGGAGAACCAGGTCCGCCCCCCGCCTGGGGACGGTCTCCAGCCTCTCGGCCGCGAACCCCAGCCGCCGGGCGCCCTCGAGCAGCCCCCCCAGCCTGGGGCGGGGCCAGCAGAGGGCCAGCAGACCGTCGCCGGCCAAAACGGCCTTGGCGGCGGCCAGCAGGTCGCCGACGCCGCCGCGGGTCTCGTGACGGGCCCGGTAGCGGGGCGTCCCCTCGCCGCCGCTGGCCCCCTCCGGAAAAAACGGCGGGTTGCAGAGGGCGTAGTCGAGGGGCCCGCCGAAGTCGGCCGGGGTCAGCTCCCGCCAGTCGGCCCAGACGACGACGACGTCCGGGCCGCCCGCCAAAATTTCCGCCGCCCCGGCCGGGGGCTCCGGTCCGTCCGCCCCCCCGGGCGCGGCGCCGTCTGGCGCGGACGGCGGGCCGGACGCGGTCGAGTCCGGCATCTTGGCGGCGCGGACGGCGTCGGCGACGTTGGCCGCCAGACACTCCTCGAAGACCCGGTCGGCCTCCACCATGAAGAGGGTTTCAAGACCTCGGAGGCGCCCCGCGGCCAGGGCCTCCAGGCCCACCGCCCCGCAGCCGGCCCCCAGGTCCGCCGCCCGGCCGCGCGCCAGGACGGGGCGGGCGAAGCGGGCCAGGAGGATGCTGTCCCGGCTGAAGCGATAGCCGTCCGGGGGCTGCCGGTAGTCTCTTGAAACTGTCATGCCAGCCTGGAAAAGAAAATAAGAGGCCCCGCGTCCCCCCGTCCCGAGGCCGGCGGAACGGGGGGTTCGGAACGACATATATACCACATCCGCGGGATTTGCACAAAAAATACTCCGCCGCCCCCCCTCCGTCCTCCCCGCCGGGCGCCCGAGACGACGGCCCGCCGGGGACGCGACCTATGACGACGGTCTTGGAGGCGGATTTCCAGCCGTTTGGCGCCGGAGGGGGGACGTTGTCAGCCGCGAGCCGACCGACAGCTGTCTTTATGGAGCCTATTATGGCCGTTTTGTTAAAAAATTTATACTTTGACGCAATATTGTTTTGCTATTTGCATAGTTGTCTCCCCTTTACCCTGCGGGACTATTTTGCTAAAATTACGGGTCGTAGTTTTCCCTTCCGCCAGTCGGTCCCCGGCCCTCAGACCAGCCGCCGGCCGCGGCGTCCCGTTTTTTAATATTTAACGTTCGCCCCCTTCCCAGGCCGGTCATGAGCAAGAAAATTTTCGTCAAAGACATCAGGAGCCTGCCGCAGGGCGGCTCCTTTGACACCGTGCTCCTGGTGGCGGGCTCGAGCCTGCTGCAGACCTCCAGGGGCTCGGACTATCTGGCCCTGACACTGGCCGACAAGACGGGGACGATCCCCGGCAGGTACTGGGACGCCACGCCCGAGGCCGCCAAAGTCATGGCCGAGGGGGCCGTCTGCCTGGTCGGGGCCAGGGCGGACACCTACAAGGGCGCCCCGCAGCTGATCGTCCAGTCGGCCCGGGCCGCGGGCCCCGGCGAGTACGACCCGGCCGACCTGGCCGAGAGCTCGCCGCACCCGCTGGGGGAGATGAAGGAAAGGCTTCTGGCCCTGGCCGGCAGCCTGGGCGACCCCGACCTCAGGGCCCTGGTCCTGGGGGCCCTGTCCCACGGGCGGACGCAAAGCTTCTGGACCAACCCGGCGGGCAGGCAGATCCACCACGCCTACGTCGGGGGCCTCCTGGAGCACACCCTCTCGGTCTCCGAAATGGCCGAGGCCGCGGCGCGCCACTACGGGCCGGGGGCCCTGAGCCGCGACGTCCTGGTGGCCGGGGCCATCATCCACGACATCGGCAAATGCTGGGAGTTCGTCGCCGGGCCGCCCCCGGCCTACACGCTCAGGGGCAACCTGACGGGCCACATCGCCATGGGGGTCATGTTCCTGGAGCTTCTGGCCGCGGGCATGCCGGGCTTCCCGCACGAGAAGCTGCTTTTGATGGAGCACATGATCCTGGCCCACCACGGGGAGCTGGGCAAGGGCTCCCCGGTCACCCCGAAGATTTTGGAGGCCACCGTCCTGAACCATCTCGACGAGATGGACGCCCGGGTCAACGGCCTCTCCTCCTTCATCAAAGCCGAGACCGGGGGCCGCGGCATGGTCATGACCGGCTGGCACAAGAACAGCGGCTCGGCCCTCATGTCCACGCCCTCCTGGGACGAAGGCGACCCGCCCCGCCCCGACGGCCCCGACCGCTGGGACGACGTCAGGGAGGGCCTGGCCGCCGCGCTTACGGGCGCCGGGCCCGCCTCCCCGGCTGAGAAGCCCGCCGCGGCGGACGTCATGACGGGTCGGGCCCAGAGCCCGCCGCCCCCGGACAAGCCCTCCCCGGAGCCCGGGCGGGACGAGGCCCCGCCCGGACGCGCCGCCCAGGCGGGCCAGAACCGGGAATGGCCCGAGCTGCCCACCGACGAGGACCTGTTCGCCCCCAGGAAAGAGACGCCCAGGGAGTGGTTCGACCCGCCGCTCGCCGGGGGCCGCGCCGACTACCACCCCGCGCCCGCGGGCCCCGCCGCGGTCCCGACGGCGAGACCCGACGCCGCCAGGCCGCCTCTGGCCGCGGCGGGAGTCCCCGAGGATTATTTCCCCTCCCCCGAGCAGACCCTCCCGGACGACGACGAGATAGACGCCCTCCTGGAGGGAAGGAACGCGGCGGACGTCCCTGCCGACGTCCCGGCCTCCCCGGACCCGGCGGCCGGGCCGGGCGGGGCCAAATCCGGCGGGACCGAGAAAACCGTCGGGAGCGCCCCGCCGCGCTCGGGAAAGCTGTTCTGATGCCCTGGGGACTGACGGGGCTGGAGCGGGCCAAGACGGCGCTCGGCAACATGCTGGCCAACAACCGGGTGCCCCACGGGCTTCTGTTCGCGGGGCCGCGGGGCTCCGGGAAGTTCACCATGGCCCTGGCCCTGGCCAAGGCCCTCAACTGCCCTGACCGGGAGCCGGACTTCTCGCCCTGCGGCAAATGCCACGTCTGCCGCAGAATCGAGGCGGGCGGGCATCCCGACGTCATGACCCTGTCCCCCAAGGGCCGGTACCGGCGCATCGCCATCGACGACGTGCGGGCGCTCAGGGACGCCCTGGGCTACCGGCCCTACGAGGCCGACTTCAAGGTGGCCGTCATCAGGGGGGCCGACAGCTTCGGGCAGGAGTCCGGCGGGGCGCTTTTAAAAACCCTGGAGGAGCCGACCCCCAGCACGGTTCTGATCCTGACCGCCGCCTCCGAGCGCGACGTCATGGAGACCCTGGTCTCCCGCTGCGTGCGCCTCAAGTTCGACCCCCTGGGGAGGGGGCTGGTCCTGGAGGCCCTGGTCGGGCGGGGGTGCCGCCCCGGGCGGGCGGCCCTTCTGGCCGGGCTCTCCGACGGGGCCCTGGGGGCGGCCCAGAGCCTGGACCCCGAGGCGGCGGAGTTCGCCTGGGGCGGCGTGGACGGGATCTACGGCTCCAAAGGCGAGCCGGGGGCCCTGATGCGCGCCTTCGAATGGACCACAGAGATGCTTGAGGAAAACAAGCGCCGGAAGAAAACCGACGACGATCCGGACGCCGACCTGCCGGCCCTGACCGCCAAATGCATGCGCCTGTGGTGGCGCGACGCCGGGGTGCTCGCCGCCACCGGGGACCCCTCCCGCTGCCTGGGCCCGCCCCCCTCGCCGGGCCAGAGAAAAATCGCGGCCGTCGCCTCCGCCGCCCTGCTCGCCCGCGTGGAAAAGTCCATGGCCCGCCTCGAGGACGGCCTCATGCGGCTGATCAGGCTCGAGGTGCTGTTTGAGAACCACTGGCTCGACGTGCTAGAATAAGCCCCTTCGGAGCCCGCCCGCCAATCGTCCGATTATTTTGAAAACCCCGGGGCGGCGCTCCCGGGAGGATCCCCGGCCCGGACGCCCCGACGAAAACCGGGCCGGGCTGTCAAAATCGGCCGAGGCGGGCTAACTAACCTTAGTTTGCCGGCGTTTTTTCGGAGCGCCCGCGTTTTTTTGGCGCGCGCGTGATCGGGACCGGCGGCCGGCCCCAGGACGAGCGAGCGGACGCGCGGCGACGGGCCGCGGCCGCGCCCGGGGCCGGAACTAACGGCCGTCATCAACCACCCGGAGCCTCCATGGCCAACAACCCCGACAAAAGCATCGACCCCAAGGGCGGCAGGGCCAGGAGCTACGACCCGCCCCGCCGCGGCCACAAGATCAAGCGGGAGGACTCCCAGAAGGTCTACGACCTGCCCTGCCAGCGGACGGTCAACGTGCGCCTGCGCTTCGGCGGCCGCGTCCAGACCTACGACTGCGGGGAGCACCAGCTGGACATCGGCGACTGGGTGGTCATCAGGGACAACGAAGTCCTGCGCATGGGGCTGGTGACCACCAAGCCCATCATCTGGCCGGCCAACCAGACCAAGAGCGTCATGCTGCCGGCGGACAGGCGTCTCGTCCGCCCGGCCACCCAGGAGGACCTGGCCAGACAGGCGGAGAACCAGCTGGTCGAGCGCGACGGCTTCCGCTACTGCCAGCAGTGCATCGTCAACCAGAACCTGGTCATGAAGCTGGTGGCCGTGGAGGTCACCTTCGACAACTTCAAGACCATTTTCTACTACACGGCCGACGAGCGGGTGGACTTCCGCCTGCTGGTCAAGGAGCTGGTCAGCCGCTTCCGCACCCGCATCGAGATGCGCCAGATCGGCGTGCGCCAGGAGAGCCTCATGCTGGGGGGCATGGGCGTCTGCGGGCGCCCCTACTGCTGCTCCGGCTTCATGTGCAACTTCAACCCCGTCTCCGTCAAGATGGCCAAGGAGCAGAACATCTCCCTCAACACCGTCAAGATAAGCGGCGTCTGCTCCCGCCTGATGTGCTGCCTGGCCTTCGAGAGCTCCCTCCCCAAACGCCGCCGCGGCCAGGACGACCGCCGGCCCGAGGACGAGCCGGCGGAGGCCCCCGGACCCGGCGAGGGCCCGGCCCCCGACGTTCCGGCCGAAGCCGGGCCGGACGCGGGACGGAGGGACCAGGGCGGGCCGGACGGGAGCCGGAGGGAGGAGAGCCGGGCCCGCGACCGCGGCCGCGGCCATGACGACAGCTTCAGAATCGAGTCCCCGGAGCCCCCCGAGGCGAGCCTGACCTTCAAGTCCGCAAGCCAGCCCCGCGAGGAGAGCCTGACCTTCAAGTCCGCAAGCCCGCCCCGCGAGGAGAGCCTGACTTTCCGCTCCGAAAGCCGCGCCAGCGAGGATAGTTTGTTCCCCCGGCCCGAAAGCCGGCCCCGGGTCCGCGTCCTGGAGGACCGGTTCAGGATAGAAGACGAGGCGGCCCCGAGGAAAAGCCCGCCTCCGTCCGGGAACCCGCCGCCGGGCGTCCCCGCCTTTGTCGAAAGCGTCGTCGTCGAGACGGCATTCGCCGGGGCGGGCCCGGCCGGGACCGAATTTTTGGAGACCGAAATCGTCGAGACCGAAATCTTCGCGACCTCCTCCCCGGCCGCGGCCTTCGAGAAAAACGAACGCCCGGACGCCCCCGGGGAATTAGACGGGACGGACGACGACCGCAAGGAGCGCGACGAATCCGACGATTATGACGACTCGGACGAGACGGACGTCGACCGCGGGGAGCGCGGCGAATCCGACGATTACGACGACTCGGAAAACCACGACTACCCGGACGGTTCGGACGGCTCGGAATATGCGCCGGAGACGGATTATTCGAGCGCGCGATACCCGGACGGCGCGGACGCGCTGGAAGCCATGATGTTCAGCGCCGACGGCGAGCCCCGCGACAAGGACCCCGACGAGGGGCTCCCTGACGGCGCCGCCGCGATCGTCGGCGACGCGGGGGGTAACAGGCCCGGCAAAGGCAGGGAAAGGGCGCGCTTTTTCACTAAAAAGAAGCGTCCGTCCAAGGGCCGGAAAAATGGCGGCGGCAGACCGCCCGGGCGTCCCGGCCCGCCGGCCGTCGGCTGACCGGGGGGCGACCCGACTGTCGGGGGCGACCGGCCGTCGGTCCCCCGGCGTCGGCCGGCCGTAATTTACATGCCGGCCCTCATGTGCGATAATCCCAGGCGGCGGTTATTTTTCAGGCTGTTTCCAGCGGGCGCGCGGACTCGGGTTTCCGCCGGGCCGGCCGGTGTTTTTATCGTTCCAAACCGGGGGGCGGCCGCCGTCGTCCGCCTTCTCCAGAGAAACGGTTCGCCCATGACCTTCGCGCCATTCACAGTCACCAGGATAGAGAAGCACGACCGGACCGAGCTGATCGCCAGGCTCAGGGAGGTGGTCATGCTCAAGGACCGCGCGGCCAAGCCGTACGCCGGGGCCAAGATCGAGCTCGGACCGCTGCCCTTCGACCTCTTCCGCCCGGCCCAGCGCTACGTGCTGGCCGACAATTTGCTGCGGGTGCAGCGCCTGGAGTGGGAGCTGGCCAGATTCGGGGAGTCCCCCCTGGGTCTTTCCGGCTACCTGACCATGTGGACGGACCAGTCGGACGAGCCCGTCGACCTGCTGCCGCCGGTGGTCGAGGCCATACCCGAGGCCGACGGGACGACGGTCAACGTGGTCAACGACGGCATGCACAGGCTCTTCGCGGCCAGGCTGGAATGGAAGATCCCGACGGTGGTCCTGGTCGAAAACCTCCCCCCGGAGTTTCCCTACTACGCCTACCCCATCCCCGGCAAGTCGCCCTGGGACCAGGTGGCCATCCTGGAGGGCGGCCATGTCCCGGCCGGGTTCGTCAAGAAATGGCACCGGACGGAGGACAACAAGAAACTGTACCGCGACTTCAACTCCGCCTTCCAGAACGTCGGCGGGCCAAGGGGGCAAGGCTGATCCGCAAACCGGCCGCTCGAAGCCATGACTGATTTCCGCATCCCCCCGCTCCTGGACAGGCGGCTTTTAAAAAGGCCCGACTGGGGCGAATATTTTCTGGCCATCGCCAAGGTGGTCAGCACCCGCTCCACCTGCTCGTCGCGGCCCGTCGGCTGCGTCATCACCAAGGGCAACCGCATCCTGGCCACCGGCTACAACGGCGCCCCCTCCGGGGAGACCCACTGCACCGACCTGGGCCGGGACGGGCAGATCTACTGCTCCCGCCGGGCCAACAACCTCCCCGACCGCGAGAAGCTCCGCGGGGGCTGCCGCAGCCTGCACGCCGAGGAGAACGCCATCGACTTCGCCGCCCGCTTCGGCCTGACGGACCAGCTGCCCGGGGCCACCCTCTACTCGACCCTGTCCCCCTGCATCAAATGCATCGGCAGGCTCAAGGCGAGCGGCATCGCCGAGGTCTACTACGAGCTGGCCTACCAGTCCGTCGACCTCGAGCGCGACAGGCAGTGGGAGGCCGCGGCCAGGGAGGCCTTCAAAGTCTACGAGCAAATCTCCATCGACGAGCCGAACGGCCGGAAGATCGCCGGGGCGCTGTTGACGGTGACCTCGGAGAGGTTGCTGCCCTCCGGCTGACCGGCGGGCGCCGGCCGCATTCTTTTCAAAGCATCCGTTCGTTATCTTTTAAACTTATAGACTTATAGACTTATAGACTTATATACTCATAGATATATTTGTCATATTTTTCTTTATTTATTCAACTCTTAAACATTAGCAATCTTTTTTGGCATTTAAATTTATTGTTGTTATTGTTATTGTTATTATTTGTTATTTATAATTATTAATATGTTGGTTGGTTTATTTATTTGTTTAATTTGTTTAACTAGCGAACCGCCGGCTTGCTTAAACCGGAGGCGCCCGTCCCTCTCCGACCAGACGCGCCCGCCTCCCCGACGGCTCGCCGCCGCCGCAATTCCCCGGGAAACGACATTCAGGCGCCTATGATCCTCGAGCTGGGCATAAAGACCAAAAACATGAGGGTGGTCAACGAGACCGGCACGGTGGCCCTGTGCTGCCTGTGGACGCCCGTCGACCACCTGCTGGGCAGGATGCGGGAGTTCGCGCCGGCTTCGGCCGACCCCCAAAAAAGCCCCGTGGTCCTGGCGGGAGGGCTCTACGGCGGGGGACTGAACATCATGCTCAGGAACCTCCACCACAACCCCCAGATCGACACGGTCGTCATCTGCGGCAAGGATTTCTCCGGGGCCGCCGCGCACCTGAAGTCATTTCTGGCCGGCCAGGTCGAGGTCTCGGAAAAGTCCCAGGCCTACGAGTTCCCCGACGGGAGCGTCAGGGACCTCCCGAAGCTTCTCGTCAGGGGGGGAGGCGGCGCCTACACCACCGACAGCCTGCTCATGCCGGCCATGTTCGAGCGCCCGCCCAGGGTCCTGGACTGGGCGGGGCCCCTGGACAAGGTCTTTTTCGACCGCCTGAACAACTTTCTCTCCGGCTACAGGCCCTCCGCCCCTCCCGCCTCCCGCCCGGACTTCGTCGAGCTGCCCAAGCCCAGGGTCGAGACCTACCCCTCCGACCCCTTCGACCAGACCGTGCGCGCCCGGACCATCGTCGAGGCCTGGGGCGAGATATTGGTCAGGCTGGCCAGGTTCGGCAGGCCGGTCAAATTCCGCAGCGGGAAGGAGCGTCTGGAGCTGGTCAACGTGAAGGCCGTCATCGCCGAGCCGGGGGAGCCGCCCCCCGAGGACCTGAAGCTCATGAACGTCTCGCCCGCCCAGCTGGAGGATTACCGCGCCCAGCTCGTCAACCCGGAGCTGACCGACGGCATGCCCTACACCTACGGGCACAGGATGCGGACGCACTTCAACCGCGACTGCCTGGACCTGGCCGCCGACGACCTGGCCGGGGAGTCCGACTCCAGGCACGCCTACATAGCGCTCTGGGACAACAACGTCGACCCCCAGGGACGCGACTCCCCCTGCCTCGTCTCGGTCTTCTTCCGCAAAATAGAGGACAAAATCCACCTCATGGCCGTCTTCAGGTCCCACAACGGGGCCCGGGCCTGGCCCGTCAACTGCGTGGGCCTCTGGGGGCTGACGGAACACGTCTGCGCCGAGATCAACAAGAAACAGGCCCGGGCGGGCGGGACGCCCGTGTCCCCGGGCAGCCTGATCGTCACCTCCATGTCCCTCTCGCTGGACCCGGCCGACCTGCCCCAGGTCTCGGCCCTGATCGAGGCGCGGCTGGGACGCCCCTATCGCATGCGCGGCGACCCCAACGGCTTCTTCCGTCTGTCCGTCGACCATGAGAAAAAAGAGCTCGTCCTCCACCACCATTCCCCGGAGGGCGAGACCGTCGGCGAGTACCGGGAGGCGACGCCCGCCGGGATCGTCTGGCGGCTGGTCAAGGACGGGGCGGTCTCGGACCTGGGCCACGCCTTCTACCTGGGCGGGCAGCTCGAGAAAGCCCGGGAGTGCCTAAGACGCGGCCTGGAGTACGTCCAGGACAACGCGGCCCTGGACTGAGGCCGGGGGGGGGCCATGGACTTCGACCGGGAGCTCAACGCCGAGCAGAGGCTGGCGGCGACGACCACCGAGGGGGCGGTCAGGCTGGCGGCCGGGCCGGGCACGGGGAAGACCATGACGCTGACCGCCCGCTACTGCTACCTGGTCTCCGAGCTGGGCGTCAACCCCGCCAACATCCTCTGCGCCACCTTCACCAACAAGGCCGCCAACGAGATGAAGAAAAGGATCCGGGAGAACCTGGGCGACCTGGACCTGGGCCACATCTCCACCATCCACGCCTTCTGCTTGAAACTTTTAAAGGAGGACATCCACGTCCTGGGCTACCCCAAGAATTTCGGCGTGTCCGACACGGACGACCAAAAGGAGCTGCTGGTCAAGATCTTCGCCGACATGGGGCTGACCATGCGGGACATGACCATCAAGCAGGCTTTGGACGAGGTGCTGGAGGCCAAAAAGATGACCGCCGACGGCTACGTCGAGCACGTCCACCTGCTGAACAACGAAAGACTGAGGGAAAAATTCCTGCGGGAGACCGACGTCCGCGAGGGGATGTTTTTGCGCTACCTCTACGAGCAGAAGAAGTCGTTCCTGGTGGATTTCAACGACCTCATCAACTTCGCCGGCTACATCCTGAGAACCGACGAGGCGGTCAGGGAGAAGTGGCAGAGGCGTCTCCAGTACGTCATGCTCGACGAGTTCCAGGACGTCAGCAAGCGCCAGTACGACCTGGCCGTGCTGCTCTCCGGCCACCACCGCAACCTCTTCATCGTCGGCGACCCCGACCAGACCATCTATTCCTGGCGAGGCTCCCACGTGGCCTTGTTCAACAACTTCACCTCGCGCCACGGCGGGGCGAGCCTCTCCTTGCCGCAAAACTACCGCTCCGCCCCCCCCATCGTCGAGGCCGCCTGGACCCTCATCGACCACAACGACGACCGGCTGCCCTACCGCCAGAAAACCCTGCGGGAGGGGACGGAGAAGCCCCTCTTTTTCCGGGCCAAAAACAGCCGCGAGGAGGCGCTGTGGATCAGGGACAAGATCCTCGAGCTCGGCCGGCTGGGCCGGGACCTCGACCAGATGGCCGTCATCTACCGGGCCCATCACTTAAGCCGCGAGGTGGAGGAGGTTCTGATCGAGGGCGGCGTCCCCTACACCCTGTTCAGCGGCGTGGCCTTCTACAACCGGGCCGAGATCAAGGACATGCTCTCGTACCTGCGCATGCTGACCATCGCCGACGACGCCTCTTTTCTACGGACCATCAAGGCGCCCAGGCGGGGCCTGGGCAAAAAAAGGATCCGCCTCCTCTCCGAGCAGGCCGAGCGCCGGGGGCTGACGCTCTACCAGACCCTGGGGCGCTGCTACGACGAGCCGGACATGGCGGGCACCGGGGCGGGCGAATACATAAAGGCCGTCAGAAGCATGAGGGAGCAGGTCGGCAAAATGCCCCTGGGGGACCTCTTCCAGACGCTCATGGACCGCTCCGGCTACGAGGCCCACCTGCGCCAGCAGGGCGACCAGGAGAGGCTGGACAACGCCTCGGAGTTTAAAAGGTCGCTGAACGCCTTCGCCGAGGACCCGGAGGCCACCGTCGAGGATTTTCTGGACCGGGCCGCCCTCTTCGCCAACATCGACCGCGAGGACGCCCTCAAGACCGTCAAGCTGATGACCATCCACTCCTCCAAGGGCCTGGAGTTCGAGGCGGTCTTCATCAGGGGACTGAGCGAGGGGCTGCTCCCGAGCCGCCGGTCGCTGACCCCGGAGGACCTGGCCGAGGAGAGAAGGCTCTGCTACGTGGCCATGACCAGGGCCAAGGATCTTTTGTTCATGACCGACTCCGCCGGGCAGGACATCGGCGGGCTCTTCAAGCACGTCTCCCGCTTCGTCCCGGAGATGGGCGAGGACAACGTGGTCATGACCGGCCTCAAGGACGGCCCGGGGCGCCGGGAAAAGGCCCGCCGCGAGCCCGCCCCGGCCCCGCGCTTCAAGCCCGGCCAGAGGGTCGCGCACCCCGTCTTCGGCCCGGGGACCGTCGAGGAAGTCGACATGAGGCAGGCGAGCTACCTGATCAAATTCGACGGGCTGGAGACGACTAGAAACCTGAGCTTCAGCGCCAGCCTGTCCGGCGTGGTCTGACCGGCGGGCGGGCCGCCCCCGCCGCCGCGGCTTGTCCGAAGGAGGGCGGGACGACCAGGGAGGAAGACGGGACGACCATTCCGAATTCGGAGGTCCGGCTGCCGGCCGAGGCGGACGAGCCCGCCAAAAGAACCGGCGGGAGCCGCAGGGAGGAGACCGGCCGGACGCCCGACGGCTTTTGCCCGCGGGTGAAAAGCGCCGAAAAATCTCCGACTAAAAACGACGTCGAGCTGACGCGGCCGGACGCCGTTGAAAAAATAAAACTGATATTTCAAGACATAGTTAATACTACTAAGTACTTTCGAAAAATTTTTTTGGCCCCCCTTTCTCTAACTGGAGGGTGACTCCATGACTAAACCTAATTTATTTTCAATCTTTTTTCTAGTACAGCTTTCAAAGTTT
>JAISET010000261.1 GCA_031264015.1 Deltaproteobacteria bacterium | reverse complement strand
GACGACGACGACGACGACGAGGTCGACGACGACGAGGAGAGCATCGTGCCCGGCATCAGCCACGGGGAGATGATGCAAATTATCAATGAGCTGGGGAATAACGTCGTCGGGGACCATGACGCCAGCTGGAAGCTGCTGAGGAAAAGTTTCCTGGAGCCGGGCGAGTCTCGCGCCAATAACAAGGTCGGGGCCGCCGAACTCGCGGCTTGCCGGGACAAGCTGATTCCGATGCTCCTCCAGAACGCGGCCCCGGGCGTCAAGCCCCTCGACAAGTACAGGGTCAAGATCACCGGCGTCGGGCGGCCGGACGACGACGGGCCGGCCGCCAAGGAGACCGACCCGGTCACGGAGGCCGAGGAAAAGAAGCTCGCCATGACCATGGCCTGCTTATGGTGGACCAAGGCGGCCGAGAGCGGCCTGCCGGAGGCCCAGTTTCTCCTGGGCTGCGCCTACGCCGACGGCAACGGGGTGCCCGCCGAGATGGACGAGGCCGTCAGATGGTGGCGTCTGGCCGCCGCCCAGGGCTGGCTGACGGCCAGGGCCATGCTGGAGGACTACGGCTACGCCCTCTGAGCCGCCGCGGGGGCGACTGCCGGGACGCGCGAGATGAACGGGACGGGCGAGATGAGCGGGACGGGCGAGATGAGCGATTTAAACGGGCGAGACGACCTGGACAAGCTGGACGGCCTGGACCTCCTGGACCTGCGGACCGACGCCGAGCAGGGGGACCGCGAGTCCCAGTACCTCCTCGGCCTGGCCTACCGGAGCGGACGCCTGACCGGCGTCGACCTCGAGGAGGCCGCCCGCTGGTGGCAGGAGGCCGCCGAGCAGGGACACTCCGAGTCCGTCCGCCAGCTGGCCGGTCTTCTGGAGGAGGGCGGCGAGGGGCTGCCCGCCGACCCGGCCCTCTCTTTCTACTGGTGGCTGCAGGCGGCCAGGTCGGGGGAGGGGGAGGCCCAGGCGCCGATCTGCTGCAAAGTGGGCCGCGCCTATCTCGAGGGCCGGGGCGTCGTCCGGGACGAGGGCCAGGCCGTCCGCTGGCTGGAGAAGTCCGCCGCCCTGGGTTCAGACGCCGCCAGGGAAACGCTGGCCGGGCTGCGGTCCGCGGGGGCCGAAGGCTGAGGCCGGGGATCGGGGCCGGGCCTCCGACAAATGTCGGACGTCGCCGCCCGATGGAAAAAGTTTTTTATTTGTCTGATAAGTCGTTAAAAACTCCTGACTTGAGCTGACATTCCATCTTTTTAACCATTCTTTCATTTCCTCTTTCCTGTCTTCTTTCATTTCCGCCTTGACGCCGTCGTCCGCCCCCGAGCCCGCCTGTTCAGGAAGCCTCGTCAGTCGAGCCCGCCGGTTTCGGAAGCCTCGTCAGTAAATTTCCCGGACGTCATTAAATTTCCTCGCCCCGGCGGGCGTCCGGGGCGGCGGAAAAATCATGGTCCCCTCCGGTCGGGCCCGTCTGCCGGGGAGACCTTTCGGCCGTGTGGAAAGCGGCTTTCGGGTGACGGGGGGGCGGCCGGGCGCCTCCCGCCGGGACCGGGTCGGGCAATTATTTGACGAACTGGGACTGATGGGGTATACTGGCGCGCACACGTCGAAAGTCTGGTTTTTGGGCGGAAGGCCGGCTGGGCGGCGTTCTTTCAGACGGTCGTTTTTGCGCCGCTGGGCCGGTCCGACGGGCGGGCCCATTCGGAGGGTTTTTGGTGAAAGTCAACATTCTGGAGCTGGTGAAAAAGGCCGAAAACGGGGTTCCCGAGGCCATGAGCATGCTGGGGGAGGCCTACCGTTTCGGCAATAACATCGCCGCCGACAACTTCCAGGCCGTCATGTGGTGGCGCCGGGCGGCCGAGGGCGGGGTGGCCAGGGCCATGAACTACCTGGCCATGTCCCTGGCCTACGGGCTGGGGACCCCCCTGGACTACGAGGAGGCCTTCAAGTGGTGGAGCAAGGCCGCCGGGGAAGGCATGCCCGAGGCCATGGTCAACGTGGGCATCTGCCTGAACAGGGGCATGGGCGTCGAGCGCGACCACGCCAGGGCCCTCTTCTGGTGGCTCAAGGCCGCCGAGAAGGGCAGCGCCTACGCCATGAGCCTGGTCGGCGACGCCTACTCCAAGGGCATCGGCGTCGAGCCCTGCAAGGAGGAGGCCGCCAGATGGTGGGCCTGGGCCGCCGAGAAGGGCGCCGGCGAGGCCATGCTCAGCCTCGGCGTGTCCTGCCTGCGCGGGGAGGGCTCCGAGCGCGACGTCGGACGGGCCGTCCACTGGCTGGGGAAGGCCGCCCAGCGCGGGGTCACCCAGGCCTGGTTCCATCTCGGCGCGGCCTATCTGGTCAACGAGCCCGAAACCATGGACGTCTCCAAGGCCATCGACTGCTGGTTGCGCTCGGCCGGCCGCGGCCACGGCGAGCCCGTCCAGAACCTCGGGCACTTCTGCCTGCGCGACGCCCTGGCGAGGGAGGTCGCCCGCTGGAAGACCAAGGTCCTGGAGGGGGCGCCCGACGAGCTGTTCGCCCTGGGGCTGGCCTACTTCCACGGCTTCGGCGGGGTGAGGGCGGACAGGACGACGGCCGCCAAGTTGTGGGGCAGGGCCGCCGACCAGGGGCAGGCCGAGGCGGCCTTCCTGCTGGGCGCCGCCCTCGTCGCCGGCGACGGCGTCCCCAGGGACCTGAAGACGGGCTTCGACTACCTGGTCCAGGCCTCCTTGGGCGGCATCGCCATGGCCAACTCGCACATCTCCAAGATCTCCGAGGGCACGGCCTGACCAGGGGCCGGGCCGCCGGCCGTCGTCGGATCGCCGCGGCCTGCCGGCTCTTCGGCCCGGCCGGCCACAATCGGGAAAATGCAACAAATCCAGGCAAAACAGCCAGACCTTTCGGTCCGGCTGTTTTTGTTTGGTCTTCCGTTCAGGCGTCCTCGAAAAAATCAAAACAAATCAAATCAAATCAAAGCAAATCAAATCAACTGAACTCCACCCGACGCGCGACGACTCAAAATAAACATAATTCAGTTTAAGATAATCTAATCAAACATACTAAAACTTAGCATGAGCGCGTCGCTTGCTCGCGCCCAAGTCGACCGGACTATTCGTCCGCCGCGGCCTTTATTGAAAATACCGGCCGGGAAAAGACCGGCTAGCCCGCCCGGCTGCAGCCCGGGCCGCTGAGGACGCTGCGTCCGGGGGCGGCGGGGACGACCTCGATCCTGGCGCCGACCCGCTCGGTCAGGGCGGGTATGTGCGAGATGAGGCCGATTATCTTGCCGTCCTGGCGCAGGCGGCTCAAGGTGTCCAGGGCCGCGTCCAGGGCGTCCTCGTCCAGGGTGCCGAAACCCTCGTCCAGAAACAAGGAGTCCACCCGCGTCCTCTCGCCGGCCATCATGGAAAGACCCAGGGCCAGGGCCAGGGAGACGATGAAGCTCTCGCCGCCGGAGAGGTTTTTGGTGGGCCTGACGTCGTCGGCCTGATATTTGTCGACGACGTTGAGCGTCAGGGAATTCTCGCGGTCGTGGGCGAGGAGGTAGCGGTCGGACATGCGGGTCAGCTGCCGGTTGGCCAGCTCGATCAGGACGTCGAAGGTCAGGCCCTGGGCGTATTTGCGGTATTTATTGCCGTCGTGGGAGCCGATTAGGAAGTCCAGCCTCTCCCAGACCCTGGCTTTTTCCTTGAGCGCCTCGAGCTCGGCGCCCAAGGTTTCGAGCTCCCCGCGCTTCCTCGCGTCCTCGGACAGCCTGCCTTTCATCTGGCTGAGGCGCTCCAGCACGGTCGGGATTTCGACCCGCAGCCCGTCCAGTTGCCGGCGCAGCTCGTCGGCGTCGTCCTGGGTCAGGTTCAGGGCGGCTCTGCGCTCGTGGTCGACCGTCCTCTCGCGCTCCACGGCCGCCGTTTCGGCCAGGCGGGCGGAGAGTTTCCTGGACGTCTCCTCGAGCCCGGCGCGCTCGTCCCCGGGCATGGAGGCGCGCAGGTACTCGTCCTCGGAGCCGAGGGACAGGCCGGACAATTTTTCCCGGAAGGCCTCCTCCAGGGGGGCGAGGGCCGCCTCGTTTTTGCCGACCCGGCCGACGAGGTCCGTCTCCAGCTGTCTGGCCCGGGCCAGGGCCATGTTTTTATTTTTCTCGTCCTCGCGGCCCAGGGCCGTTTTGTTTTCGGCGTCCTTGATCCCTTTTTTGAGCGCGGCCTCCTCGGCGTCGGGGTCCTTGTCCTGGAAAAGGGCGCGCCTCTCCGTCGCTATCTCCCGGCTCTCTTTTTCGCGCCGGTTTTTTTCCTCCTCGAGCCCGGCCAGGGCCAGGTTCTCTTTTTCGAGCTCGCCCCTGGCCGCGTAGACGGCGGCGGCGGCGGCGGCCAGCTCCTTGTCGAGGATCCGGCGTCTTTCGAGGGCGAGCTCCCTGGCCGTCTTGCGCGCCTCCAGGGCCTTCATGCCCCGGGAGACGACCCGCGTGGCGACCCCGAACCCGGCCATGACGGCCATGATCTCGTCGGCCCGCGCTTTGATTTTCTCGTTCAGGTCCCCGATCTCGACCTCGAGTCTGGCCAGGGTGTCGCGCTCCCCCTGGATGCGGGCGTCCGTCAGGACGATCTGCCGGCCCGTCTCCTCGGCTTGGGCGGAGCCCGTCTCCAGATCGCGCCCCAGCTCCCCGGCGGATTTCAGCAGCGCCTGCATTCCGGATATCTTGTTCTTGATTTTCTCGCTGGCGGCCTCGTCCGCGGCCAGGTTTCCGGCCAGACACCCGGCCAGGGCGGGGCCGGGGGACGGCCTCCCGCCCGTCCGGACGGTCTCCTGGCCGGGGAGGCCGGGGAGGCCGGGGAGGTCGGGGAGGTCGGGGATGTCCAAAAGGGCGGCCAGCTCGTCCGAAAGCTTGGGTTTGAGCTCGGCGTGTTTTCGAGCCTCCAGGGAGAGGCGCTCCAAGTCTTTCTCCAGCACGGCCAGGGCCAGCCTCGCCTCGTTTGAATCCTTTTCGGCGTTCCTGGCCTCCGCGCGGGCGGCTTCCAGGGACTTGCCGCCCGGCGGGACGATCCCGGGCGCCCCCCCCGCCCGCCAGGGGTGGTCGGTCGAGCCGCAGAGCGGGCACGGCTCGCCGGGTCCCAGGCTTTCCCGCAGGGCCCCCAGGTCGGCCGCGGTCTTCCGGCGCAGGAGGGCCGCCTCGATCTCCCGGGCGGCGTTCTCGAGCAGGAGGCTTTTCTCTTCCGCCCCGGCCGCCAGGACCCGCGCCTCGTCAAGCCCGCCCCTGGCTCTGGCCTCGTCGTTTAAGGACGACGACAGCGCCGCCTCGAGGGCCTCGAGCCGGAGGTTGGCCCGGGCCGCCTCTTTCAGTTTGTCCATGCGCCCCAGGAGGTTTTCCCTCGACCGGGCCCACTCCTCCAGCGCTCTTCCCTCCGACAGCGCGGCCGTCTCCCGGTCGAGAGCCGCCCTTTTGTCCCTGAGGGCGGCCAGCCGCCCGGAGAGCTCGGAGGCCTCCCCGGCCAGCGAGACTTTCTGCTTTTCGAGGGTTTCCAGCCTGCCGGCGGCCTGTTTTTCCTCCTCGAGCCTGGCGTCGAGGACCGGGATGTCCCGGGCGCCCGTCTTGATTTTCTCCGCCAGGGTGGGGATGACCTCGGCCAGGCGGTCGTCCGCGGCCGTCCGCTCGATGGAGG
This sequence comes from Deltaproteobacteria bacterium, assembly GCA_031264015.1. Lineage (GTDB taxonomy): Bacteria > Desulfobacterota > Desulfarculia > Adiutricales > Adiutricaceae > JAIRNQ01. Next base: position 4,259 of record JAISET010000261.1, on the reverse strand, counting down.
CGTCCAGCGCCCGGGCCTCGGCGGCCATGTTTTTTTCTCTCGCCCGGCCCGAGTCCAGCCTCTTTTGCACGGCGGCGATCCCGTCCCGGCATTTGTCGGCGTCCGCCCGGGCCTTGTCATGTTTCTTGTCCGCCTCCTCCCGGCGGATGTCGAGCTCGCGCGCTTTGGCCGCGACCGGGCCCAGGGCCTCCAGGGCGGCCTTCCCGCCCTCCTCGGCCGCGGCCAGGGCGGACAAAACCTCGCCCGCCGCCCGGGCCGCCGTCTCCAGGGCGGGGACGGAGTCCGAGATTTTCCTGAGCTCGGTCCTGTCGCCGGCCGTCTCCCGGCGCAGGGCGGCCAGGGTGGAGTGGTCCCTGTCCAGGGCGGCGACTTTCAGGGCCAGGGCGAGCCTCTCCTGCCGGGGCTTGAAATTTTCGACGTCCAGGGCCGCCCGTTTGGACGCCTCCCGGGCCTCCTCCAGGAGCCCGAGGCTCGCGGCCAGGCCCTCGCGCCAGGCGAGGAGCTTGTTCTTTTCCTCGACCAGCCCGCCCAGGCGGGCGGCCTCCAGCTCGAGGGCGGCGGCCTCCGACCTGATCGTCTCCTCCTCGTTTGGCTCCAGGAGTCGGATGCTTTTCAGGACGAGGCTTTTCTCTTTTTGTCTGGAGGCCTCCAGCCCCTCCCGCTCGTGGGCCTTCCTGGACAGCAGCGAGTAGATCTCCGTCCCGGTCAGCTGCTCCAGCAGCGGCGCCCTGTCGCCGGGGCCCGCCTGCAAAAACGCGGCGAAGGCCCCCTGGGCCAGAAGAGTCGAGCGGGTGAAGCGGTCGTAGTTCAGGCCGGTCAGTTCCTCCACCAGGGGGAGCACCCGTCTGGCCCCCGAGGCCAGAATCCGCCCGTCGGGCATTCTCGAGAGGACGTGGGCGTAGTCCTGGAGATTCCCGTCCGGCTTGTTGAAGGCCCGCCGCTGGGTCCACTGGCACATGTGCCTGCCCGCCTGCGTCCGGAAGACGACCTCGGCCAGGCAGTCGCCGGCGTGTCGGGAGATGATCTCGTTTTCGTCCTTGCCGAACGTTCTGAGCCTCGGAGTCTTGCCGTAGAGGGCCAGGCAGACGGCGTCCAGAATGGTCGTCTTGCCGGAGCCGGTGGGCCCGGTGATGGCGAAGAGGCCCTCGCCCAGATAGGCCGGGTCCGTCAGGTCGACCAGCCACTCCCCGTAGAGGGAGTTGAGGTTTTTGAGCCTTATTTTTTCTATCCTCACGTCCCGCCCCCCGCGCGTCCGCGCCGCCGAAACAATCTCAAATCAGCGTCGGCATGGGTCGACATGCGTCTACATGCGTCGTCGTTTAAATTTCGCCGTCGGCCGGCCCCGGCCGGGAAGACCGTCTACTCGGCCCTGACGTCCGCGCCCAGAAGCTCGTCCAACAGCTCGGCGTGGGCCGCCCTCAGGCCGGGCCTCTCCTCCTCGGGGGTCTTTTTGTCCTCCAGCAGGATGTCGAAAACCTGGGCCGGGGTCAGCTCGGCCAGGCTCCTGTGCTCGGGGCCAGCGTCCAGGGCGGCCTGCCCGGCGGGGCGGTCGTTTTTGACGGCCAGGATCTCCAGACCGCCGCCGGCCGCGGCCTCCTCCAGCCGCCGGCGCCCCTCGGAGTCCAGCTCCGAGCCCTTGTGGACCAGCTCCAGCCAGACGGCCCGGGGATTTTCGTCCGCCGGGCTCCCGTCCGGCGACTCCGGGCCCGCGGCCGGGGAGGCCCCGGGGTCCTCCTCCCTGAGTTTGGCGATGGCGTCCAGCAGGGCCGGCAGGTCCCCCTCCAGCCGGGCCAGCCTCTGGAAGACGGGGACGGGGACGACCTCGACGGCGGCGGCGCCCCCGGGGGCGAGGTCGACCAGGCAGACGCTTTTCCGGCGTCCGAGCTCGTTGAAGCCCATGGGGACGGGGGAGCCGCTGTAGCGGATCGTCTCGGAGCCGCCCACTTTCTGGGGGGAGTGCAGGTGGCCCAGAGCCAGGTAGTCGAAGGCGGGCAGCGACGAGGCCGGCAGGGCGGCGAGGGGGCCGGCGTGGATGTCCCGGACCCCGTCCGAGTCCGAGAGGCTGCAGTCGGCCAGGTAGAGGTGGCCCGTGGCCGCCACCGGGGCGGGCGGGTCGGTCTCCGCGGCCAGGCCCGCCGCCAAGTCGGCCGCCTCCCGGTAATGGGCGGCCAGGCCGGCGGCGATTTTTTGCCGGCGGTCCGCCTCGGTCTCCCCGGACTCGGCGCACCTGAGGTCGGACTCCCTGAGAAAGGGCACGGCGCAGACCACCAGCTCCAGCCGGCCGGCCGGGTCCCTGAGGGCCAGGACCTCCCTGGCCGGGTCGTCGGTCGCGGCGCCGACGACGCGGATGCCGAAGCCCCTCAGAAGCCTGGCCGGGGCCTCCAGAAACGAGGGGGAGTCGTGGTTCCCGCCGACCACCACCACGTGGCGGCACGAGGGCGCCCCGGTCACCACCGACCTCAGGAAATTATAGTAGAGCTCCTGCGCCTTGTGGGTGGGCGTGGTGTTGTCGAAAATGTCGCCGCAGACCAGCAGGACGTCGACCTCCCGGCGGGCGATGGTCGCGGACAGCCAGTCGAGGAACTTCTCGAACTCGGCGTAGCGTTTCTTGGTCTTGTTGAGGTAGCGTCCCAGATGCCAGTCGGACGTGTGCAGCACTCTCACCTTGCCACCTGCCAGATGTCATGACCCCGCCGGGGCCGGGGCCCCGCGGCCGGAGGCGCGGGGGCGTCGGATGACGGCGGCCCTTGAGGGGGGCCGCCGCCGGAGGAAATTGTTTGCGGGCGGGTTTCGGAGCTGGAAAAAATGATAGCAGCAGTCCCCCGACAATGCAAGACCTGCGCTGAGTTTAAACAATGACGCCCGCCGGCGCGCCGGTTCCGGCGGGCCGCGGGGGCGGGGACGGGGGAGGGCGATGTCGCGGGACGACGGATTGGCGACATCTTTTAAACAGCTCGTTAATTTGTTATAAAATGGCGATCGACTTGAAAATTGTCGCGCCAGGCTATTTTTTTAAACCGATGGATTCAAGGCGGCCGCGCTCATGGACAAAAGCGGTCTTCTTTGCTATCGTGTCGGACGGCGTCCCCATGTTGGCGGACAGTCGCGGTCGTCATGACGCGCGCCGGCCGGTTGTTTCAAGAACCCCGCGGCCGCGGCGACCGCGGCCACATGTTCTTTTTGGCGGGTTAAAAATTAAGGGGCCCCCGGATTCCAACCCCGGCGGCGGGGGAGGGGAAAAATCCATGGCCGGTTTCAGCCTTTTGGCCCTGCTGGACGACATCGGCGCCGTTTTGGACGACGTGGCCGTCCTCAGCAAGACGGCCGCCAAGAAAACGGCCGGGATCATCGGCGACGACCTGGCCCTGACGGCCCGGCAGGTCTTCGGTCTGCGGGCCAGCCGGGAGCTGCCGGTCGTCTTCAAGGTGGCCGGGGGGTCCCTGCGCAACAAGCTGATCCTGGCGCCCCTGGCCCTGGTCGTCGGCGCCGTCGCCCCCTTTCTCATCACCCCGCTTCTGACCGTCGGAGGCTGCTGGCTCTGCGCGGAGGGGGCGGAGAAAGTTGTCGGGAAGTTTTTCAGCGCCCGCGGGAGGGGGCCCCTCCGGGAAATTTCCGCCGGCGCGTCCGACGCCGCCGCCCCGCCCGGAAAAGAACGGGAAAAAGCGTCCCCGGACCGGGACGCCCCCGCCCGGGAGTGCCCCGCCCCGCCCGAGCTCGACCCGGCCCGGGCCGACCTGCCGGCCGACCTGGAGAAAAAGAGGATCGCCGGGGCCGTCCGCACCGACTTCGTCCTCTCCGCCGAGATCATCGTCATCACCCTGGGGAGCCTGCCCCCCGGCGCCTCCCTTTTTTCCAAGGCGGCCATCCTGGCGGTGGTGGGCCTGGTCATGACTTTTGTGGTCTACGGCTTCGTCGCCTGCATCGTCAAGCTGGACGACCTGGGTTTCTGGCTGTGCGGCGGGAGCGCCCCCGGCTCCCTCGCCCGCAAGGCCGGCCGCCTGCTGGTCGGGGCGGCCCCCTGGCTGATGAGGGGCTTGTCCGTCGTCGGCGCCGCGGCCATGTTCATGGTGGGGGGAGGCATCGTCGCCCACCTGCCGTTCTTCCGCCCCCTGCGCGAGGCCGTCGGCTTCGGGCCGGTCTTTGACACAGTCCTGGGCTTTTTTGTCGGCGCCCTCCTCTTCCCCGTAGTCGGCCGGCTGGGGCGTCTGTTCCGCGGCCTGGGCAAAAAGAAGGCCGTCGGGGGCCGGGGCGCCCGGGGC
>JAISET010000258.1 GCA_031264015.1 Deltaproteobacteria bacterium | reverse complement strand
CTGACGAGCGACGGGGCGGGGGGGCGCCGCGAATTACTGTCGGTCATGATGTCCGGCTCCAAAAATTGAAATGCTCATAAACGCTTCTTAAAAACAGCCCGCTTTTTAAGCTATTTTTTCAGCCGGCATATGGACGGATCTTTAAGCCGATATCTATATAAATTTTTATGCCGATTATTTTTTAACGATCTCGGCCGTCGTTCGGCCGTCGTTCGGCCGTCGTTCGGCCGTCGTTCGTTCGTCCGTCGTTCGTCCGTCGTTCGTCCGTCCGTCCGAAAATCGTCCGTCGGCGCCGGGTGATTTCGGGGCGGCCGTCGGCGTCGTCGTTGCCGGCGGAATAGGCGGGGTCGCGAAGCCCGCCGGCCTGAAGAGGAACGGGGGGTTCGGCTTGATTCTTGCATTCGTCGGTCAAATCCATTATAATTTTATTCGCTGAACAAAGTCAACGAGCCGGCCGGGCGGAATTTGGCAAATACGCCGCCTAGTTTAAAGGCCGGCCGGCGGCAAGTTTTCCGTCGGCCGACGGCATGTTTTCACGCGCGTCAGCAGGCCTGATTAATCGACAAGGACACCCGCCATCCCATGACCTCCCGTCCCTCCGCGGCCTTTGCCTCCAGCCGGGACTTCGGAAAAAACTCCGCCGCCGGATATCCCCTGTCCGCCCTGGTCGGGCAGTCCCGGATGTTCCAGGGGCTGGTTTTTCTGGCCGTCGACCCGGGCATCGGCGGGCTCCTGCTGGTGGGCGAGAAGGGCACGGCCAAAAGCACGGCGGCCCGCGCCCTGGCCGAGATCATGCCCCTGTTTCCGGGGCGGGACTGCCCGTACCACTGCCGCGCGGACTTGCCGGAGCAGATGTGCCCCGCCTGCCGGGACAATGACGGGCCCTCTTTTCCGACGGCCCCGCCTTTTCGGACGGTGCCTCTGGGGGTCTCCGAGGAGCGACTTCTGGGGGGTCTCGACTGGGAGGCGACCTTCAAAAACGGGCGGCCCGTCCTGCGGCCCGGCATCCTGGGCGAGGCCAACCGCGGCCTGGTCTACGTGGACGAGATCAATCTGTTGGAGCCGTCCCTGGCCCACCTGCTGCTGGACGCCTCTTCCTCGGGCCGGGTGGTGGTGGAGCGCGACGGCCTGAGCCTCTGGCATCCGGCCAGGTTCGCTCTTCTGGGCTCCATGAACCCCGAGGAGGGGCCCCTGGGCCCGCAGCTGGCCGACCGCTTCACCCTGACGGTGCGCCTGACCGGGGAGCGGGACCCGGCCGCCCGCCTGGGCATCGTCGAGCGCCGCCTGGAGTACGAGCGCGACCCCGCTCTCTTTAGAATCAAACACGCGGGGGAGACCGAGGCGTTAAAAACTAGGGTCGTCCTGGCCAGGGAGGCCCTGGCCTTCCTCAGGCCCGGCCCCCCCGCCCTGAGGCTGGCCGCCGAGCTGGCCCGGGAGGCCAGGGCCGCGGGTCACAGGGCCGACCTGGGCCTTTGTCTGGCCGCCAGGGCCCTGGCCGCCTGGGAGGCCGCCGGGGAGATCATGCGCCTCGGCCCGGGGACGTTCGCCGCGGCCGCTTCGGTTGGAACGGGCCGGGACGGTCATGACGGAAATTCCCGGGCTGAATTTTTTGGAAATTTTCCGGCTGGTTCCGCCGGAACGGCGGCGGGCGGTCGTCTGCCGGTGGGGACGGTCGCCGGCTGGCTGCGGGAAAACCCCGGGGCCGGGGAGGTGGGGGAGGGCCATGTGGACAGGGTGGCGGGCTACGTGGTCCCCGAGCGTCTCAGGCGCCCCAAGCCCGTCCACGCCAGGGCCGTGGTCGACAAGACCAGAAGGGCGGAGGCGGCCGAGGCGGACGCGCGCCCCTCGCGCGTCGTGTCCGAGCCGGAGATCCCCCCGGACTTCAACCTGGAGGCCTTCGACCCCGACGAGGAGATCCGGCTGACCGTTTACGACGCGGCCGAGAGCTTCGAGCTGGCCACCCCCAAGGTCCGCGGGGAGGTCGGCAACAAGGAGCGCTCCGGCAGGCGGGGCTTTCGGGAGACCCTGAGGACCAGGGGCCGGGCCTATAAGACCACGGCCCGGCGGCTCGGCAGACCCCTGTCCCTCTCGGCCACCCTGAGGGCCGCCGCCCCCCGCCAGGGCGCCAGACGGGAGTCCGCCCGGCCGGCCGGCGTTTCCGGCCCGGCCGGCCGGTCCCTGATCCTGAGGCCGGTCGACTTTAGGGAGAAAGTTTATCGTTTGAAGACCGGCAGGCTGGTCGTCTTCGTGGTCGACTCCTCGGGCTCCATCGGGACGCTTTATCGCATGGAGGAGGCCAAGGCGGCCGCCCTGGCCCTGCTGGCCGAGGCCTACCGCAAGCGCGACCGGGTGGCCCTGATAGCCTTCTACGGGTATTCCGCGGAGCTGCTGCTGCCCCCCACCAACAGCCCCGATCTCGCTGGAAGGCTGCTCTCGTCGCTGCCCTCCGGCGGCAAGACGCCCATGGCGGCGGCCCTGGCCATGACCCACCGGCTCATTCTGACCGAGCGCTCCAAGGACCCCAAGATCTCCCCCTACGTCATCCTCATGACCGACGGCAGGCCCAACATCCCCCTGGACAAGTCTCAGCAGCCCTGGGCCGAGGTCTTGAGCATGGCCGGGCGCATGGCCCAGGACCCCACCGTGCGCTTTCTGCTGGTCGACACGGACAGGGGCGCCTACAACGACTACAAACTGACCCGGGAGCTGGCCGAGCGTCTCGGCTGCCCCCGCTTCAACCTCGAGGAGCTCCGCGGGGGCGGGCTCGAGGACTGGTTCGAGGCCAACTGACCCGATTTTTCCCCCGCGTCCGGCGCCGGCCCTCCCCCGCCTTCTTTTCCCTTCCCGCCGCCGCCCCGGGCGTCCGTCGACAGGCTCGGCGCGGTCCCGGCCGCCGCCCCCGCCGTCATAATTTCTCGCGAGCCCCCCGCCTCCGGGACGACCGCGGGCCCCCCGCCGCCGGCGGGCGCGCTCGTTCTGATTCGGGACCGGGCCGGCCGGGCCGTCAAAACAAGCCGTCGAGATTATTTTCACCGCGGCCGGCCCCGGTTTTTCCCGCATTTGGTTAAAATTTTTCTCCCGACGCCATAAGCGGCGTTCTTTTCTTGTCGCCTCCCGCCCCCCGCTCCTCGTCAGCCCCCGGCCGGCCCCCGGTTCCTCGCCGGCCGGCCCCCGGTTCCAAGCCGGCCTTGACGCCGCCTCGACCGGTAATGACCGGCCGGACGGAGCGTCGGAAGAAAAACTTGTCCGCCGCCCGCCGCCCGGCGGCGCGCGGCGATATTCAAAACCGGGGGGGGACGGCTCTTTGGAGCCGCCTTGTCGCCTGGCGCGCCGACGGCGGGAAAGTCGGGCTGACGACGACGTCCGCGCCAGGACATTTTCAAGAATTTTTACCTCGGGCCCGACCTGGCCGACGCTTTTGACCATGAGTTTGTCGTCGCCCGCGCTTGTGACGGCGCGCCTGATGTCGCGCCCGCATGCCCGGCGCGCGCATGTTGTCGCGGCCCCGTCTCGCAGGCTTCGCCGCGGGGCCTCGCCCCCCTCGTGTCGGGCCCGGCCGGCGCCAGGCCGCCGCCGTAAAAATATGTTCGTTTCGGGACCGATCTATGCTAAGATATGCCAAGTCAAATCAGACGATCAGCCAAGCGGCTGTTTTCGGCGTCGTTGTCTGTCGTTTTCCTCCTTGGGCGGGGCGGTTTGGCTCGTTTGTCCTGGTTGTTCGTGCGTGAAATTCTTATTATTTCCAGGCTATATGCTGTAACTTGACGATTCTTTTTCCTAAATATTTTAACTTTTGTGGTAAATTTGCGTTTTGGAGCCAGTCCTGTTTCCAGTTTCAAAATATTCGCCGTCTGGCGCAGCTTGAGACGCGAAAGCCGACGACGGACGCGACTTGGGAAGACCGAAAAGGCCCGCCTCGGAGACGTCCTCCCCTTGTCGCGGGTCCCGCCGACGGCTGCGGACGCCATGCTCCGACGGCCGCGGATGGAAAAATTTTGGTTTTACGTTGGCTTCGCGTGTTCCTTAGGTCATAATTCTTTTTCCTTACGTCTCCGATTTAGATTTTTTAGGCCGTGCCGTTTTCGGCGCGCCGGCGCGCGCGCCGGGTGACTGTCAGTTTGACTCCGACGTCCGGACCCGAACCGTCGCGGCCGGGGCGCCTCAATTAAGTGCCGGCCGGCGTCTTTTCGTCGCCCCGGCGTCTTGTCCGGCCGGGTCGGAATTTTTTTTTACGGCGTCTGAAATAATTATTTGTGACGTTTGAGCGTTTGTTTTTTGTTTTTTTGCCTTGCGTTTTGGTCCTCTGGTTTTCATTTCGCCTGCGCGCCCTTTCGTCTTTCGCGCGTTTGTTTTCGTCGCCCGCGGGTTTCTTCTCTTTTCCACCGTCGTCTGGGACACCTTTAATGACTGGAGCGGATAATGTCGGCCATCAATGACGAAATGACCTTTGTCTCGAGGGATTGCAAGAGCATCTTGGATATTTGCGACAAGATCGCGGACATGAGCCGGAAGCTGCTGGCCGACGAGAAGACGGGGCTGCTCAAAAGCGGCCAGCTGGCCCCCAGGCTCCCGGCCGGGGACCGCCAGTCGGAGACCCGCGACGCCGCGAGACTCCTGGACGCCCCGGTGGTGGCCAGGGTCGTCTGCAAGGACGAGACCCACAGGACCAGGATTTTCTACACCACCCCCTGCGCCCCGCCGGCCGGGCTGGCCAGGGCCAACCTCTCCTCGGTCTACTCGGCCTTCGGCCGCCTCTCGGTGCTGCCCCCGGGGGCCGGCTTCGTCACGCCCAAGGGGGAGACCCTCCTGGTGACGGAGAGATGCGCCCTGAAGCCCGTCGCCTACGGGGACGGCCGGGACGTCTTCGACACCCTGTTCGAGTCCCTGAACCGGGACCGGCTGAGGGTCAAGTCCCTGAGGGACTTCGCGCGGGTCTTTGGCGAGGGCAGGCCGAAAGTCGACGCCGAGTCCGGGGGGGAGCCGCCCCTGGTGCCCGCCGAGGAGCTGGACATCGTTTTGGACGAGGGCGAGACCAGGCCCCGGGCGGCCGCGCCGGTCCTGGGGCAGCCGCATCTTTTGGACATCGCCCAGGACGAGGTCCTGAGGCGTCCCTTCGCCGGGGCCCAGGTCATCCTGGGGCATCCCGGCGCGGGCAAGACGACGACCTTGGTCAGACGCCTCGATTTTTTGTTGTCCAGGGAGGCCCTGGAGGCCGGGCAGACGGGCCTCTCCGACAAGCTCGACCGCCAGGCCGGCGGCGCCCACGCGGGCAGCTGGTGCTTCATAACCTCCCGGGAGCCCCTCGGGCACTACGTCCGGGAGAGCCTGGCCGGGCTGGGCGTCCCCCTGGCCGGCGAGAACGTCTTTTCCTGGGACGAGGCCCGGCTGGAGCTGGCCGGGGATTATTTTCGAATTTTGTCGTCCCGGTCGCGCTTCGGGCTGGTCCTGTCGCCCGGGCCCGGCGGGGTGACCGGGGCGGCCGAGAAGGACACCCTCGGCTGGTACGAGGACTTCAAGGCCCACCACCGGCAAAGGTATTTCCAGGCCATGACCGCCCGGGCCGGCAGGCTGGCCGCCCACCCGGGGCCCGAGGTCGCCGCCCTGGGCCGGCAGCTGGGGGACCTGCTGGCCAGGGGCGCCGGCCGCGGCCCCCGCTGGCTGCGCAACGCCCTGGCACCCTGCCAGGAGGCCCTGGAGGCCGAGCTGGAGCCTGTCTCCCAAAGAATTTCCGACTCCCTGCGCGGCGCCTTCGAGGACGAGGCCGCCCGCGACGAGGGTCTGGTCGCGGCCCTGGTGGCCCTGGGCGACGGGGGCGGCCCGGGCGCCGGGACGGACGCCCGCGCTGGGGATCTGTTTCGCTCGGAGGCGGCCCGGATCTACACCTCGGCCGTCCGCGAGCGGGCCCGGGCCCTGGCCGGGGGACGGCCGGTGGCCGGGGGGAGCCGCTCCGCGCGGGTCCTGGACTGGCTGGGGGGCGGGCGCCTGGGAACCGTCGGGCAGGCCGCCGCCCTGGGGGCCGACTTGCGGCTCGACCGGGATCTGCGCTCCTTCCACCCGTCCTCGGCCGCCTTCGCCAACGCCTATTTCGGGACGATCGTCGGCGACTACCTGCTCTACAGGCGCCGGGACCGGGTCTGGTACGACCGCGGCTGGGGGGCGGGCCGGAAAGTCTCGCCCCTGGAGGTCGACCTCCTGCTCCTGTCGTTTTTGGAGCCCGGCTGGGAGCTCCTCAGGGACGGGGGGGCCGGCGGGGTCCGCCGCCAGGCCGGCTGGTCGCTGGCCGCCCACTCGCGGCTTTTGCGCAACGTGGTCTGTCTCGACGACCTGGCCGACCTCTCCCCGGTCCAGATCAAAATCGCCGCCTGCCTGGCCGACCCGCGCCTGGGCTCGGTGGCGGCCGCCGGGGACCTGGAGCTGCGCGCGGCGCCCTGGGGCCTGAAAACCCTGGACGAGCTGGAGTGGGCCCTGCCCAGGGCCGCCCTGACCGAGCTTGCCGTCAACTATCGCCAGTCCAGGACTCTTTTGGAGCTGACCGACACCCTGGGCCGCGCCATGCTGCCCCGCTACTCGGGGAGCCGCTACTCGGCGACCGGCCCCAGGTGCGTCCTCTCGGCCGGGGTCGACGGGCCGGCCAAAACGCTGGCCTGGCTGACGGCCAGGCTGGCCGAGGTGGCCGAGCGCCTGGGCAAGCTGCCCTCGACGGCGGTCCTGGTGGCCGGGCCGGAGGAGGTCGGGCCCCTGGCCGAGGCCCTGGCCGCCGCCCTCGCCCCCAAAAACATCCGGGTGCGGGCCGTCCGCCCCGACGGGGCAGGCCTGGGCCAGGGCCAGGCCGTCCGGGTCATGACCGTCGACGACGCCCGGGGGCTGGAGTTCGAGGTCGTCCTGGTCGTCGTCCCCGGGGGGGCGCCGTCCGCGCCCGCCGCCAAGTCCCTGTACCTGGCCGCCACCCGGGCCGCCACCTACCTGGGCCTGGCCTCGGGGGGCCCCCTGCCGTCTTCCCTGGAGAACGTCCTGGCCGCGGCCTGCGCCGACTGGGCCCAGCCCAGGTCCCCCTTCGACTCCTGAGGGTTTTTTTCCCCGCCCCCTCCGTCCGCCCGCGGGCCGTCCCCGGCCGGCGGGCTCCCGTCGCCCCGGGCGCGCCCGTCCCGCCGGGCGCCTCCCTGTTTGATTATTTCCTTTTTTGGGGCGTGGGCCGATGGGTTCTGAAAAACTAATCCGGGATTATCTGAGCCTCCGCAAGGGGGCGCACTGGCAGCTGCTGGCCTCCGACAACGGCCCGGCGGTGCTGGGCCTCCTGCAGTCGATCCTCCACGACGACCGCTCCGAGCGGGTCATGAGGGGCTCCGTCTTCCACTACAGGGTCGCGAGGGAGATCGGCCTGCTGCGGGAGCGGGGCGTGGCCGACTTCCCCCGGCCGCCCCGGGACTACGTCGGCCTCTGGGTCGGGCAGGGCTGGCTGGTCAGGCGCCTGCTCGTCGGGGCGGAGGAGGAGGAGTTCGAGCTCTCGACCGCCGCCGTCGACGCCATCCGCACCGTGGCCTCCATGCGCACGCGCCGGGTGGCCATGACCGAGAGCCGCCTGGCCCTGGTCATCCAGGCCGTGGCCCGGCTGGCCGAGGACGCCGACCCGGACGCCGCCAGCCGGCTGGCCCGCCTCAAGGAGGAGCGGGCCAGGCTCGACCGGGAGATCGAGCGGGTGGAGGGCGGCCGGGCCGAGGTGCTGACGGACTCGGCGGCCCTGGAGAGGCTCCGGGAAATTTTGGACCTGGCCCTGGGCCTGACGGAGGACTTCCGCCGGGTCTTCGACCAGTTCGCCAGCCTGCACAAGGACCTCCGGGAGCGGATCATGATTTTCGACGACTCCCGGGGGCGGGTGGCCGGGGAGGTTTTCGAGGGCTTCCGGGGCATCAGGGAGAGCGAGCCGGGCCGGTCCTTCGAGGCCTTCCACCGCCTCCTGGTCAACGAGGAGCAGCAGAGCCTTCTGGCCCGCAGCCTCGAGGGCGTCATGGCGGCCGATTTTTTTAAGACCCTCGACGAGGCCGACCAGGACTACCTGGGCTCCTTCGTCGACATCATGCTCGGCCACTCCATGGCCGTCCACAACGAGACGGCCAGGCTGGCCGAGTCCCTGCGCAAGCTGGTGGAGAGCGCCGCCTACAAAGAGAGGCGCAGGATCCTCGACATCATCAGGGAGGCCAAGAAGGCCGCCCTGGAGTACAAGGAGGGGGGGAGCCTGCGCGGGAAGAGCGACTTCCACCTGAAGCTTTTCAGCGTCCGCTTCGGCTCCGTCTCCCAGCTGGCCCTCTACGCCAGCGAGCGCCACAGCGCCGGCGAGCCCGTCACCCGGGCCGGGGACGCCGGGGTCGACCTCGACTCGGTGCTGGACGCCGTCAAGTTCTCCGACCTCGACTACAGAATTTTGCGCGAAAACATCGCCGACGCCGTCGCCAGGTTCGGCCGCGTGACCATCGGCCAGATTCTCGAGCACCACCCCGCCGAGCAGGGCCTGGGCACGGTCGTCGGCCTTCTGCACCTGGCCCAGATCCACGGGGAGAGGGGCGCCGGCCGGGAGGGCGTGGCCTGGCGCGGCCTCGACGGCGTCGACCGCAGGGCCAGGCTGGACACCTGGTATTTCGGCAGGATCGGCCCGGACGGCCGCGGGCTCGTCCCCTTCGCCGACGACTGACTTGGAGAGGATGATGGATTTGTATTTTGACTCGGAGGCCGCGGACTTGGCCGTCGACGGATATATTTTTGATGAAAAAATCAAACGTTATGACGACGATTTCGACGGCGGCGGCGACGAGGACGACGACCAGGACGACGGCCAGGACGACGGCGAGTTCGGGAGCGAGGAAACTGGGGACGACGAGGACTTTTTCGACCCGGCCGACGTCGCCGACCCCGGGACCGTCGGGGAAGAGGCCCGGGCCGGCCGGCGGGCGGGCGACGGCGTCAGGCTCTCGCTCTTCGGGGCGGAGTTTGCCGACGGCGCTGACGACGACGACGGCTCCCAGGGACCCGGCGGCGGCGACGGCGACGCTGACGACGACGGCTCCCAGGGACCCGGCGACGGCGGGGACGGCGGCGGCGACGGCGGGGACGGCGGCGAGGCGGAGGAAGATTCCGACTTCGAGGAGGTGGACCCGCTGGGGGACGGCTTCGACGAGGCCGAGCCGGACATGCCCCCGGGGGCGCTGTTCGCCGGGGACAAGGGGCGCTTCCCCGTGGGGGCCAGGACGGCCCTGTGCAAGCTTCTCCTAGGCCCGTACATCGACAGGAACAAGAAGCAGCGCAACTATTGGCCCGACCTTGTCAAATACCAAAGCGTCATAGAAAAATGGCTGGGGGAAGTGTTTCTGGACCTGGTCCTCGACAACGACCTCGGCGTGGCCTTCATCAGGCAGATCGACGTGGGGGAGCTCTCCGTGGCCGCGCCAACCCTGCTGCGGACCAAGCGCCTCAATTTCTGGGAGTCCATCCTGGTCGTCTTCCTGCGCGAAAAATTGTTCGAGGCCGAGACGGGCTCGCACCGGGCCACCGTCGACGAGGCCGAGATGCTCGAGTACATGCGCTCCTACGAGAGCAAGGACAACACCGACCAGCTGAGGACGGACGAGCAGATCAAGGCGGCCGTCAACAACCTGGCCAGCAAGCTCTACCTGCTCCGCAAGACCAGCCGCGGCGGCGACCTCTACGAGATTTCCCCGACCCTCAAGCTGATCATGACCCCCGAGGACATCGAGAGCTTCACCAAAAACATCCGCGAGGCCGGCGAGCAGGCCAGGCGGGCGACGGAGGCCCAGGCTGTCCGCAAGAGGCGCGGACGCCCCCGCGCCGACGAGGGCGAGCGGGCCGACGCCGACTCCCCGCCTGACGACGCCGCGCCGGACGACGACGCCCCCGCCTCGAAAACCCCCCGCCGGTCAAAAGCGACGGCCGCGTCCGTCGTCCGGGACTACGACGACGACGATTACGACGGCGAGCCCGAGGAATATGTCGACGACGACGACATGGACGCGGACGACATCGACGACCCGGACGAGGACGACGAGTAGACATTCATAATAATAAGAATAACGGCGACAATAACGGCGACGGCAATGACATCAGCGACAACGACAATAACGACGCCGACGAGCCGACGAGCCGACGAGCCGACGGCGACGATTTTTCTTTACTATTTTCACAGCCCCAGGCGAGTTTTTAAGGATTTCTTATGGCCACCACCCCGGACGCGGAAGCGACGGTCAAGTTTCCCCGGCGCACCTTGTTTGACAACCTCGAGTATTTTCGCCCGCCGACGGAGCAGTTTCGCCTTGTCCGCTTTCAGCTGAACAACTGGGGGACCTTTTCCAACTACCACGACATAGCGGTGGCCAGGGACGGGTTTCTGATCGCCGGGCCCTCGGGCTCCGGCAAGACCACCCTGCTGGACGCCTATCTGACCATGCTCGTCCCGTCGCAGTGGCTGGAGTACAACTCCGCCGCCAGGGACTCCGGACGGCGGGACCGCAACCTGATGACCTACGTCCGCGGGGCCTGGGCCGTGGTCAACAGCCGGGAGCAGGCCAACGTGGTCACCAGCTTCCTGCGGGAGGGGACCACCTGGTCGGCCCTGGCCCTGACCTTCAAGCGGGGGGTCGACCATTTCGTCACCCTCCTGCAGCTTTTCTGGGTGCGCGGCTCCGAGAAGGAGAACCTGCGCCGCCGCTTCTACATCCTGGACCGCGATTTCTCCCTGGACGAGCTCAAATTCGCCGAGACGGACTTCGACGTGCGCCGCCTGCGCAAGGCCGTGCCCTTCGACTTCGAGACGGTCAAGGTCGAGGAGTACCGCTCGTCGTTCATGGAGCGGCTGGGGATCAAAAACAAGGACACCCTGGTCCTCTTGCAGAAAACCCAGTCCATGAAGAACATCGAGGACCTCGACGTCTTTCTGCGCGAGTACATGCTCTTCCCCCCGCGCACCTTCGACGCCGCCCGCCAGATGTGCGACGAGTTCGCCTCCCTGAATCTCGCCCACGAGGCCGTCGTCAAGGCGAGGCTGCAGCTGGAGTGCCTGGAGCCCCTCGGCGGCCTCCAGGACAAACGGATCGGCCTCGCGGCCGCGCTGGCCGACTCCAGCAGTCTTCTGGAGCATCTCGACCCCTACGCCGCCAGGCTGAGGGCGTCCCTGCTCAAGGCCAGGCTGGCCGAGCTCGGGGACGAGATCGAGGGGCTGGACCGGGACATAGCCGGCTATCAGGCGAGCTCCGCCAAGGCCAACGCCCTCCTGGTGGACCTTTTGACCCAGTTTTCCGACCAGGGCGGCGGGCTGCTGGAGAGCCTCAAGCAGCGGCAGGCCCAGTTGCGGACGATTTACAAGGAGCGCCAGACCTCGCTGGCCCAGCTCAACAAAACCTGCCGGGACCTGGGCTGGGAGGCGGTCGAAAGCCGCGGGTCCTTCGACGCTTTGCAGACGGCCGCCCGGGAGGAGCTGGCGCTCCTGTCCGAGCGCAGGACATATTTCCGCGAGCAGCTCAGGACCATCCACTTCGAGGAGCGCGACCTCCAGAAGGAGCTGGACGCGGCCCGGCGGGAGGCCGGGGTCCTGGGCGCCGGCGACGCCAGCATCCCCGCCGACTACCAGGAGCTGCGGGCCGGTCTGGCCGAGTTTCTGAACGTCGCCCCGGGGGAGCTGCCCTTCGTCGGCGAGCTCGTCTCGGTCCGCCCGGGCGAGGACTTGTGGCGGGGCGCCCTCGAGCGGGCCCTGCTGCCCCTGTCCACCGCCATGGTTATCGCCGAAGAGCTGCTGCCCGCGGCCCTGGCGGAGGTCGCCGGCCGCCGCCCGGGGCGCCGGGCCGCCTTTCTGGCCAGGCCGGCGGAGCTTCCGGAGGGCGCGCGCCCGGAGGCCGACGCCGCCTGCGGGTCGCTGACGGCCAGGCTGGAGTTCCCGGAGGGGCCGTTCGGGGCCTGGCTGGAGGGGATGCTGGCCGGCCCGTCAGGCTGGTGGTGCGCGGAGGATCCGGAGGGCCTCGCCGCGTCGGGCGGGGCCTCGCTTCTGGCCTCCGGGCTGGCGAGGTCCGCGGGCGGGCTGCTCGAGTCGGACGACCGGCTGGCCCTGGGCGACGTCAGGCACTTCACCCTGGGCCGGGACAACTCGGCCAAGCTGGCGGCCTACGAGGCGGCGGTCAGGTCGGCGGCGGCGGGGCTCGCCGAGCTGGCGGGCAGGGCCGGGGCCAACGCCGCCGCCGAGCTGGAGGCCGACGCCAGGGTCAAAAACTGCCAGCGGATCCTGGACTGCGCCTGGGAGCAGGTCGACGCGGCGGGCCCGGGGGAGACTCTCCGGGAGCTGGGCAGGCAGATCGCCGACATGACGGACTCCGCCCTGGGCCTCGAGGAGCTCGACAAGAAAATCAAGGCCCAGAAGCTGCGCATCGAGGAGGCCGGCAAGGCCCTGGGCTTCGCCCAGACCCAGAGGGAGAGCCGGGCCAGGGAGAGAAGCGGGCTCGCCCAGGAGCTGGAGGCGAACGTGCTGGGCCGGACGGTCAGGGAGGGGGCGGCCGAGGCCTCCGTCAAGCTGGACGGGCTCTTCAACGCCAGGAACATCAGTTTGAGAAACCTCGAGAAGGTCACCCACGAGGTCTACCGGATGCTGTCCAGGGAGCGCGACAACTCCCAGGGGGCCCTGAGCGAGTGCGAGGAGAGGATCAGGGGCGTCATGGCCGACTTCAAGTCAAGATGGCCCAACGACTCCGCCGACCTGCAGGCCCTCCCCGGCTACGTCGAGGAATATATCGAGAAGCTCGAGGAGATCAGGACCGACGGCCTGCCCGCCCTGGTGGAGCAGTTCCGGGAGCTCATGCGCAGGCAGACCGAGCAGAACGCCGCCGTCCTGGCCAGCTGGCTCGCTGAGGACCTCAAGCAGATCACCAACAGGATGGAGCTGGTCAACAGAAGCCTCCACAACCTGCCCTTCGGGCGGGTCGACGGGCGGCCCACCTACCTGACCCTGCGCACGACGGTGCGGGCGGACCTGCCGGACGTGGTCAAGTTCAAGGAGGACCTCAGGGCCGTCATCAGCCAGCTGACCGACCACAACCCCGCCGTCATGGAGGAGCGCTTCAAAGCCCTCAAGTCGCTGGTGGAAAAGCTGAACAACCCCGACAACAGGAAGTGGGCCGACTTGGTCCTGGACGTCAGGCGCCACGTGGAGTTCACCGGCCAGGAGTACGACGCCGACAGAAACGAGATCGAGACCTACCGCAGCGGGGCGGGCAAGAGCGGGGGGCAGCGCCAGAAGCTGGCCGCCACCTGCCTGGCCGCCGCCCTCAGGTACCAGCTGGGCGGCAGGGAGCTGGGCTTCCCCCGCTTCGGGACCGTCGTCTTCGACGAGGCCTTCGACAAGATCGACAACGAGCTGACCGTCATCGCCGTCCAGATCTTCCAGAAGCTGGGCTTCCAGCTCATCCTGGCCACCCCCATGAAGAACATCCCCGTCCTGGAGCCCTTCATCGGCGGGGCCATCTTCGTCTCCATCCGCGAGCGCAACAACTCCCGGGCGACCTCCATCATGTACGACCCCGACCAGAAGCGGCTGGTCCAGCGGGACCTGGCCGAGGTCGAGGCCGCGGCCGCGGCCGTCCCGGAGCCCGGAGATAATCCGCCCGTTTCCGAGGACGGGGACGACGGGGCGGGGGAGGGGACCGCCCCGGCAGACGACGGCGACGGAAATGAAAGCGCGGGCGGCGACGGCGGAAACGAAAGCGCGGGCGGCGACGGTGGCGGCGATGACGCCGACGGCGATGACGGAGACGGGGAGGACGACGGGGAGGACGACGGGGAGGACTGACAAGACCCGACGACGGCCGGCTTGTTGCTTCAATCCATACTTTAGACCACAATCAGGCGACG
The DNA here is from genome assembly GCA_031264015.1 of Deltaproteobacteria bacterium. Taxonomy (GTDB): domain Bacteria; phylum Desulfobacterota; class Desulfarculia; order Adiutricales; family Adiutricaceae; genus JAIRNQ01. The sequence goes on along the minus strand of JAISET010000258.1, from coordinate 1,443 downwards.
CTGGACAAAGATCATGTTGTCGATTCAAGAGGCGACCGTCAAGCTGCTCAGGACTTACGAGCGCCAAAAAGGGGACTGGCTCGCCCTGGAGCTGGGGCTGGAAGGCGCGTCGCGCTGGCCGCTGAGCCTGAGCCTGAGTCCGCCCTCCCAGGCCGAGGCCGGGGCCGACTTCCCCAAGTTCGCCGAGACTGTCGGCCAGTGGGGCCGGACCCGGCTGCCGGGGGAGATCGTCTGGACGGAGAGAAACTGGAGCGTCTACGGAACCCAGAGGATGCCCAAGAGCCTGGTGCTGCGCGGCCCGGAGGAGGTCGCCGGCTGGGTCGGTCTGAGGCATGTCTGGCTTTCGGCCAAGGAAAGGGCCCTGGCTGTCGGCCGGAGGCACCCGACAGTCCTGGGGGCCCTGTGCGGGCACTTTGACGACCTGGCCGGCTACCGCGACGAGGATTTTGAACGCGTCGTCTTGTTTTTGGACTGGCTGGACGCCAATCCCAGCTCCGGCTACTACGTCCGCCAGCTGCCCGTGCCCGGCATCGACACCAAGTGGCTGGAGACGAGGACCAGGTTTCTGAGCTCCCTGGTCTCCTCCATGCCGGGACATGACGGGGACGAGCGCGACTTTCACCGGCTTTGCGGACTAAAAAAGAGGCCCAAAAACATCAATTTGCGCCTGCTGGACTCGGAGCTGCGCCAGGCGGCCGGGGGGCTGGACATGGTCTCCAGCCCGGCGGGGCAGCTGGCCCTGCTGCCGATCTCGCCCCGGACGGTCGTCATTGTCGAGAACCTGGAGACCGGGCTGGCCTTCTGGGACCTGCCGGGGACGGCGCTGCTGTACGGGCACGGCAACAACCTGAGTTTTTTGGGCGAACTCCCCTGGCTTGGGGGGGCGGGGAGGACGTTTTATTGGGGGGACATCGACCGGGCGGGCTTCCTTATCCTCAACCAGGCGCGCGCCTATCTGCCTGACATCGTCTCCGTCCTGATGGACGAGGCGACGCTGCTCGGCTACCGGGAGCTCTGGGTCAGGGACGACAGCCAGCCCAAGACCGTCGCCCGCCTGACCGGGGCCGAGTCGGACGTCTACCGGGGCCTGGTGGAGAACCGCTGGGGCCGGGACGTGCGTCTGGAGCAGGAGAGGCTGAACTGGAGCCTTGTCTGGCCCCTCATGGAAAAATTGGTCGGGAAATGACCGGGCATGCCGGAAACCCGCTTCGGCCGACGGGGCCCTGCTGGCCCGCAACACCATGGAGGCGGCCGCGGACTTCCTGGCCCTGGGCCTGGACCCGGAGAAGTGCCGCTTCTGGGCGCAGGGGGACGTCCCGGAGCGCGCCGAGCTGACCTGGATACTGCACAACCACACCTCCATGGGTCTTCTGGAGAGAAGCCACTCCTACAAGGACAAGCTGGCCCACAACCTGACCCCCAACCACGGCCTCTTCGCCTACC
>JAISET010000199.1 GCA_031264015.1 Deltaproteobacteria bacterium | reverse complement strand
GATCATGGGACAAAAAAATATATTGGGAAACCAAAACTTATAAAGATAAGACCATACACTTGGTAGGCTGTTGACACTATTGCAGACTTCAGCGTGGTAGAATAGGAAACTTGCGCTGTTTCTTTATTTTCACTCCGATCATCTTTCCAGTTTACTCTCGTCAAACTTATCCCGACTTTCATATTATCGCGATTTTCAAATTTGTCTCATTCTTATATTGACTGCCGCCCGGGAAGGGGAGGCCGCGACCCTCCCGGACCCCTCCGACAAAGGCCCCGCGGCCAGGCCGGGCGACAACCGGGCCTCCGCCGGAGCCGCGCGGGCGAGGACAAACTGCCTGGAGGCGACGCGTCGCCTCCGGCAAGCCCCAAAGAGCGGGCGGGCCGGGAGGACCTTTTAAGGATTCTCATGCCGCAGGCTTGTTCCTCCGCGAGGGCCGGGCGTCCGTCCGGGAAAGACGCCGCGCCGAACAAGCGCTCCGCGGCCGTCTCGGAGAGCGCCAGGGACCCTTCGACATCCCCCCCGCCAAAAAGACCCGGGGATCGGCCGCCAGGGGCTCCGGAACCCGCCTTGAGGGACCCGGAGCCCTTCCCCCCGCGGGTCTCATGCCTCCCTTTGACACCGGGCGCGACCTTGGATTGTCCGGGCCGCCCATAATGGCCCGGGACCAAGCCTGGTGTCTCCCTGGGAGCCGAGCCGGGCCTCAGTTTGTGACGAGCCGTCAATAAAGGGCGCGCCGAGCTGGTCGACTGGCTTAATCTGGAGATTTACAAGCCGCGCGGGGATGGTTTTTTTCTCGAGGCGTCCCGTCAACACCTCGAGCCATATTTCGGCGAAGGTTTCGATCTGAAAGAAATAATGGTCTCCGACCAGGAAATCGCCTAGATCGGGCGGCCGCGTGAGGACGGGCGTCAAATGGTCCGGGAGCGGGAGGAGGCGGACGATTGAGATTTTTGGATCCGCGGCCCCGCGCCGGCCCGGAGCAAACACCTGTCGCCCTCCCCGGGCGGGGGCTTCCATCCCGACAAGTTTCTGGCGAACGAGTTGGGATCGCCGACATGGGGCGCGGACCGGCCGGGACGGGTTGACGGCGGTTCTTGTGCGGGCGGGTTGACGGCGGTTCTGACGCGGGCGGTTGGTTGTTTTAGGCGCGATCCTCCCCCGGACGCGTTTTTTTAGCGCGTTTTTTTAAGCGCGTTTTTCCGAAGCCTTTTCGCAGCGCGCGCCGGCCGCGCCACCGACGGGCCGGACCGGTGTTTTCAAGGCCTGGCGGGCCGCCTGCCGGCCGCCTCGCGCGGGGCTTTTGTCACAGGACGACGTTGACCGTGGACGGCCTTTCGTTCAAGTACTCGACGTCCTCCTGGTGCTTGCCGCGGCCGCCCCCCTGGGTGACCTGGTCGACGGGCGGGCTTTTTTCCTTGCCGCCAGGCGAGGGCTTCAGGGTGGCTTCAATCAGGTGGCCGGACTTCTTTTCCGTCTCTTTCTTACGGTTTAAGTATCCTAAAAAATCGCTTGAGACCAGCATGGCGGACCTCCTCTCAGTGGGGCGGGTTCCCTTTCGGGAATCTCTTTTATCTTATCGGCAAATCTGAAGCGACACTTTAATTTCGCTCGGCCGAAAAAAGACGGCGCCTTTTTTCTGGTCTCCGGCTGGCATCTGTTTGGTCTTTGGCGACGATTAAACTGTCCGGGACGCGTGTCTTCGCCTGAAAGTCTAAAAATCTGAAAATCTGAAAATCTGAAAATCCGCGAGACTCCCCGACGCCGGGATCGTCCGGCCGGGATTAAAATTTTTCCTCAAATTTCCCCTTAAATTAATCCGGCCTGTCCGCGTCCGCGGGCCCGGGGCCGAAAAAATATGGCCGCGGTTAACGCCCCGCGGCCATGATTTTTCAGATCTTTCCAATCGCTCTAATCCGTCTGATCATTCCGATCATTGAGCTCATTGCGTTTATTCCGTGCCTTCCGATCATTCCAAATATTCCGATCCTTCCGATCCTTTCGATTATTCCGATTATTCCGATTATTACCGGCCGCATGGTCCCGGCGGCCCTAGGCGTAGCGCCAGGTGGTCTTGCCCGCCTTGTCCTCCAGGATCACGCCCAGGTCGGCCAGTTCCTTGCGCAGGCGATCGGCCTCGGTCCAGTCCTTGCCGGCCCTGGCGGCGTCGCGGGCGGCTATGCGGCTTTCGATCTCGGAGTCGGAGAGGGCGTTTTCGGGGGTCTTGAGACCGGCCATGAACTCGGCCGGCTTTTTCTGCCAGACGCCCAGCTCGGCGCCCATTTTGCCGAGGGCGGCGAGTCCGGCCCTGGCGCCGGGGGCGTCCCCGGAGTCGACGCTCTTGTTGACCAGGCGGACCAGGTCGAAGCCGAAGCCCAGGGCGGCCGCCGTGTTCAGGTCCTCGTTCATGGCGGCGGCGAACTTGGCCAGAAGCTCGGCGGCCTCCGGCGGGGGGGTCTCGCCGGCCCCGGCGGGGTTCTTGGCCAGAAACTCCTCGGCGGCGGCGATGGTCCGGTAGACGCGCTCGAGGGCCCTGCCGGACTCCTCGAGGGCCTCGTCGGAGAAGTCCACCGGGCTGCGGTAGTGCTTGGAGACGAGGAAGTAGCGCAGGACCTCGGCCTGGTGGAGCTTCAGGATGTCCTTGACGGTGAAGAAGTTGCCCAGAGATTTGGACATCTTCTCGTTGTTGATGTTGACGAAGCCGTTGTGGCACCAGACGCCGGCCATGGGGCGCCCCAGGGCCGCCGACTGGGCCAGCTCGTTCTCGTGGTGGGGGAAGATGAGGTCCTGGCCCCCGCCGTGGATGTCGAAGGAGGCCCCCAGCAGGCGGTCGCTCATGGTCGAGCACTCGATGTGCCAGCCTGGCCTGCCTGGGCCCCAGGGGGACGGCCAGGAGGGCTCGCCGGGCTTGGCGCTCTTCCAGAGGGCGAAGTCGCCCGGGTTGCGCTTGCGGTCGTCCACGGCCACCCTGGCCCCGGGGTCCTGGTCGTCGGCGGAGCGGCCGGAGAGCCTGCCGTAGCCGGGCAGGGACTTGACGTCGAAGAAGACGTCCCCCTCGGCCGGGTAGGCCATGCCCTTGTCGACGATGGCCCCGATGTCCTCGACCATCTGGGGGATGAACTCCGTGGCCCTGGGCGTCTTGGTCGGGGGCAGGCAGCCCAGGGCGGCCATGTCGTCCTCGAAGCTTTTGATGTGGCTCTCGGCCAGCTCCTTCCAGTCCAGGCCCGTCTCGCGGGCCCGGGCGATGATCTTGTCGTCCACGTCGGTGTAGTTGCGGACGTACTCCACCTGGTAGCCCAGGGACAGCAGGTGCCTGACCAGGACGTCGAAGGCCAGGGTGGCCCGGGCGTGGCCGATGTGGGCGTCGTCGTAGACGGTGGGGCCGCAGACGTACAATCCGACCCTGCCGTCGACCATGGGTTTGAACTCCGCCAGAGAGCGGGTCATGGTGTTGTAAATCCTGAAAGTCATTCTTTCGCGTCCGATCCTTCTTGCTAAAAAGGCCCCCGGCGGCCGGCCTCGGACAGCCGCGGCCGCCCGGAGGCCGGGCCTGCTGCTCGCCCCCCGCCTCCCCTTCCGGCGGCCGGGAAAACTCCCGCAGCGTCGGGTCTCGCCGGGAGGAAAAGCCGGCGGCGGGCAAAAAAATGGCCAACGAGAACGTTGGTCCGGGGACATCAAGAGTGTACCCCAGGGGCTCTTGATTTTCAAGGTTCCACCAACCGGGCCGGCCGGCTCCCGCGGCGGGCCGTAAAATGACATGGGGACGAGGAACGGGCAGGGACGCCCGCGATGGAAGACAAAGTCCCCGGGGAGGCGACAAAAAATGAGAAAAGGAGGGCGGGGGAGTGTCAGGACGGGTAAAGAAGTGAAAAAAGGTGAAAAAGGTGAAAAAGGCCGGGACGGGCGGGGAAAGGAAAGGGGAAAGGGAAAGTGAAAGGGGAAGGGGAAGGGGAAAGGGAAAGGGAAGAGGAATTGAGGGGTCGGAAACAAAGGCCGGCGCGTCCGCATGCCCGGCGGCGGTCCGCGGCGGGACGACCGCGCCGCCGGTTTTGTTGAAGGGCCAAAGATCGGGACTCGGATCCGCGTCCCGACTGCCGCGGCCGTCCTCCGGCCGCGGGTCCTAGGGCTTGGCGCCTCCGGGTTTTTCCCCGCCGCCGTCGTCGGCGCCGTCCGGCCTGCCGCCCGCCCTCGGGTCCATGAGCTTGTCGATGTCGCCCCGTTTGATGCGCCAGTAGCCCCTCTCGCCGATGCGGAAGCCGGGCACCTTGCCCGACCTGACCATGGCCGACAGAGTCTTGGGACCGACGCCCAGAAGCTTGGCCGCCTCGCCCACCGTCAAAACTTTTTCCGGATCGTCCATTGAATCCTCCGACCGTCAAGCCTCCAACACGAGATAATCAGCAGCGCGAATGGTGCCTTTAACGTAATACTTTTGTAGTTTTTTGTCAATTATTAATTTTAGCATTTTCAGGCGCGGTTCTTCCCTGGAACTATTGTCCTGCTGATGAGTTGTAAAAATTAATAAATTTGACAAGTTTTGTCTGGTTGTCCGCGGGGCGCGGTAATCTTTATCTATTATTATTTGGATGTTGAGAGTTAAATTATATTAAAAAGTCAGTTTTGAGAGACAAACGCAAAAAAAGGAAATATTTGTCGTTGGTTATTTTCCGGGCGGGGAGGGGGGAGGGGAGGGGGCCTCGCCGGGGTTTGCCGGGGCCCGCGCGCTACCTGTACAAGGTGTCCCGGCTCCTGCGGCGCAGCCAGAGGGCGGCGGCGACGGTAAGGACGGCCCAGAAAAGGACGGGCTGGAAGGCGCGGGCGTACTGGGCGTGGGCGCCCAGGTCCATGTAGGCGGGATCGCGCTGGGCGGAGGCCAGGAAGCGGCCGATGACGCTCTGCATCAAGGCACCGAACATGAAGGGCACCAGGTTCATGAAGCCGATGGCCGCCCCGAAGACGTTCTCGGGGAAGAAGCACTTCCCCAGGGCGAACAAGAGGCCCGTGCAGTGGATGGCCAGGGGGGCCAGCACGCAGAGGGCGTAGAGGGACCAGCGGGGGGCGTCGGCGGGCCCCAGGACGATGAAGCCGCAGGTGACGACGTTCAGGGCGGCCAGGAAGACGACGACCAGGCTGTAGGACTTCAGTTTGTCCCCTATGGCCGCGGCCACGGGCCCGCCCACCAGGAAGGCGACGGCCGCGAGCGAGAGCATGCCGCCCACCGTCCCGCCGTCCAGGCCGTGGGACTCGATCAGATACGGCCCGGCCCAGAGCGCCGTGAAGGTGTTGTACATGAGGTCGGTGCCGGTGTAGACCAACCCCAGGAGCCAAAATATCGGCGCCGAGAGTATCCGTCCGGCCGTCTGGAAAAAAGAAAGGGAGGCCGGGGGCTTGGCGGCGCTTTCGGGCCGGGGCGCGGAGACGTTTTTGGGGCGGTCGCCGATGACCCAGAAGACCAGGACGAAGACGGCGGCCGCCAGAAAGCCCATGCCGACGAAGGACGCCCGCCAGCCGTGGGCCCCCGCGAACTTGGAAAGAGGCGACCCGGCGGCGAAGTTGGCCAGGGCGCTGACGGCCAGGATGGAGCTGGAGGCGAGGCCGAAGTAGCGGTCCGGGAGCCAGTTGGCGGCCAGGCGCACGGCGGGCACGTAGGCCAGGCCCGCGGCCAGACCCACCAGGGCCCTGGCCATGGAGGCCGAGAGCATCGACTGGCTGCGCCCGAACCAGACCGAGGCCAGGGCCATCAGGGCGAGGCAGATCAACAGGCAGCGCCTGGGCCCGAAGCGGTCGGCGCTGAAGCCAGCGAAAGGCTGCATGAGGGCGTAGGCGACGAAGGTGGCCGAGAACATCAGCCCCATGTCGTCCGGGCCCAGGCCCAGGGAGGCCCGGATGTCCAGGGCCACCACCGGGGGCGAGATCCTCTCCAAAGCCGCCAGGGCGTAGACGAAGGCCGCCAGGGCCAGGACCAGGACGGCCCTGGGGCTGGCTTTCAAGGGGGCGGACGGGCTGGAATCCGGCTGGCTGGACGACATGGGGAGATCTGCTCCAAGGGGACAAGGCGATTTTTTTGGCCGGCAGTCGGGAGGGGCGGACGTCGACGGCTGATAATCGGGGCGAAAGGTTAAATTGGCGGACCGGACCCAAAATACCGCGGAAGTATTTTAGATCGCGACGATTTTATCATCTTAAATCTTGTTTTTCAAATGTCGCCGAGCGGCCTTTGTCAGGATTTGGGCTCGTTTCAACGGCTTTGGTGAAGAGACGAAGAAACAACGGCATAATTATAATAAAATGATGGTTTCATTTGCATTAAGTTATTATTTATGATGTTTTCAGGATGAATATATACTATTTAATTGTCTAAATTTATGACTCGCAGGCATGATCTCAAGATTTTTTGAAGAACCGTCCGTTTTTTTTAACGAAGATTTCCGGGCGGGGAGGAGCAAGATTTTTGCCCCCGGCCGGCTTCGACCGGCGGAATCGACGGGGGAGGGCGAGGCCACATTGGCGGAGGTGCGATGTTTATTTGATTACTGATATCTATAGCTTATATTTAGGAGCAAATATAGTAGTTTCACGCATTTTTGCATGGAAAAGATGAAAAAGTCTCTTAAAAGCAATTTTAAATACGACTCCAGGGATGTTTGAAAACAATAGAACAATATGGACAATTTTTATAAATCCATCACATTGTCATTCAATGAATTAAACATCAAATAAAAAAAATTGACAAACTATCGGAAATAATATATATTATCCATGGCATTTGATTTTTCCAGGTTGTGTAAATTCCCGGTCCTCGTCCTCGCCCGGGCCCCCGCCCGCGGAGGGGCGCCCGTCGACTGACTTGGGCGCCGTTTGGAAACGACCGCCCGAAAGCGGATGACAAGACGCGCCGGCCGCGTCTCTTGTTGGGCGTCGACAATAAAAGTACAAGTCATGTGTTTAAAAAAATCGCCATGGTCCTCCTCTTCTGTTGACGTGTCTGTTCCCGCCGAATGGTTTTCCCCCGCCGGAGCGTCCCCGTCTGAGGAAGCCTTGTTTCCACCCGAAGCGTCCGCGTCAGTCGAAGCGCCCGCTCCCGCCGAGGCGTCCTCGCCTTCGGAAGCGTTCGCCACCGCCGAAGCGACCTCGTCCGCCATAACGTCCGCTTTCGATAAAAAGACCCCGACTGTCGCGGCGCCAGCTTCCGACGAGGAGTTTTTAACTTTTAAGAAATTCGCTTCCTATAAGGATAATTTCACTATTGGGGCGCCAGCTTCCGACGAGGATTTTTTAACTTTTGAGACATCCGCTTCAGATGACGAGGCTTTCACTATTG
>JAISET010000125.1 GCA_031264015.1 Deltaproteobacteria bacterium | reverse complement strand
CCCCTTCTTTATGATGCCATCAAGCTCATCGCGCTCGTCCTGGGAGAGGAATATCTTGTATATCGTTGCCATGGCGACCTCCTCGGGTAGCAGTTGCCATGACTATACTCCTTTTTGCCGAAGAATTCAAAGATATAAGGTACTAGTTGTACATGGTTAAAAAAATCAGCGGCAGGATATGGAAATTTCAATCAGACCGAATTACGCAAGCAAATAGAACCGTGGCTGACAGCTTTATTCCAGTCGGATCATTTATCGCTGTTAGCTGGTGCCGGCATTACACAAGCTGTTCATTACCTGGCGCAAAATAGGGCGGTTCCAGGGATAAATATCAAATTCACTGCTTATGGCAATATAATCGCGCAAGGAGTTAAAAATACAACCACCGAAGTCTGGCGCGGCAGTATGCCCAATTTCGAAGACGAATTACGGGTTGCCAATGAGGTCTTCGCTGGCCTTAGGCATTGGCTGATGTTGCCAGGTGCTGAGGAGGGCTGGAGATCACAGATTCAAGAACTCGAAAAAGAAATTCAAGATAAGTTAACGTCAATTGCCCGAACGGTACTCCAAGGAGAAGAAGGAATTGCTTCGCCTACAGCTAACCGCGAAAAGGCATTTAATTATTTGGTGTCGTTTTTGATGAGTTTTGCCAGCCGTGCCGGTACTCGTGACCGATTACATATTTTCACAACCAATTATGATCGCGTTATTGAGGCGGGGGCTGAAATTGCGGGGCTTCATTTTTAGACCGGTTTGTCGGCAACCTCAGCCCAATTTTCAGATCATCTCGCTTGAATCTGGATATGCATTACAACCCTCCTGGAATACGTGGGGAGCCTCGTTATTTGGAAGGGGTTATCAGATATACAAAATTACATGGTTCGCTGGATTGGATTTCAGCGGGACGAGAAATCCGCCGCATTGGTTTACCGTTTGGGGCTAAAAGCTTGGTGCCAAACCTTGCCGCGCCGGGCTTGCGAGGAGCAACGACCAGTGGCCTGATGATTTATCCCAATGCGGCTAAAGATAGGGAGACCGCTTTTTATCCTTATGTCGAACTGTTCCGCGATTTTGCCGCCGCTGTCTGCCGCCCAAACAGTACGCTGGTAACCTATGGTTATTCCTTTGGTGATGAGCATATAAACCGCGTCATTGAGGATATGCTGACCATCCCTTCCACCCATCTGGTCATTATTGCCTATAACGATATCGGAGGCCGTATCGCTCAATTTTATAAACATCTGGGCCGTGTGGCGCAAATGACCATCCTGGTGGGGCCTGATTTAGGGGGACTTGAAGACTTAGCTGACCACTACTTACCCAAGCCGGCCATTGATCGCACGACTATTAAGATGAGCGACCTACTGAAAGCCAGACACGGGGCTGAAAAACATGATCCACCAGCACATCTGGAGCATAAATCTGAGGAAATGAGCGGTAGGGAGGAAAAAGATGACGTCTTATCGTGAGTATACGGAGTCTCTCCGCATTGGTACAGTTGATTTTGTTTCACCAGATGAAATCAAGGTGGTGCTTGATATTGAAACTCCAGATAATATGTCCTTGAACACAGGTGTGCCCCGCCCTTTTCCCAGGGTAAACGGCTATGTGTTAGTGCCAAGTGATGATGGATATCTTGTCGGCCAGGTAGAGTGGATCTCTATTGAAAAATCACCACACCCGCAGAGGCGAGGCTTCAAAGATTTTGGCCTGATTGATTTGCCTTATCCTTTAAGGAAAATGAGTATAAAGCCTGTCGGTACTTTGCGCTCAAAAGCACCAGATGCGAATAATGAGCCCAGATACGAGTTCAAACGCGGCACGGAAGCTTTTCCCACTGTTGGAGATAGCGTTTTATTGCCGACGACGCTACAGCTCAAAGATATTGTTGAATCCGGCGAAAGACGTTCGGTAAAAATTGGCACCAGCGTTTTAGCCGCTAACGCTGACGTTACCATTGACCCTAATAAACTTTTTGGGCGACACTGTGCCGTGTTAGGCAATACAGGTAGTGGAAAGTCGTGTACCGTTGCCGGTTTGATTCGGTGGTCATTAGAAGAAGCGTCGAGAGTGTGTGCAGAAAGCGGTCGAGACAAGCTCAATGCGCGTTTTATTATACTTGACCCCAATGGAGAGTATTCAAGAGCTTTCGCCCAAAATAGTGAATCACTGAGTCCGCATATTTTCAGAGTTGGCGAAAGCAGCAATGAGCCCGTTAAGCAACTCAATGTGCCTTTATGGCTCTGGAATAGTGCGGAGTGGTGCGCTTTTACCCAGGCAAGTGAAAAAGCGCAGCGTCCACTGATAAAAGCTATTGCGTGAAATTAAAAGTGCAAATCAATATGATGCCGATGACGTTAAGTTTAAATTACGCCGCAAAATAAGTATTATCTTGAATAAGATTAGAGAGGATATGCGTTCTGGAAATAGTTATGAGGGTTGGAAATTTGGCCCTAAACTTGCCACGATGGCCAATGACATAGAATGCTGCTTAAACAATCCCGAATATCAACCATATGTTCAATTGTTGAATTTGTTGTTGCAAAATTTTCAAAATACACTACAGAGGCTAGGGCAAACATATCGAAAAAATACAGGAGACATAGGTTATTATAATTTTTTAGCCATAGATATTGAATCTATAATTGTAGCATTAGAAAAGACTTTACAGGGGCTTGGAGGCATCGTTTTTTGCCAAGACCCCCATGAAGACACGCCTATAGCGTTTGATGGAGACATTTTTATTACTCATCTTGAAGAGTTGGCTAATCAAGAATCATCACCACAGTATCACGATTCTCTTATTGCCCGTACTCGCTCTTTACTGTCAGATACGAGAATGAATAATATAATCGAAAACAAAACAGGTGCAACACTTGACCAATGGCTTATTGATTACGTAGGCGTTCCTGATACTCATACTCACAATATCACTATTATTGATTTATCTCTGGTCCCGTCTGAAATCATTCATTTAGTAACGTCCGTTATTGCTCGCATGATTTTTGAGGCACTACAGCGTTATAGACGCCTTAGCCCTGATCACAAAGTATTGCCCACAGTATTAGTGATGGAAGAAGCCCACACATTCGTGCGACGCTATAAAGATGATGTTGAAAATCAAGACTTATCCGCTGTCTGTTGCCAAGTTTTTGAAAAAATAGCGCGAGAGGGACGCAAGTTTGGCTTGGGGCTAGTAGTCTCTTCACAACGGCCTTCTGAATTGTCCCCAACAGTGCTGTCTCAGGGCAATACTTTTTTGCTTCACCGCATAAGCAATGACCGGGACCAAGAATTAGTTCAAAAATTTTTACCAGATAATTTGAAGGGTTTATTGCGTGATCTTCCTACGTTGTCCTCGCAAAATGCGATTCTATTAGGCTGGGCGGCGGAACTCCCGGTTCTTGTCCGCATTAACGATTTACCAAAAACGCAGCAGCCGCTGTCAGATGATCCAAAATTTTGGGAAGTTTGGACTGGCCAGGAGGTTCCTGACCTGAAGGAATGGCAAACAGTCGCTAATGATTGGCAGAACAAACAATAAATATTCAATGGCATGTACCACACTGCGATGGACTGCTGGATATCATATGGTCAAAATTTTGGGGCCACGGGTGTCCAATACCTCCCTATGACTCAATTATAAAATTTATTTTTATCAATCGATCTTGCTGATCGCGGCTTCAAGCTGGTCGGTCAGGGTGGCCGCCAGCTCGAAGTCGAAACAATTTTACATGGGGAACTTTATTCCGCCCGCCAGTTTTCCAAGACGACGATTTCCTGCGAGCAGACGCCCAGAGCCTTGAACGCCGCCCGCGCCCCAGGGGGAGACTTCGAGCGGACGGTCGCGGCCTGCCCGCCGATCGCGTATTTCGACATTTTTCCAAAAATAAGGCCGGGGCCGAGAAGCGTCGTCTCCTCGGGGACGACGCCGTCTTTCTTGACCCCGGCCAGAATTTTCTCCTTGGCCTCGTTTTTGGCCGGCGTTCTTCGCAGCTTGTCGGCCAGGTCGCCGCCCGGCGACGCGTCGCCGGCCAATATTTTGAGCGGCGGCTCCTCTTGCGGCGTCGTCCCTGCGGGGGCCTTCCCGTCCCCGGCGTTCCCGCCCGGCGTCCTCTCCTCCGCGCCCCATCCCCCCGTCATTGTCTCCCGGCCAGCCCCGGGGCCCCCTCGGTTTTCGACAAGGTGATGCGGGTGAATTCTTTTTCCCGAGAAGACAAGAAAACCCCCCGGCCAAGTTTCAGTCAAGTTTTCCGGGTCCCGGAAGCCGGCCTCCCGTCCTAGGAAAAGCACTCCAGGCAGTTGCGCTCGTTTTTCGGGTCCCCGACGGAGTCCAGCAGACCCTGACGGGAGAGATAGAGCAGGCTGTCCACGCCCAGGGTCGCCCCGATCTGCCCCACCGACATGGTCGAGGCGATGAGCTCCTTGCGGATGGAGGTGTCTATCCCGTAGAGGCACGACTGGGTGATGGGCGGGGACGAGATGCACATGTGCACCTCCCTGGCCCCGGCCCTGCGCACCAGCGAGACTATGCGGGCGCTGGTGGTGCCCCGGACGATGGAGTCGTCGATCAGGACCACCCGGCGGTCGGCCAGGTTGGCGCGGACGGGGTTGAGCTTCATCTCCACGGTGTTCTCGCGGCTGACCTGCTGGGGCATGATGAAGCTGCGGCCCACGTAGCGGTTCTTGATGAGCCCCTCGAAGTAGGGGAGCCCGCTCTCCTTGCTGAAGCCCAGGGCGGCGGTGATGCCGGTGTCCGGGACGGGGATGACGATGTCGGCCTCCCCCTTGAACTCCCGGGCCAGCTGGCGGCCCATCTCGAAGCGGGCCTGCCAGACGCTCAGGCCGTCGAGGACGCTGTCGGGGCGGGCGAAATAGATGTGCTCGAAGACGCAGGCGTTGATTTTCCCGGCCTTGGCGAAAAAGTAGGAGCGGGGGCCGTTGTGGTCGACGGTGACCATCTCGCCCGGCAGGACGTCCCGGACAAACTCGGCCCTGACGGCGTCCAGGCCGCAGCTCTCGGAGGCGAACATCCAGCCGCCGTCGGGGAGCCTGCCCAGGCAGAGGGGCCGGTAGCCCTTGGGGTCGCGGACGGCTATGAGCCGGTCGGGCAGCAGGATGACCAGGGAGTAGGCCCCGCTGACCCGGTTCAGCGAGGTCGCCACGGCGTCCTCCAAAATCGGGTGGGGGGAGGTGGCGATCAGGTTCAGGATGACCTCGCTGTCCGTGGTCGTCTGAAACAGACACCCCGCGGCCTCCATCTGGGCCTTGATCTCCTCGGCGTTGGTCAGGTTGCCGTTGTGGGCCAGCCCCACGAAGCCGCCCCGGGAATAGGCGAAGATGGGCTGGACGTTGCAGTTGAGGCTGCCCCCGTGGGTGGAGTAGCGGACGTGCCCGACGGCGGCGTGGCCCCGCAAGGTCGGCCTGCCGTCCCTCAGGGCTTCGGGCAGCAGCCCCATGCCCTTGACGGTCTCGATGTGCAGGCCGTTGGTGACCGAGATGCCCGCGCTCTCCTGGCCCCTGTGCTGCAGGGCGAAGAGCCCCAGGTAGCACAGGTCGGCGATCTGGGCCGAGTCGCACCACAGCCCAACCACCCCGCACTCCTCGTGCCACCCGTGCGGGCTGTAGCTGGCGGTGAGTCCCGCCGGGGCGGCCTCCGGCGCGTCCGGCGATCCGCGGCGGCGGGCCGGGGGACAAGTCTGGCCGCCCGCCGGGGACGCCTGCCGACGGCAATTGAAATTTTGGCGCCTGGTGCCTGTGGGAGTCATCGGATTAAGGCCTTTTGTTATCCGAACCGAAGTCGGCGGTTGAAAAAAGTTGTCAAATACAACCAAAGGTAAAACAAAGATTCGCCCAAACGGACGAATCTTTCCACCCCTGGACCGAGGCTCGGGCCGGGCCCCCTGATGGAACCATTTATTGTAACACGGAACGGGACATAATAATAGAACGGCCAAAAGACCTTCGGCGGGGCCCGGCCGGGCTTGTCGCCGTCCGCGACTAGGGCGTCGGACAAAGAGCGGATTTCACATCCGCATAATTCCAGGTTATGACATTATTTGAAAGAAAAAGCATGGGCTTATGCGCGCCGAGGTCATGCAGCTCGTCGGGACACTTTGACTTGTCAACTGTCGCGGCATGGTAGAGAACGACGACATGCAGATTGTTTTTGACGGCCTGCCGGCACTCGTGAACCAAAAAGCTTCCGGAGTCTGTCTGGTGCCTGAGGTTGCAACATATGCGGGTCGAGTTGTAGTTGGGGCAGTGCCGACAGCTCCCGACGTCGCTTGATTTTGTCTTGTCGCCGACGACGAGGACAAAAGTCTCGATCCCGTAAAGCAGGTTGTCAACTGCTTTTTTCACCCGGCAGTTGGGGCTGTCGTCTTTCGCCCGCCGCAGGCCATGGGAGTCGGCGAATGACAAATGCCAGTCGTCTTCGGCGTTCCAGCGCCGCAACTGTTCCGCGGCGGCGAGGTCGTTTTCCCAGTCGGCGGCTATGTATGTTTTGACGAGGGGCCTCATGGCTGCGAAAGACTTTTCCGATGTGGACGACAATATCCGCCCTTGCTTTGTCGGCGGGCGGGATGGTTATTCGCTGGATGGTTGGCGAATAGTTGACTCGCTCTTTTGGGAGAAGTCGGAATTATACGCAAGCGAGACCTTCTTGGTCTTGACAATAAGTCTAAATAATTGAATGGCCGAGGCAAGAGACAGAGGCTTTGGTGAATGCGGGAAAAAAGTTGGTCGATTAAAACGGCGGTTTTGACTGTGAGGCGTACGCGTTCACGGGGTCCCTGGCGACCCCCGCCGGGGTTGGGGCTGGACCCGAGTCCAGGACCTACTCTGGGATGAAAATTGCAAGCGTTCGCGGGGGAGGCCCGCCTTGGTTCCGGGGCCCGCTTTAATCGTCGGCCCAATCCGTCGCCAGGCCCAAATGACAGGGTCCGGCTACAAAAAATCAGCATGCGGCATGCCGGGCGCCGCCGGCCGTCATGGGCCGGGCGCCTATCCGGCATGTTTGACGACTTGCCCGCCCCGGCCTTAGGGGAAAAGCACCCTTCAACCGCCCCCCGCGCCGCAAATTTGCGGGAGCCGCGGGGCCTCTCAAGGCCGGCTCGTCACAAACCGAGGCCCGGCTCGGCTCCCAGGGAGACGCCAGGCTTGGTCCCGGGCCATTATGGGCGGCCCGGACGATCCAAGGTCGCGCCCGGTGTCAAAGGGAAGTTTGAGACCAGCGGGGCACAGGCTCCAGCTCCCTCAAGGCTGGTTCCGGAGCCTATTGTACCGTCTGCATTCCTGACTTCCTCAACAAGCGCGAGGCGCAGTTTGTTTTGGAGTATATCAACATCCGGCGCTGCTTCTGAGCCTGCCAACTGAAGAACAACGAGGTTTCCACATCTATTCCGATCTCTTGTCGGTTGCTTTCAATCTAAGACACTGTGTCGGACAGTTCTGTTTTGAGGGCTCCGCCATGACCTCCGCGATCCCGCCGGGGTGGCTTGGGCGCGCCATCGAACGGGCGAAAGGCATATTCTATAGGGCGGATGTCTTCTCTCGCTATTTCCATGTGATTTTCCATTAGCTGTTTGCCTCCGTTTGATACTGCGTTTTACGAAGCGACACCAACTCTTCCTGTTTAAGAATAGCTTGTTCAATGTCATTCTTGTCGTACATACGCCGCCCGTCAAGTATGCATCGTTTTATTACCGTAAGAGCGGCTCTCTCAACATCGGCATGCGAGAAGTTTTCCATAACTGATATAAACTCGATTATAATGTTTTCCGAGCCTTTGAACTGCTTTAGTTTCAGATTGAACAATCTCACTTTTTCGCTGTTGTCCGGCATATCGAATCGCAGCGTGCTGTCGAAGCGCCGCCAAATCGCGTAGTCGAGCGACTGCTCGAAATTGGTCGCGGCTATTACCAACGAGCGTCCTTTGAAATTATCAATCTGCTGCAAGAATGTATTCACGACGCGCTTGATTTCGCCATGTTCATATTGGTCGTTTCTACTCCGCGCTATTGCATCAAACTCGTCAAAGAGCAAGACGTAGCTGTCGCCATTCACAAAGTCGAACACCTTTCTGATGTTGCCTGCCGTTTCTCCTAAGTATGATGAAATAATTGCATCAAATCGCACATATAGGAGAGGAAGCCCCATCTCTGCCGCTATCGCCCCGGCAGTCATAGTCTTGCCGCAACCGGGCGGACCATAGAAAAGAACTCGCCTTGTCGGATACACGCCGTTGCTCAAAAGGACATCCCAATTAGAGAATTCCCTGATAACCTGCTCAATCTTTTGCCTGTTATCCTCTCTGAGAACGACATCAGAAAGAGTTTTGTCGGGATAGACTATTTCATACAAAGCAACTTCCCGCTCTTTTCCGTTGCCGTTTCCATTGACTGTAGAAAACGCGCTCATGTTCTTGGGCGCAAATGCCGAACCATTGCTTATAATCATACGAAGCTGCTCCGCAAGGGCGCTGTGGTTCTTCTTGCGTTCATCTTCAATTATTTCATTGGCGGTCTTGACGAAGCCTTCACGGTCATTCGTCTTAAAGCTGCTGAACAGCTTTTTGACCAAATCGGCTCTTGCCATGACCTTTTCCTCCTGATCTGATTTTTATTGACGTTCATATTGCGAACACCTGCCGTGCTGTTGTCTGCGTTATGGCAATTCGCTTTCTTCATAAACTTCGATAGGAACATCAATACCTTTTACTCTGCAACACTCGAAAAAACTATTGCGAGCCAGCCTGCTCGGGATAATTCGTTCTTTTTCCCATCAATTAAGCGTTGTGTAGTTTATCTTAATCTCCTTGGCGAACATGTGTCGGCTCATTCCCGGACCTGTCCGCGCCGACTTAACATACTCGATGAAGGTCATGTCTCCAAGCCCTCATTTTGGGCGCAATAACGCGCATTACATATTAGAATATGCATCTGTTTTGTCGAGACTGTTTTTCTCGTGTTCAATATTTTCAATGTTTCAACATTAAGCGGATGTGGCATTCAATACTACAAACAGCCGAATCATGCCGATAAGGCCGTTCGAGAAAATTTTATCCGAAATAACCTTGACATCACGGCTCTAAGCAGTAGTTTTCCTGTTCTTAAATTTTTGCAAAATAGCGCGGCCATCCATTCATTAAGTTTTGCGCTCGTCCGTTCCCCCTGCCGCCGCTCTCACAGCGCGGCGGCCTCGGGGAGGGCCCTCGACCAGGCGTCCTTGAGCTCGGAGACCTTCGCCCTGAGGGTGTCGGAGCCGTGGCCGACGGTCAGCAGCCCGTCGTCGGTGGTGCGCCCGACGACGGAGAATGGCAGCGAATAGCGCTCCAAAGAATCCAAGACGGCGTCCAGGCTGGCGTCGTCGGCCGTCGCCAGCACCCGGGACTGGCTCTCGCCAAACAAGGCGGCGGCGGCGGACAGACCGTCGTCCAGGGTCACGGCGGCGCCCATGTCGCCGGGGAAGCAGCACTCGGCCAGGGCGACGGCCAGGCCCCCCTCGGCCAGGTCGTGGGCGGAGCGGAGCAGCCTGCCGGCTGCGGCCGCGACCAGGAAGTTGATCAGGCGCTTGGTCAGGGCCAGATCCAGCTCCGGGACCTCCCCCTCGTCGCGGCCGGTCAAAAGATGATGAGCCTCGCTGGCGCCCAGCTCCTCGCGGCTCTCGCCTATGAGTATGACGTTCAGTCCGCCCGCCGGGAAGCCCGCGGGCACCCGGTTCCCGATGTGCTCGATGACCCCGATCATGCCGATGGTCGGGGTGGGAAAGATGGCCAGGCCGTCGTACTCGTTGTAGAAGCTGACGTTGCCGCCGGTCACCGGGGTGTCCAGGGCGGCGGCCGCCTCGGCCAGCCCGTCGGTGGCCTTGACGAACTGCCAGTAGATCTCGGGATTTTCGGGATTCCCGAAGTTGAGGCAGTTGGTCAGCGCCAGGGGCCTGGCTCCCAAAACCGCGCAGTTTAACGCCGCCTCGGCCACGGCGATGGCCGCGCCCCGGCGTGGTTCCAGGTAGACGTAGCGGCTGTTGCAGTCGCTGGAGAGGGCGAGCCCCCGGTCGCTCCCGGGGAGACGCAGCATGGCCCCGTCGCCGCCCGGGCGGACGACGGTGTTTAATCCGACCATGCTGTCGTACTGCTCGAAGACCCAGGCCCGGCTGGAGAGGTTGGGGGAGGCGAGCAGGGATTTGAGCAGCCCCGCCCAGTCCCCGTGGCACATGAGGGCGGAAAAGTCGGCCTTTTTACTTTTTTCATAATAGTCGGGCACCCGCTGCGGACGGTCGTAGAGGGGCACCTTGTCGGTCAGCAATTCCGCGGGGATGCTGGCCATGACCCGCTCGCCCCGGCGCACGGTGAAGTTGCCGTCGTCGGTGACCAGGCCGGCCTCGACCGCCAGCAGGTCCCACTTCTCGAAGACCTCGGCCACGGCCGCCGCCTTGGAGGGCTCCACCACCAGGAGCATCCGTTCCTGGGACTCCGAGAGCATGATCTCCCAGTCGAGCATGCCCTCCTCGCGCATGGGCACCTTGTCGAGGTCCAGAAAAAGGCCGCTCCCGGCCCGGCCGGCCATCTCGGCCCCGGAGGAGGTCAGGCCCGCCGCCCCCAGGTCCTGGAGGCCCACCACCAGGTCACGCTCCAGGATCTCCAAGGTGGCCTCCAGCAGAAGCTTCTCCATGAAGGGGTCGCCCACCTGGACGTTGGGCCTCTTGTCGCGGTCGGAGTCGCTCAACTCCTCCGAGGCGAAGGAGGCCCCCTTGATGCCGTCCCGGCCCGTCCTGGCCCCCACCAGCATGACGATGTTGCCGGGCCCGGAGGCGCTCCCCTTGTAAATTTTATCAGCCTGCAAAAGGCCCAGGCAGAAGGCGTTGACCAGGGGGTTGCCGCGGTAGCTGGGGTGGAAGTAAAGGTCGCCGCCCACGGTGGGGATGCCCATGCAGTTGCCGTAGCCGCCGATGCCGGCCACCACGCCGTTCAGCAGCCTTTTGACCCGGCCGTCGTCGAGGTCGCCGAAGCGCAGGCTGTTCAGCGAGGCCACCGGTCTCGCCCCCATGGCGAAGATGTCGCGGATGATGCCGCCCACTCCGGTGGCCGCCCCCTGGTAGGGCTCCACGGCGGAGGGGTGGTTGTGGCTCTCCATCTTGAAGGCGGCGGCCAGGCCGTCCCCCAGATAGACCACGCCCGCGTTCTCGCCCGGGCCCTGGAGGACCTGCGGGCCCTTGGTGGGAAGCTTTTTCAGCTGTTTTTTGGAGTTCTTGTAGCCGCAGTGCTCGGACCACATGACCCCGAAGAGGGCCAGCTCCAGATAATTGGGCGTCCGTCCCAGAAGCTCCAGGACGAGGTTGTATTCCTGCTCGCTGAGGCCGTGCTCCAGCCAGGGGCTAACGTTGTCGGTCAAGATTTGGGGCCTCCGCTTAGGGCGTCGAGAATCGAGGTGAAAAGGGCGCGCCCGTCGGTCCCGCCCAGGATCTCCTCGGCCAGTCTTTCGGGGTGGGGCATGAGGCCGAGGACGTTGCCCCGGCGGCCGAGGATGCCGGCTATGTTGTCCAGGGAGCCGTTGGGGGCGTCGTCCGGGGAGACGGAGCCGTCCGCGGCGCAGTATCTGAAGACCACCCGGCCCTCGTCGCGCAGGGCGGCCAGGTCGGCCGGGCTGCAGGAGTAGCCCCCCTCCCCGTGGGAGACGGGGATGGTCAGGACCTGTCCCGGCGCGTAGCGGGAGGTGAAGGCCGTCTTGTTGTTCTCCACCCGCAGGGTGACGTCCCGGCAGATATATTTGAGGTTCTTGTTGCGGCTCAGGGCCCCGGGCAGAAGACCCGCCTCGGTCAGTATCTGGAAGCCGTTGCAGATCCCCAGAATCAGGCGCCCGAGGCCCGCCAGCCTGACCACCTCGGCCATGACCGGCGAGAACCTGGCGATGGCCCCGCAGCGCAGATAGTCCCCGTAGGAGAAGCCCCCGGGGACTATGACCAGGTCGTAGTCGGGGAGCGAGCTCTCCTTGTGCCAGACCAGGTCGGCCTTGAGGCCGGTGCAGGCCTCCCAGGAGCGGACGTTGTCTCGGTCGCAGTTGGAGCCGGGAAAAACCAGGACGCAGGCTTTGACCGTCACGGGAGCTTCTCCAGGGTCAGGGAGTAATTTTCCATATTCGGGTTTGCCAGGAGCTTGTCGGCCCAGTCGTCGGCCAGTTTGGCCGCCGCCTCCTGGTTTTCGCAGTCCATGGTCAGCTCGATCAGCTTGCCGACCCTGATGGAGCTGACGTTCCGGTGACCCATGGACTTTAAGGCCCTCTCCAGCGTGGCCCCCTGGGGGTCCAGAACGCTGGGCTTGAGCATGACATTGACGCTGGCTTTAAATTTCATATGCGGCGCGGCCCGGGACCGTCGTCGTGCCGGGCGCCTCTCCTTTCGCGGGAACAAACGTGACCGAACGAGTCGAGACAAAAAAAATCCAAACGACCTAAACGACCTAAAACAACCTAAGCGACCTAAACAACCCGGACGGCTTAGACGCCCCGGACGCACTGGGACAACCATGACGCCATCCCGCCCCGGTCAGCCTTTGAGACGATCGTACATCTCCTGGTAGGCCTCCTCCACCCCGCCCAGGTCGCGGCGGAAGCGGTCCTTGTCAAGCTTCTGGTTGGTGTCGGCGTCCCAGAAGCGGCATGTGTCGGGGGAGATCTCGTCTCCGAGGAGGATCTCCTGGTCGCTCTTGCCGTACTCGAGCTTAAAGTCCACCAGCCTGACCTTGCGCTCCGCCAGGTAGTCCTTGAGGATGTCGTTGATCTTGAGGCTCCGGGCGGAGAGGAACTCCAGCTCGGCGGGCGTCGCCAGGCCCAGGACGTCGACGTGCGAGTTGTTGATCAGGGGGTCGCCCAGCTTGTCGTCCTTGTAATAGAACTCGACCACCGCGCGCGGCAGCACCTGGCCCTCGGGCAGCCCCAGGCGCTGGGAGAGGCTGCCCGCCGCTATGTTGCGGACGACCACCTCGATGGGGATGATCTTGATCCTCTTGGCCAGCATGGAGCGGTCGTCGATCTTCCTGATGAAGTGCGAGGGCACGCCCCTGGAGTCCAGGAGCTCGAAGAAAAGGGAGCTGATGGCGTTGTTGAGGATGCCTTTGGAGTTGATCTGACCCTTCTTTTCCCCGTTGAAAGCCGTGGCGTCGTCGCGGAAATAGATCTGCACCTCGTAGGGGTGGTCGGTTTCATAGATGCTTTTGGCTTTGCCTTCATAAATCAGTTTGCCGGGCATGGGACACCACTATTTCTTTCGCGCCGGGGGGCGCTCCCCGACGATGACGCGGGGCGCTGGGGGTTGAGGCGGGAGGGAGGCGGACGGGACGGACCGCGCGGGCTGATAAACGACGTAAAAAATCTTGAGATCAAAAACTCGCGCTTAAAGCATGCGCCATAAAACTAGCGCTAAAAACTTGCGCCATAAAACCCGCGCTGAAAAACCCGCGCTGAAAAACCGGCGCTGAAAAACCGGCCTCCGCCCGCGCGGGGGACGATTAAAATAAGCCGTTGAAGTCCCCGCCGAATTGCTTGTGAATCATTTTCATGAACTCCTCGAAGCCGGAGGACTTGACGATCTTCTTGCCCGTCATCAGATTTTTTATGTTGGTTTTAAACAGGTCGAAGGCGGGCGTGTCGGGGTGGCTTTTCCTGGTCTTCTGCAGGGCGGCGTTGATGGCCGTCCCCACGGCGGACTTCCTCTTCTTGTCCAGGGCCTTGTTGGTCTCGATGATCTTGATGATGTTCGCCCAGTCGTTGTTGGCGACGAAAAGGGGCATCGAGAGGACGAACAGGCGCCTGACCAGCTCGCAGTCGGGGTCGGCCCAGGTGAGCATGAACAAAAGCGGCGGGGCGAAGATGCCGCCGGTCGACGGCTCTGGATTGAAGACGGCCTCGTCCTCCGTCAGGGCGGCCTGAACCGTCTTGACGCCGTCGGGGCGCAGGGATTTGTCGGCCTGGTAGTTTTCCAGAAAGGCGGCCAGGAAAGAGACGCCCGTCAGGTGCGCCGTCTCCGCGCTGCTGGCGGCCAGGCGGGCGACGAAGCACTCCAGGAGCTCCAGGGCGGCATTTCTGACCTTGGTGTCCGGGGAGGTGAAAAACTGGCAGTACTTCAAAAAGGAGTTCAGCAGAAAGAAGAGGACGACTTCCTTGGTTTTCCGCGGAGTCAGGTGCTTCTGCAGGAGATAGAGGATTTTGAAGAACCGGCTGCGCTCGAAGCCGTCGGGGCCGGGCCGGGCCCTGAGGTCGGAGGCCACGGCGTGGAGGCTGGTGTCGGTGAGGACGCTGATGTCCCTGGCGGACGGGTTGAGGTCGGTCTTGCGGGGCAGGCAGTTCTGGACGATCTTCAGGGCCGTCCTGTCGCCCGCGAAATGGATCAGCAGGGAGACGTGGGCGGCGTCGCCCAGCTCGGCCAGGTAGGGCTCCCAGCCGGCCACGGGGGCGAACAGCTGCGGGGCCAGCAGGGCCATGGAGTTCAGGTGCCCGTTGATGAACTTCGGGGCCAGGGTCTTGCCGAGGCGGATGGGGCCGGAGAGCTCGCGGATCTGGTCGATGGCCTTCTTGAAGTCGTTGGTCTTGGCGGCCAGGGACTTGTGCAGGACCGCCGCCTGATGGTCGGTGTTTTTCAGAAAGTCCACGGGGATGTTGGGCATCAGGCTCGACTCGAAGAGGCACTTGGCCTTGATGTTGGCCAGCACGAAGCTCTGTCTCGGGGTCCACTGCCAGCGCTTGCTGATCTCGTCGACGTACTCGTAGCGGTCCTGGGACTCGAAGACGGGGTTCAGCTTGGGGATGATCCCCTCGAGGGCGCCGGCCAGCGCCGGGTTCAGCTCCGGGTTCATGGCGGCCAGGCAGAACTTGGCCACGCTGTGCCAGTTCTCGTCGCGGTTGGCCAGGCCGGTGTCCAGATAGAGCCTGCACATGGAGCTGACGGCGGGGTGGTTGATGGTGTCGAGGTCGGGGGTCTTGGCTCCCCCGAAGACGACCTTCTCCTCCTCGTTGCGGGACATGCCCCGGCCGACGCAGAGGTCCCGGGTGGCCCTGGCGACGATCTTCAGGAACTGGTAGATCTTGCGCTCCTCGGAGTTGGTGACGATTTTCAGGAGCTCGGAGAAGCACTGGAGGATCATCTGGAAGTCGTCGTATTTTTTCTCCGGCCGGCCGTAGGCGATCTCCAGGGTGTTCAAAAGAAACTCCCGGCGGTTGCTCGACGAGGCCGTCTTGGAGTTGGCGAATTCGAGCTGGCGCCTTCTCAGGTCCTTCCAGAGTTTGGGCAGGACGCTGGACGACTTCAGATCGCAGGGCTCGAAGCCGGGCTCGCCCACTTTGAAGCAGTCGAGGGCCACCCGGGCGCAGTCCCCGACCAGGAGCAGCCTGTGCTCGTCGCAGAGGGCGGCGAGCTCCGAGGCGAGACTTTTGGTCAGGTCGTAGTCATGGTCGACGAACAGGGCCTTGGTTAGGATCGCATGGATGGCGTAAGGCAGATGGAGCTTCCAGGCGGCCGCCTGGGGGTGCTCCTTGCTCTCTTTGTATAGTTTGACGAACTGCTCGTAGTCTTTTTTGTTCCACAGCTGCCCCAGAACCAGGTGCGGTTCCGTTGTCGCCGAAGCGTAGCCCAAGCTGGCCATCTCCACCTGCCCGACGCCGCCGTCCCCCATGTCCGGGGGCCGGGGACGCGATCTTTGGTTATGATTGATTCCGAAAGGCCGGCTTCTTGCCTGCCTGCCGCGCCTTTCGATCAGCGAGCTGAATTTATACTTATGAACGTCTTATGCGGCAAACAATCAACTTTCGAACTTCAAACAATCAACTTTCGAACTTCCGACTTCCGACAATCAAACTTTCGAACTTCCGACAATCGAACTTCCAATTTCCAATTTCCAGCTTCCAGCTTCCAGCTTCCAATCGACAAACTTCCAAATTGGCGTCCTCAAATAATCAAAACATCCTGTGCTCCGGGCAGGCCGACGTTCGGCTTTCGGCGGTTCGATTTCGACCTCCGGCACCAACAGCGGCCGTCCCGTCCGCCTAGCGCAGATATTTGGAGACATCCTCCGAGTCGATGAAGTCGAGGATCTCCTCCTCGTGCTTGTCGACCATGGCCTCGTCGCCGTCGTGGTCGGCCAGGGCCGCCTGGTAGCGCTCCAGCATCTCCTCGAGTTTTTTCTTCTCGGGGACGTAGGGGGGCAGCTTGCCCAAGACGGAGTTGACCTGCCGGACGACGTAGTTGACGGCCTGGCCGGGCTTTCTGATGGTCGGGCTGAACTCTCGGATGTCCGGGTTGGCGGGGGGCCCGTCGGCCCCGAGGGCGTCGGCGTCCTGGGCGCTGCGGTGGTAGGAGCCGGCCGGGCGCTTGCTGCCCATGCCCAGGAGCTTCTGGAACAGGGAGGCCGGGTCGAACTCGCCCCCGAAGTCGTCGTCGTCGTCGTCCTCGTCCTCGAAGTCGCTTCCCTTGGGGTTGAAGGGGATGACGTCGGGGTTGCGCTCCAGCCTCTCGCCCTCGTAGTTCTGGGGGTTGCGGGAGTCGATCTTCAGCTCCATCTTGCGGCTGTAGCCCCTCTGCTCGGCCACCACGTGCACCACCCCGTTCTTGTCGTAGGAGTACTCCACCAGGATCTCCGTGCCCTGGGGCGAGGCGGACAGGGACAGGTTTTTGACGCCGATGACGTTGTTGTCCTCGGGGTCCTCGCCCTCGCCCTGGAAGATCCTGATCTTGGCCACCTGCTGGCCGGGCATGGAGGTGTAGAAGATGCGGGAGCGGGTGGCCGGGATGGAGGTGTTCCGGGGGATGATGGGCACGCATTTCAGCGAGTCGTAGCACATGGCCTCCACCGAGAGGGTGTGCGAGGTCACGTCGACCAGGATCTGCTCGGTGCCGACGCCGGTGATGATGCCGCCCTGGATGGCCGCCCCGTTGGCCACGCTGAGGTCGGGGTCGACGGCGGGCAGCTGGGACTGGCCGAAGATCTGGGTCAGCGCCTGGGTGACGATGGGCATGCGGGTCATGCCGCCCACCAGGATGACCCGGTCGATGGAGGACGGGGTCAGGGAGGCCTCCTTGAGGGCGATGGAGACGAACTCCAGGGTCTTGTTGATGAGCCGCTCGCTCATCTTCTCGACCTCGGTGCGCAGGAACTCCATGCTGACGTCCACCGTGCGGTCGCCCTTGGGGACGGGGATGTAGGTCTCCTCGACCAGGTACGAGGCCTTCTCGCTCAGGGCGATCTTGGCCTTCTCGGCGGCGTTCCGGAGCCTCGCCATGGCGGGCGGGTGGTTGGAGAGGTCGACGTCGTGGTTCTTTTTGATGTTCTCCAAAAGCCTGACGACCAGCAGCTGGTCGAAGTCGTCGCCGCCCAGCTTGGTGTCGCCGGTGCTGGAGACGACCTCGATGATGTCGCCCATGCGCAGGACCGAGACGTCGAAGGTGCCGCCCCCCAGGTCGTAGACCAGGGCGTTGCTCCACTTCCTGCCGTCGTCCTCGTTGCCGGAAACCTTGACCATGTCGTAGAACAGCGACGCCGCCGTGGGCTCGTGGATGATCCTGACCACGTCGAGGCCCGCCAGCTGGCCAGCCTCGATGGTGGCTCGCCTTTGGGAGTCGCTGAAATAGGCCGGCACGGTGATGACGGCGCGCTCGACCTCGAGACCCTCCAGGCGTTTGGTCTCCTCCATCAGGTATCCGAGTATTTTGGCGGAGACTTCCTCGGGCCGAAAAATCCTGGAGTTCATGGTCACCGGCAAGTTAGACCCCATCAGCCTCTTGACAGAGCGCACGGACTGGTCGGGGTAGGCGATGGCCCTGTTGTAGGCCCGACGCCCGACCAGAAACTCCTCGCCGTCCAGGCTGACCACGGAGGGCACGATGCCGTTGCCGTCGACGGGTATGACCCTGGGCCGGTTCTGGTTCTTCTCGTCCAAAAATGAGATGCAGCTGTTGGTGGTGCCCAAGTCTATGCCAAAGATAATGTCGCTCATAAATTCTCACCCGTCCGCTGGAGTCGGCAGGAAATGAAGCTTGAAAATAAACTCAAAAACAATTTAAAATAAAACCTCGGAAAAAGCCTCGGAAAGAAAGCTCGGAAAGAACGGCCAAAAAAGTCTTCAAAACACTCCTGAAAGCAAGTCCGGCCGGGGGAGGCCGGGCCGCCGCTACGGCTTTTTGAACTTCGGGGTGGCGGGGGCCCTGAGCTGGGCGGGCTTCCCGTTCTCGCAGAGTCCCGAGGCCAGGCTGGCGAACAGCTCCCTCGGGTCGCTGGGGACGGGGCGGACGCTTGCCCGCAGGGAGGAGAGGTCCTCCAGGGCGTCGGGCTGCCTGACGTAGGGGCTGAAAAAGTAGGCCAGGAACTTCCTGGGGGTGGAGTTCTGCAGGGCGGCCTGGTACATGTCCTCCAGCAGGTCGTCGTGCAGGGTGAGCTTCTCGTAGGCGAGCTTGACGAGGAGGAACTTCTCGGGAAACTGCTCCGGGGGATAGCGCCGGACAAGCTTGACGTAGGCCTCCCGGATCTCCTCCAGGGAGGCGTCGGAGTCGACCCTCAGGGTGCTGAACGCAGTTTCAAAGTCCATCAGTTCCTCCGTTCCGCCGTCGCCCCGGCCCCGGAGCGAGCGCCGCGGCCTGTCTCGGGCCTTAATCCTTTGTTCTCTCCTAATCCTTGTTCTCGTCGCGCCCGGCGTCCTCGGGGCCGTCGTTTTCCTCGAGGTCCGCCCCCCCGCCGCCGGTCCCGTCGTCACGGGCCGGGTCGCCGCCCGGGGCCTCGCCGCCGTCCTCGTCGCGGGCCGGCTGCTTGTCGCCGTGGCCGTCGAAGAAAAAGACCCCGGAGGCGCCGGAGTCGGCCGCCGGGGCGGGCTCGCCGACGTGCTTGCCGGCCGCGGCGCGCGGGGGGAACTCCTTGTCCAGGCCGGGGAAGATGTTGGCGCGGCCGGCCTTGGGGAACTCGGGCGGGGCGGCAATGTGCCTGTTGACGACCACGGTGGCGAAGCGCAGGACGCCTATGCTGGAGGCGAAGCCCGGCTTGACCACCTCGACCACGGAGTTGTCGGGGAAATAGTCGTTGCTCTCGGTGTGGACAGCCTGGTGCAGGGCCGGGTCGAAGGCGTCGCCGGGGGAGGCGGTGGACGACAGGTCGAAATGGGCCAGCATGGCGCCGAACTTGTTCATGAGGATCTTGACCTGGTGGGGGTCGGCAAACTCGTTGACGAACAGCAGGAAGCTCTCGCCGAAGTCCATGACGGCGCCCTGGGCGGCGTCCTCGCTCAGGTCCTGCTGGAAATAGCTCAGTATCTTGTTCTGGTTCTCGCAGATCAGGTCGATGGCGGCCCTGGTCTGGCGGTCCTTCCTGGACTGGCCGACCAGGGCGGCCCCGTAGGCCTCGTTGTGCTTCCCGATGGACTGGCAGGCCTCCAGGATCTCGGCCACCCGGTTGGAGAGGTCGGCCAGCAGCCTGTCGGGCGCGGCCAGGGGCTCCCGGGGGCTGCCGGGAAGCGCGAGCCCGGGGTCCTGGTCGTTTTCCGTCCCGCCCAGGGCCAGGGAGTTTTCCTGGTCCGATTTCTTGTCCTGGGGCGCTTTGAAGAGGCTCGATAGTTTATTAAAAAGTGACATTTTGGCTATTTTCGACGCTTAAATGTGGATAAGGGAAAAAAAATTATATTTTATAGGTCTAGCATAGAAAAAATCAAATAAAAAATCAAATTGACCTATATTTTTACTTCGGCCGGAGGAGGCGTTTTCAGTGGTCATAGTAGCAAAAAACTCTCCTCCTGTCACTAGATATTTTTACGTCTGTCCCGACAAAGACAAGATATGGTTGTCACGTCCCTTCCGGACCCTTCCGCCCGCCCGGCTGGCGCGCCTTCCGCCCGCCGTCGTCGACCAGCCGTCGCCGGCCGCCGGGGGAGCCGGGGGAGCCGGGGGCGGGAGGCCCGGCCGGAGGGCTTTTTTCCTGGCGGGCCGCGGGAAAAGGCGCAAACATTTATAACAAAAAACCCGTCAAAAGTCACTAGCCGACCCGGGGGCCCGGAAAAGCCGGGGAAAGTTTTTCCGGCCTCCCCCGGAGGGCGTCCGGGAGCCCCGCCGGGACTGGCGAGGGATTTCGGCGGGCGGGCGGGGGCGCCGCGGCTTGTTTTTTCCCATTAACTGTCTATAATCAGACTCGGTATGCTTTGAACGGGCCCCGTCGGGAGCGGCCTGGTCGGGAGCCGTCCGCCGCCCGGCGGGCCGCCTTTGCCCCCGGGGTCCGGGAACCGTTATGAAATTCGTCAAGTCCGCCCGGCGACTTGTTTTTGTCGCGGCAAAAAGGGGCCGGTTTCTGGCCGGACGCCCCCTGCCGACATTTCTCCGACCGACACCGCGCCGGCAGTCTGTCGGCCCACGCGGAGGGTTTTTATGAGCGGAATACAAGACTTCGCCGCCGGCCCCGGCCGGAACGCCGTCATCATGGTCTACGGGCTCCCGGACGCGGACAAGGCCAGGCCCGCCGTCCTGGAGCTCTGCGGAAAACTGGACGCCCTGGTCCGAAGCGAGCTCAACCGCTTCGGGGACTCCGGGACGGGGGCGGTCATGGCCTTCGGGGCCGGGGCCTGGCCCAGGCTCTTTCCCGCCCAGCCGACGCCGGAGGAGCTCCGTGTCTTCGAGCCCATCCGGGGGGAGAGGCACCTGGCCCCCTCCACCCCGGGCGATTTGTTCTTCCACATCAGGTCCGAGAGGATGGACGTCTGCCAGGAGCTGGCCGGCATCGTCGGCAGGATTCTCGACGGCGTCGCCGAGCCCGTCGACGAGACCCACGGCTTCAAGTATTTCGACAGCCGGGCCATCATCGGCTTCGTCGACGGGACGGAGAACCCCGCCGGGGACGGGAGGCTGGAGTTCGCCTCGATCGGCGCCCCGGGCTCGCCGATAGACGGCGGCAGCTATGTCTTCATTCAAAAGTACCTCCACGACCTCAAGGGCTGGGACGACCTGCCGGTGGAGGAGCAGGAGAAGGCCATAGGCAGGCGCAAGTTCAACGACCTGGAGCTCGACGACGAGGCCAAGCCCAAAAACGCCCACAACGCCGTCACCAACGTCAAGGGCCCGGGCGGCGAGGAGCTCAAAATCGTCAGGGCCAACATCGCCTTCGCCAACGCCTCCAAAGGCGAGTTCGGGACTTATTTTCTGGGCTACGCCGGCAAGTTCTCCACCACCCGGAAGATGCTGGAGAACATGTTCGTCGGCGACCCCGTCGGCAACACCGACCGGCTGCTGGACTTTTCCACGGCCAAGACCGGGACCCTGTTTTTCGCCCCCTCCGCGGACTTTTTAGGAAAGCTGGCCGAGTAGTTTCCCGTCCCGGTTTTAAATTTTTTACCGGACTGATAAGCGTCGGCTGCCCCAGGGCATCCGGCGCTTTTTTTCCGCCCGCGCCCGGGTGTCCGCCGGGGCGCGCAAAATTTTAAAATTTGGCTGGTTGAATTGAATATTTTCAAGACAACAAGGTATAATTAAAATTAATTTTATTTTCAACTCCGAAAATCGAGAATAAATTATATTTTGTGTAATAATTAAAGTTAGCGACACAGACTTCGCCCGCTTTATTTTTTTTAAGTCCGACTATGATTTTTACGAGATTGTGAATTAAATTTAAAATTAATTTTAAATCGGTTTTTTAATCTTGAAAATGAAGATTATTTTGTGTCAAAATTAAAGAGATTTTAATTTTTCCCTCGAGCCTGATTAAAGACGGCTTTTGCCCGGCAGTCCGGGCGACCCGGCGGGCTTCCGACACTAAAAAAATAGCTCGGACGGGGTTTGGGCGGGGCGGTTGTTTGGGCGGGGGTCGGGGCGGGGTCGGGGCGGGGACAAAATCCGGCGGTTTTGTCGGGGGGCGGTTAAAATTAAAAATCCCCCCCGCGTCCAATTTTAAATGAAAAAAGCGGGCCGACATGAGGCATTACGCCAGGCTGTTAAAAATGAGGTGCTTTTCCCGGGGCGACGTCGGGCGCGTCCTGGGCGCGGGGAAGGCCAACTCGACGCTCGACGCCTATTTGAAGCGCGGGCTTCTGAACAGGGTCAAGCGCGACCTCTACGTGGCCGTGGACCTGGCGACCGGCCTGGACGCGGCCGACAGGTATCTCATCGGGTCCAGGGTGGCGCCGGACGCCTATTTGTCGCACCACTCGGCCCTGGAGGTCCACGGCTTTTACAACGAGCTGGGCCCCGAGGTCTGCGTCTCCGGGCCGGGACGCTTCAACAGGTTCGAGTACGACGACGTCCGCTACCGTTATGTGGCCCCGCGGGCGTCGGGCTGGGTGGTGGAGAAAGACGGCGCGCGGGCGACCGGCCTGGAGAGGACGATCGTCGAGAGCATCGGCGACTTCGACAAGATCGCCGGCCTCGAGGAGGTGCTGCGCTGCCTGGAGCTCGTGCGCTCCCCGGACGAGGGCGCGCTGCTCGAGGTCCTGGAAAATATCGGCAGGCAGGTCCTCTATCAGAAGGCCGGCTACGTCCTGAGCCATTTTCAAAAAAGCATGGGGCTTTCGGAGAGGTTCTTCCGGGAGTGCGAGAAAAACGTGGGCGCGAGCGTCCGCTATTTTCGCGCCGGGGGGCCGGGCCGGGACGACCGCTTCGACCGGCGCTGGCGGCTGGTCGCGCCGAGGGACCTGGCCGGGCTCGCGGCGGCGGGAGCCTAGGGACGGAAGCCTGCCGGCCGCGGTCCGCGAAGAGAAGCCGTCAAACAGGAGTCAGAGAAAAAGTGAGCCCGCCGACATGCGACAAAAAACGCCTGGACGACCTGGCGGGGGAGACGGGGTTCCAAAGGGACGCGCTGGAAAAGACCATGCGGCTGGCCGCGGTCCTGGGGCGCGTCAGCGGCCACCGGCTTTTGTCCAAAGCGCTGGCCTTAAACGGCGGCGCGGCCGTCAACCTCGCGCTCCTGGACCTGCCCCGTCTCTGCGGGGCCCTCGACTTCGACTACGCCGTCGACGACGGCCCGCTCGACCCCTCCGCCGACCGCAAAAGGATCTCGGCCGAGCTCTGCCTGCTCATGGAGCCGGACGGCTACGCCCCCTCGGTCAGGTCGAGGAGCGGCCGCCTCGTCGACTCCCTGGTGTTTTTGTACATAAGCTCCGGGGGGCTGCGCGACTCCCTGAAAATCGACGTCGACTACTCGAACCGCCGGCGCGTCCTCCCCATGGAGACCATTCCCCTGAGGACCGCGGGTCTTTTTCCGGAGGCCGAGTTTCTGAGCGCGGCCCCCCTCGAGATCTTCGCCTCGAGGATAGTCTCCCTCTTGGTTCGCGCGGCGCCGGGGGACCTTTACGACGTCGTCGGCCTGATCCGCTCGGGCCGTTTCGGTCGGGCCGGGGGCGACGGCCTGCGCCGGTGCGTCGCCTTTCATCTGGCCCGGGCCGGGGTCAAAAACGCGGCCGCGGCCGACTTCCGGCGCGCGGACAAGATCGGCCGCCGGGACGTCTCTTTTAATCTGAGCCGCATGCTGCGCAAAAAGGAAAATTTTGACCTGGGGGCGGCCAAGACGCAGGCGAAAGAATATCTGGCCGGCCTTCTCGCCTGGACGGAGGACGAGGCTCAATTTTTCGACGACTACCAAAACGGCGTCTACCGCCCCGAGCTTCTTTTTTCCGGAGAGCAGCTCGAGCGCGTCCGGCGCCGTCCGGCGGACTGGGGGTGAGTCCCGGAGCGGCGTCGGGTCGTGACGCGCGCCGGCGGGCCTTCTTTTATTTCTTGCCGCCCGCCGCCGCTTTATTTCTTTAAATCTTCAGACCGTCTTTTGGCCGGCTTGTCCCTGTCTTTTCCTCGTCCCATATTGTCGTCATCCCGCCGTCTCCGTTTTCACCGTCCGCTTTTTCAGCCGTTTCTTCGTCCGCCGTCATTATCCGCCCGCCGTTCTTATCCGTCCGCCGTCAGCATCCGTCGGTCGCGGTCATAATTATCATCCGCCCCGGCTCACTCCACCGTCACGCTCTTGGCCAGGTTGCGGGGCTGGTCGACGTCGGTGCCTTTGAAGACGGCGGCGTGGTAGGCCAGCAGCTGGACGGGCAGGGCGTAGACGATGGGGGCCACGAAGGGGTCCACCTGGGAGAGGACCACGGCCCCGGCGGGATCGGAGTTGAGGCGGTCGCGGCCCCTCTGGTCGCCCATGAAGACCACCTGGCCGCCCCTGGCCCTGACCACCTCCAGGTTGGACATGATTTTGGGAAACAGCGGGTCGGTGGGGGCGATGACCACCACGGGGACGCTCTCGTCCACCAGGGCGATGGGGCCGTGCTTGATCTCGCCCGCGGCGTAGCCCTCGGCGTGGATGTAGGAAAGCTCCTTGAGTTTCAGCGCCCCCTCCAGGGCCAGGGGGTAGGTGGGGCCGCGGCCGAGATAGAGGACGTCCCGGGACGGGGCGATGATGTTCTTGGCGAGAAGCTCGATCGCCCGGGCCTTGGCCAGCACCTCCGCCATGTGGGCGGGCGTCTCCAGAAGAAGCCTGACCAGCCGCTGCTGCTCGGCCTCGCCCAAAAGCCCCCTCTGCGAGCCCAGGTTGATGGCCAGGGCGGCCAGGATGGTCAGCTGGGCCGTGAAGGCTTTGGTGGAGGCCACCCCGAACTCGGGGCCGGCCATGGTCAGCAGCCGGCCGTCGGCCTCCCGGGAGAGCGAGCTGTCTTTGACGTTGACGATGCTCAAAATCTTCTGGCCCTCCGCCCGGCAGTGCCGCAGGGCCGCCAGGGTGTCCGCCGTCTCCCCCGACTGGGAGATGAGGACCGAGACGCCGGCGGGGTCCAGGACGGGCCCCCGGTACCTGAACTCCGAGGCCAGGTCCACGTCCACCGGCATCTTGGCCAGGCCCTCTATCCAATATTTGCCGACCATGGCGGCGTAGTAGGAGGTCCCGCAGGCGACGATGTTGAGGCGGCTGGCCGAGGCCAGGGGCATGGGCAGCTCCGGGAGCGCCAGCCTGCCGGCGGGGCCGTCCAAAAGGGCGGACAAGGTGTCCCCCACCACCTGGGGCTGCTCGCACATCTCCTTGAGCATGAAATGGCGGTAGCCGCTCTTGCCCAGGTTCATCTGGAAGTTGGGGTCCACCGGGGCCGAGGCCCTCTCGACTTGGCGGCCGAGGCCGTCCCTGATTGAGGCCCCGCCACCCGAGAGGACGACCCAGTCGTCGTCCTCGAGGTAGGTGATCTTCTGGGCGTAGGGCCCCACGGCCAGGGCGTCGGAGCCCAGGCACAAAAGCCCCTCCCCGTAGCCCACGGCCAGGGGCGAGCCCCGTCTGGCCCCGATCAGAAGGTCGTCGCGGCCCGCGAAGAGAAAGACCAGGCTGAAAGCCCCCTCGAGCCTGCCCAGCACCTCCACGGTGGCCTCCTCCGGGCTCAGGCCCTCCTCGAGGTGCCTGTGCATCAGCCTGGCCGCCACCTCGCTGTCGGTCTGGCTCTCGAAGACGTGGCCCTGGCGGGTCAGCTCGTTTTTCAGGTCCAGGTAGTTCTCGATGATCCCGTTGTGGACAACCGCCACTTTCGGGGTGGCCAGCGGGTGGGCGTTGGCCTCGGTGGCGGGCCCGTGGGTGGCCCAGCGGGTGTGCCCGATGCCCACTTTCCCGGAGATGGGGGAGGCCGCCAGCTTCTCGGCCAGGACGGTGATCTTGCCCGAGGCCCGGCGCCTGTCCAGCATGCCCCGCTCGTCCAGGACGGCCAGGCCCGCGGAGTCGTAGCCCCGATACTCCAGGAGTTTCAAGCCGTCCATTATGTGGGGAACGACGTTGTCATTTTGCGATAAAATGCCTATAATGCCGCACATGGCTTCTGCCTTTCCTCGGCCGGCCAGGACCGGCTCCCGGGTCCGGGGGAGTTTTTATGGGAACGTCGGGCTCCCGTCGGCCGCCCGGGCGATAAAAACATGTTTATAATCGCCCGCTCCGCCAAAGTTGTCAAGGGCCGGGGCCTCGGGGCGCCGTTTCGACAAACTCGACAAATTCGACAAATTCGACAAATTCGACAAATTCGACAAATTCGACAATTTCGACAATTTCGACAATTTCGACAATTTCGACAATTTCGACAATTTCGACAATTTCGACAATTTCGACAATTTCGACAAATTAGACAAATCAGACGATTTCGACAAATTCGGCGAATTCGACGATCTTGACACATTTTTCAAATTCGCCAAATGCGACGATTTTGACGATGGCGATATTTCCAACGTCTTTATTTCAGGGGAGGGGACGATGTCCGAGGGCTTGGTTCTTATAAACACCGGTCCGGGCAAGGGCAAGACGTCGGCCGCGCTGGGGGTGGCCCTCAGGGCCCTGGGGCACGGCCAGAGGGTGGTCTTCCTGCAGTTCATCAAATCCATGGAGACGGGCGAGAGCAAGTTTTTGGAGGATTATGCCCGACGAAATCCGGACAGGCTCTTTTACGGCCGATTCGGCCTCGGCTTCGTCGGCGCCCGGCCAACCCCCGGGGACAAGGCCCGGGCGGCGGAGGCTATGGCCGAGGCGTCCAGGCGTCGTCCCGGCGCCGGCCTGGTGGTCCTGGACGAGATCAACGTGGCCCTGGACAAGGGGCTGGTCTCCCTGGACGAGGTCAAAGAGTTTCTGGCCTCCGGCGAGGAGGGCCAGAACGTCATCCTGACCGGGCGCGGCTGCCCGCCCGAGTTGTACGAGCTGGCCCACACCGTCACCGAGATGGCCGAGGTCAAGCATGCATACCGCCAGGGCATCAAGGCCAAACCCGGCGTCGACTATTAATTTTGTCGACTGTCGGTTTTGTCGACTGTTGATTTTTGTCGACTGTTGATTTTGAAGTTCTTACTTTCCCGATAAAATATTTTATCAGCCGACTTCTTCCCTCCCGAAAAAACCTCCCGAAAGGAACGACGGATGACACCCTACGGCGTCGACAAATTTTTCGAGCTCAAAGACGGCGACATAATCCGCCGGCATTCCCGGAGGGCCGAGTTTGTCTGGGAGCTCATACCGCTTTTAAAAGAGATCATCAGGGAGGAGCTCAGGCCCAACGTCTCGGGGATTCTCGCCAGGGGGAGGCTGGTGGCGGAGCCGGCGGCCCTGGTCCGGGGGGAGGCGGTCTTCGGGGTCGACTACGGCCCGGGGGCCGGCGGGGCCAACTTTGTCTGCCGCAAGGACGGCCTGGTCCTGGAGGACGCCGCCCTTGTTCTTCCGGGGGCCTACATAGAGGACGAGGCGGTGGAGCTGGCCCCCGGCGTCCTGGTGGAGCCCGGAGCCATGATCAAGGGACCCTCGATTATCGGCCGGGGAAGCGAGGTGCGGCAGGGAGCCTACGTGCGCGGGTCGGTCCTGACCGGGGCGCGCTGCGTGGTCGGGCACGCCACCGAGGCCAAGAACACCCTCATGCTGGACGGGGCCAAGGCGGGCCACTTCGCCTACCTGGGCGACAGCCTCCTGGGCGCCGGCGTCAACCTCGGCGCCGGGACGAAGCTCGCCAACCTGAAGATGGTGGACGCCCCCTGCCGCTTCGTTTTCAACGGCGAGACCACCCAGGTCGGCTACAAGAAATTCGGCGCCGTCCTGGGCGACGGGGTGGAGACGGGCTGCAACAGCGTGACCAGCCCCGGCGTCCTGATGGGCCCGCGCTCCGTTCTTCTCCCCAACGCCACGGCCAGGGGCGGCTATTATCCCAACCGCTCCATCCTGCGCCCCGCGGGCGACCCCAAAAAACGCTAGCGGAAGTTTCGCCCCCGTCGGGCCGGCGACGTCGCCTTGTCCGACAAACGTCGGAAACGTCGCCGCCTTGCCCGGCAAACGTCGGAAACGTCGCCGCCTTGTCCGGCAAACGTCGGAAACGTTTGCCGCCTCCGCCGGCCGCGGCTGTCGCCCCTCAGCCGGCCAGCAGCTCCTCGATGATGCCCGCGGCCTTCTCGTACTCCGCGTCCAGATAGCAGGCCGAGACCTTCTCCAGGGCCTCCTCCGCCGTCGGGTCGAGCTTTTGTTTCCGCAGCCGCTCCAGGGTGGCGTTGATGGTCGCCGTGTCCGCCTCGTCGAAAGCCTTGGAGAGCGCGCGCAGCCTGTCCTTGATTTCCGGGCCGTCCCCGCTTGTTTTGACCCCGGTCTTTTTTTTCGGCCCGGGCCCCGCTTTTTCCAAATAGGCCCTGGCCAGCTCGGAGACCGCCTCCAGCTCCTCCAGAAACCGCGGCGTCCCCGTCTCCAGCGGACCCGTCCTCTCCTCCCGGCCCGCCGCCTCCAGCCCGGCGGCCAGCTCCGACAACCCCGCGGCCCCGACGGTGGCCGAGGCGCTCTTCATGGCGTGGACGTGGATGGTGTAGTCGCGCAGGTTTTTTTCCCCCAGGGTGGTCGCCAGAATCTCGCGCGCCTTGGCGGCGTCCGTCAGAAAGATGCGCAGAAGCTTCCGGTAGGTCTCCTCCCTTCCGCCGCAGTGCGCCCGGCCCGCCTCGAAGTCCAGCCGCGCCGGCGTCGGCTTCGAGTTGTCGGAAGTCCGGCCGGGACCGGCGCCGTCGTCCGCGCCCGTCTCCCCGGCCCCCGCCGCCCCGCGCCCGGGGGCGGCCTCCGGGCAGGCCCGGGGGGCGCGTTCGGAGCCCCGGGGGACGCCCGCCCCGTCCGGGCCCCCGTCGGCGTCCCTGCCGTTTCCCCCGGACGGGGCCCGGGAGCCGCCGTCGTCGTCCCCGGGCGTCATGCTCCCCGGGGCGCCCGGGGCCCGCGGGTTCGGGTCGCGGACGATCTTTTCCCCGGGGATGTGGGCCAGCAGCAGCCTCTCCAATTTGGAGCAGTCGACGGGCTTGGCCAGAAAGTCGTCGAACCCGCGCCCCAGAAACATCTCCCTCATGCCGTGGACGGCGTTGGCGGTCAGGGCGACGATGGGCGGGCTCTTGAAGTCGTAGCCGTCCAGGGAGCGGATCTGCCTGGCGGCCTCCAGCCCGTCCATGCCGGGCATCATGTGGTCCATGAAGATGAGGTCGTAGTCGTTGTCCCGGGCCATCATGACGGACTCCTGGCCGCCCCTGGCCAGATCCACCTGGATGCCGTAGACCTCCAGCAGGCCCTCGGCCACCACCAGGTTGGTCTCCAGGTCGTCCACCACCAGGACCCGGGCCTCGGGCATGGTGAAGGGGACGACGGGGGAGTTTTTGGAGCCCGCCGCCAGGGGGTCGTAGTTGAGGAAGTTGGCCAGGGTCAGGCAGTGGACGGGGGCGGCCAGAAAGCTGGCCCCGCCGGACGGGGGCGGCGCGGCCGGCTCCCTGACGGTCAGGCCGATCCTGGCGCGGGGATGGTTTTGCCGCAGGGTCTCCCGGTAGTTCGGGTGCTCGTCCCGGGGGAGGACGACGTGGGTCCACTCGTCCGACTTCAGCTTGGAGCGGAAGCGCTCCCAGGTGGAGACGATCTCGGCGGAGACGGACAGGGCGGCCAGGCTCTGGGCCATGGAGCGGGAGAGGGGCAGCTTGTCCTCGTAGACGAGCACCCGGTGCCGCCCGGGGTCGGCGACCGCGGCCAGGGGGGACTCCCCGGCCACCGTCTGCGGCAGAAATATTCTGAAGGTGCTGCCGTGCCCGTAGGTGGAGGCCACGGAGATCTGCCCGCCCATCGTCTCGCAGAGGTTCTTGGTGATGACCAGGCCCAGGCCGGCGCCCTCGACGTGCAGGTTGGCCACGGGGTCCAGGCGGACGAAATTTTGGAAGAGCTTGTCGAGGTCGTGCCTCTTGATGCCGATCCCGGTGTCCCGCACGGCCAGCAGGAGGACCAGCTTGGCGCCCTCGCGGCGGCCGCCCACCTCGAGCCTGATGCTGCCCAGCTTGGTGTATTTGATGCTGTTGGAGAGGAAGTTCAGCAGGCACTGGCGGATTTTCAAGACGTCGCCCGTCAGCTCGTTGGGGAGCGTCGGGTCCAGGTCGACCACGAAGACCACGGCCGGATCCGTCATCCGGGTCTTGATCAGGCTGACGACGTCTTCCACCAGGGAGCCGAGGGTGTATTTCTCGTTGGCCACCTGGATGTCCCCGGACTCTATTTTGGAGAAGTCCAGGATGTCGTTGATGATCAGAAGCAGGTTGTTGCCCGCCGCCTTGATGTTGCGGCAGTAGGTCAGGGCCCTGGGCGGGAGCTCCGCCCCGAATCTGAGCAGCAGCTCGGACAGGCCGATGATCGAGTTCATGGGGGTGCGGATCTCGTGGCTGATGCGGGCCAGAAAGGAGGTCTTGTTGCGGCTTTCGTTTTCCAGGCGCATCTTCGCGCCGGACAGGCGCGCGATCAGGCAGCACAAAAGACACATCAGGCACAGGCCGCAGGAGAGCAGGATCGCCAGCGTGGCGTAGAAGCCCTTGTAGTACATGTGGTTCGGGATGACCAGGCAGACGATCCAGCCGTTGTACATCCTGAGGATGAAGACGACCGACTCGACCCCGTAAATGTTCGTCAAGGACGACTGGACCAGCCTCTGCCCGGCGTCGAACAAGGCCGGGACGTCGGCGTGGCCCTCGCCCAGGCCGTCGAAATACGAGAAGACCATCTTCTCGTCCGGGTGGGCCAGGACATGGTTGTGCTCGTTGACGATCACCGAGTACGAGCCCTCGGCGAACTTGACGTAGCCGGACAGGGACTCGAGTTCCACGTCGAAGGCCAGCACCCCGCGATAGTCCCCTTCGGCGCTGACCAGCTGCTGGCAGAGCGTCATGACCACCCTGCCCGTCAGGTCGTCGCGGTAGGGCGGGGTGTATTTGGGCGTCGTGTTTTTGATTCCGTGCTGGTACCAGACGGACTGCCGGACGACCTTGTCGCGCCCGAGCTCGTCCGGGTCTATGTTGAAGAGACGCCCGTTTATGTCGGCGTAGACCCTGATTATCCCGTTGCCCGTCGACCTGCCCGTCAGGTCGACGTTCATCTGGGCCAGGTAGCGGGCGACGTCGGAGTCCGCCAGATAGTCGTCCTCGAGACCGGCCGCGGCCGGCTTGCCGGCGGCCGCGACGGGTCCGGCCGGAACCGGCGACGCGGACGCGCCGGCGGCGTTGGCGGCCCGGGACGAGCCGGCCCGATTGTCGTCCTCTTTGGAATATTCCCGGCCCCGGCCGGATTTCTCGTTGAGCATGGCGACCAGGCCGGAATGGACGGCCTTGAAGGTGACGGTCGGCTCCTCCAGGTACCACTTGATGTCATTTTCGGCGTCGTTCAAATAATAGCGGATGGCCGAGCTCAGGTTCTCGCTCATGACCATGAAGATGCCCAGCCCGGAGACGGCCATCATGATGAAAAAAGCGGCGCAGATCAGCAGGAGCTGCGACGCGTTTTCCTTAAAAATCAGTTTGTAGCGACTAAGCGTCTTCATTGTTCCCGCTCTCGGCGTCCGACGTTTTCAAGCGAAATTATCAAATCCAGGTCGTCGTCATTAAATCCAAGTCGCCGTTGTCAAATCCAAGTCGCCCTGATGTCCGACCGTCCGTCAGGATGTCCGACCGTCCGTCCGGATGTCCGACCGACCGTCCGACCGTTTGTTTTCTTGTCGACGACCGCGGCCCCGGCCGGACGATATTTTTTTGTCCGCGATGTCCCTTTGTTTATTTTTTTCGTTCGTCCCGTCGTCAGTGTCGTCCGCGGGCCGTCAGTCCCCCTCCGTTCTTTTGTCCGCCGCCCGCCCGCCCGTCCTCGTCGCGGCGGTCATTTCCGGATCGTCGGCGGCGCCGCGTCTTTCGTCAATTCGGCGCCTCGGCGCCTCGGGCGGGGGCCGGGGTTGATTGTCGGGGGCGGGAAAAGTTTCCGGAAGATAAAAAAAACGGCCGGCGGCGGCGTTAGGAAACGTCCGGCCGCGCCCTCCCGGCCTGTCCGCGCAAGTCGGAGGCCCCGGCTTTTCCGCGGCGGCGCTCCAGCTCGGCGATCTCGGTCTGCAGGATGGTCGCCGCCTGCTCGAACTCCACCTCCAAAAAGCAGGCGTTGACCTTCTCGACGACCTCCCGCCTGGCGGGCTCGATGTCGACGTCGCGCAGGCGGGCGATGATCTTGTCGATCTCCCGGATGGCGCTGCTCTCGAAGGCGTTCTTGAGCAGGGAGAGCTGCCTGGTCAGCTCCATGTCCGCCAGCCCGCCCCCGCCGTCCGCCGGCCCGCCCCCGCCGTCCGCCGCCGCGCCCGGGTGGCCGCCGCCGTCCGTCCTGGCGAAATAAGCCTCCAGGCCCGCCACCAGCTCCGTCAGCCCTGTCATGAACTTTTGGAAGTTGTCCTCGATGTAGGTCCAGTTGGCCAGGCGGCTGGCCGACTCCAGCAGTCCGGCCATCTCGGCCAGGGCCGTCGCCCCGATGGTGGACGAGGCGCCCTTGCAGGCGTGGATCTTGATGGTGAAGAACTGGCTGTCCTCCTCGGAGACGATCTTGGGCAGCAGCGCCAGGAAATCCTTGGCGTCGCGCATGTACCTTCTCAGCGTCAGCAGATAGATGTCCACCCGGCCCCCGAGCCTCCGGAAGCCCTGGGCGCTGTCGAGGCCGGCCACGCTGGGGAGGCTGGGCGGGTCTCGGGGCGGCGCGTCCCCGGCGGCCGGTTTCTCCTCCGCCCGCCGCCGGGAGACGTTGCTGCGGCACTTGCCCCGGGGGATCCATTTTAAAAGCATGGCGTGGAGCTTCTCTATCTCCACCGGCTTGGCCAGAAAGTCGTCGAGGCCCGAGGACAAAAACATCTCCCGCATGCCCGACACGGCGTTGGCGGTCATGGCCACGACGGGGAGCGTCCCCTGGCCGCCGCCCGGGAGCGCCCTGATCAGGGCCGTCGTCTCCAGGCCGTCCATGCTGGGCATCAGGTGGTCCATCAGGACCAGGTCGTAGGAGTTCTTTCCGACCGCCTCCACGGCCTCCTCCCCCGAGCGGCACAGGTCCACGGTCATGCAGTAGGGGGCCAGCAGGCCCTCGGCCACGGCCAGGTTGGTGGGCAGGTCGTCCACCACCAGCACCCGGGCCGAGGGGGCCGTGAAGCTGGCCCCGACGCTGGCCAGGCCCTGGACCTCCGTCTCGTCGGCCAGGTCGTTCAGGAAGAAGGCCAGGGGACGCGAGTAGACGGGGGCGAAGAGGTAGCGGACGCTCTCCAGGGCGAAGGGGTGGAAGTCCCTGACGACGACGGCGGTCTTGTGGGGCCGGGGGCGCCCGCTCATTTCCGAGGCGAGCTTCAGGTAGCTGGCGATCG
This sequence comes from Deltaproteobacteria bacterium, assembly GCA_031264015.1. Lineage (GTDB taxonomy): Bacteria > Desulfobacterota > Desulfarculia > Adiutricales > Adiutricaceae > JAIRNQ01. Next base: position 2,571 of record JAISET010000125.1, on the reverse strand, counting down.
GCATGATCAGGTGGGTGTAATGCTCGGCGCCCTTGTCGACCGCCTCCAGAAAGCGCTCCTCGCCGACGCAGGAGTAGTGGACCTCCAGCATGTCCAGGGCGGCGGTGACGGAGGAGGACATGGTCCGGCGCCTCTCGCAGACCAGGACGCACTTCTCCGACCCGTCGACCACCCTGGCCAGGGGCTCGTCCCCGGCCACCCCCTGGGGCAGGGTGACCGTGAAGGTGCTCCCGTGGCCCAGCAGGCTGTCCACCTCGATGCCGCCCCCCATCATCTGGCAGAGGTTTTTGGTGATGGCCAGGCCCAGGCCCGTGCCCTCGATCTTATGGTCGAGGCTGTACTGGACGCCCAGGCGGTTGAAGTCGCCGAAGAGCCTCTCGAGTTCCGGCCTGGCGATGCCCACCCCCGTGTCGGCCACCTTGACGGTCAGAAGAAGCCCCCCGACGCGGTGCTCGTGCCCGGCCATGGAGAAGGTGATGCTGCCCTCGTTGGTGTATTTGCAGGCGTTGGTCAATAAATTTAACAGTATCTGCCGGAAGCGGGCGGCGTCCCCGGTCAGGTTCTCCGGCAGCGACGGGGCCGCCTCCACAATGAAGCGGATCGGCTTCTCCTGGAGGCGGATGTTGATGACGCTGACGACCTCGTTGATGAGTCCGGAGAGGGAGTAGGGGAGGTCGTTGATGGCCATCTTGCCGGAGTCGATGCGGGTGAAGTCCAGGATGTCGTTGATGATGTAGAGCAGGTTCCCGCCCGCCTGCTTGATGTGCCGGACGTAGACCTTGGCCTGCTGGGGGAGGCTCACGGAGAAGCGCAGCAGGAGGTCGCTCATGCCCAGGATGGCGTTCATGGGCGTGCGGATCTCGTGGCTCATGCGGGCCAGAAAAATGGAGCGGCTGCTGACGGTCTGCCGCAGCGCCTGCAGCCGCGAGATAAATTTGCGCAGCCTGAGCGAGAGCATGACCGACAGGGCCAGGGCGGCGAGCCCGAGGACGAGGCAGGCGGTCTCCCCCCGGCTCCCTGCCCCGGGCCGCGGGTCCGCCGTCACCGCCGCCAGGTAGGCCGTCTCCCCGGAGGCGCGCCTCAGGGCCGCGTAGCCCGTCCGCCGCCCCCCCGGGGCCGTCTCCGCCCGATAGTCCTCCCCCTCGCCCCAGGCCCCGGAGGGAGCCTGGGACCCGCCCCCCGCGGGGGGGCCGGAGACCAGGCCGTCCGCCCCCAGGGGCAGGAAGGTTAGGTCCAGGACGCCGCTGGACTCGACGAAGCCCTCCGTCCTGAGGGCGAAGGCGTCCCGGCACCCCGCCCGGCAGTCGGGGCCCAGGCGGCGGTCGACCTCCCCGGCCTCGAACAGGGCGGCGGCGGACAGGGCCGCGAGCCTCAGGTTCCTGCCGGCGAGGTCGGCCCTGGCCTCCCGCTCGCAGCGGATGTTTCCCTGGACGAGGACGAGGAGCGCCAGGACCAGCGCCGGGCAGGCCAGCAGCAGAATCCGGCTGGTGAGAATCAGAAGGGACGTGGTTCTTGACGGCATGGCGACCAGGCGCGCGGGCCGGAAAGCCCGCCCAAAATCCGCGCCCGCCGGGTCCCGTCGCCGCCCGGGGCGCGGGCGTCGGAGACGCCGCGCGCGTCCGATGAGGCGGGAGGTCCCGGCCGGGCCGCGGTGTTGTCCAAAAAGAGCCGAAATCATGGCCCGGGGGGGGATGATAACCGTCCGCCCCGGCCCGGTCCTCGACGAAAAACCGCCCCCCGCGGGCCCGCCGCCGGGGGCGGCCCGCCCGGAGTTACTCCGGAGGGGAGGGCCTCCCGGCCGGCAGGGGCGGGCGGCCGTCGCCCCCGCGCCCGCCCCCGCGCCGGTAGTCCAGCAGCTCCAGGTAGTTTTCCAGTCTTCTGATCAAAAGGCGCCTGGAGAAGGGCTTGAACATGTAGTCCAGGGCCCCCAACTCCAACCCCTCGTCCGTCGTCCGCGCGTCGTTCGTCGCCGTCATGAAGATGACCTGGATGTCGGAGTGCCCGCCGCTCTCCCTGAGCGCCCTGAGCGCCTCGTGGCCCCCCGTGCCGGGCATCTCCACGTCCAGGAGGATCAGGTCCGGCCTGACCCTGGTCAGGAGCTTGAACATCTTCTCGGCCGAGGTGGCCGGGATGACGTCGAACTGGTCCATGAGGGCGAAGATGCAGGCGTTGAGGTTGGTGATGTTGTCGTCCACCACCATGACGCGTTTTTTTTGCGCTTCCATATCCCGGGCCGGACTCCTTCAAACCAAGGCGTCGGAAAAGGCTCCGGCCCCTTCCCCGGCGGGTCTTCCGCCGGCCGGCCTCGCAGGCCCGGCGGCCCGCGGCCGACGGGGACGGTCGCGACGAGCGTATGCGTGGTTTATTTATAAAGCCAGGAAAAAGGCCGGACGGTCGACAAACTTATTGTCTTTGTGATTCAAATTAAACAAATCGGCTTGCCGGGCCGGAATCGACGCGGGCGGTCGGCGTCGGAACGCCGCACCCCGGCTCCCGGCGGCTCGAAGCCCGCCAGGCTGGGTAAATGATATTTGAAGCGGGGGAATTTGTCAAGGGACTTTGGCATATAAG
>JAISET010000087.1 GCA_031264015.1 Deltaproteobacteria bacterium | reverse complement strand
GCGAAAATAAGCAAAGGGCTGTTATCGTTTCGCCGGGGCGTCTGACCCCGACGGGGATTGCTGATCCCCCCGGAGGCGGCTGACACCGTCCGGGGGGTCTTTCGGGCCGCCTCAAGTTTTCATCCCGCGGCTTGCCAGCCCCGATGCCGGTCGGGACGTCCGAGGGAGAAAAATGGAGGTCGCGCCGGCCCTACTTTCCTGCCGGCCTGTTAATGCGTTTTCTTGGTCCCGCAAATCTGGCCGGTCCTGATCGGTCCGCCGGAGTAAGACAATGAATAAAACCGCTGGAACGATTGTTTTATTCCGGCTTTAAGAACGCGCAAATAAGCAAAAGGCCGTTGTCGTTCGCCGGGGCGCGACGCCCGCGACGGGTGCGGATGATCACCCGGGAGGCTGCCGACACCGTCCGGGGGGTCTTTCGGGCCGCCCCCCCGGTTCCGTCCTGAAGTTTTTCGTCCCCATGCCGGCGAGGACGCCTTCAGCAGAAACGAGGAGCCCGGCGCCGACCCTAATTCTTGGAGGCCTTGTACTCGGCCAGGGTCATGACCTTGCCGAACAAAGAGATGTCCACCAGGCCCGCCTGGTGCATCTCCTCGGTCTTGGAGGCCACGCAGTCGGAAATGCAGACCACCTTGTAGGTGTGGTAAAGGGCGTCGGAGCCGGTGGAGCGGACGCAGACGTTGGTCCAGGTCCCGGTCAGGACAACCGTGTCGATGCCCTCCTCCCTTAAAAAGAGGTCCAGGTCGGTGTAGGCGAACGAGCTGTGGCGGCGCTTCTGGATTATATAGTCGCCCTTGTCCTCCTCGGGCCTGAGCTCGTCGATGAAGTCGGAGCCCCAGGTGCCCTTGACGGCGTGGACCGGGCGGACCAGGAAGTCCTTGTCGTTCTTGCGGTGGGCCTCCTGAATGAAGACGACCTGGATGCCCCTCTCATGGGAGAATTTGAGCAGGTCCTGAATGTTGGGGATGATGGTCCGGCCGTTGGGGCAGTAAAGGGCGCCCTTGGGGTCGGCGAAATCGTTAAGCATGTCTATGACAATGACGGCGTCTTTGCTCATTATGAGGTCTCTCCTGACTTGTGCGGTTCGGAACGGGCCGGCTCCGGGCCCGTCCCGCAAAATTTCCGGGCGGAATGCGACCCGCCTATATTGATGATCGCGCGGGGGGGAGGGGGCCGGTCGGGCCCCCCGGTCGTTTCCTGATCCGTCCCCTGTTAATTAGAAGGTGATGGTCCTGGGAAGCCTGCTGATCGTCTGGCGCTTCAGATGCTGGCCGAAGCCGGGCTTGACCATGACGCCCTTGTCCTCGGAGTAGACGTCCTCGCCCCTGACGATGGTGCGGACGACCTTGCCGGTCAGTTTCATGCCGTCCAGGGGAGTGTACTTGTTCAGGCACTGGATCTTCTTCTGGTCGATTGTCCACTCTTTTTTCAGGTCGATCAGGGTGAAGTCAGCGTCGGAGCCGGGCAGGATGGCGCCCTTCTTGGGATACAGGCCGTACTGGACAGCCGGGGAAGTCGAGAGGACCTCCACTGTCCGGGCCAGGGTCAGCCTCCCCTTGACGTAGCCCTCGGAGACGGTCACGGGGACCATGGTCTCGGTGCCGGGGATGCCGGGGAAGGCGGTCCAGATGGTCATGCCGGGCTTGTCCTTCTCCTCTTCAATACTATATGGCGCGTGGTCGGTGGCCATGAAGTCGACCGAGCCGTCGGCCAGCCCCCGCCAGAGGAGCTCGTTGTCCTCCTTGCGGCGCAGGGGGGGCGCGATCTTGGCGAAGGCGCCGTGCTTGGTCATGGCCTCCCGGGCGTTCAGGGTCAGGTAATGCGGGCAGGTCTCCGAGGTGACGTCGAGCCCCCTCATCTTGCCCTCCTTAATAAGCTGGGCGCCAATGCCGGTGGACATGTGGACCACGTGGAAGCGGGCCCCGGTCTCCTCGCTGAAACTTATGCACAGCTGGATGGCGGCTTTCTCGGCCAGGATCATCCGGGCCTCGGCCCAGGCGGGCCCGTCCAGACGGCCGGCCGCCTTGAGCTTCTCGACGTTGAAGTCGCAGATGGCGAAGTTTTCGCAGTGGACCCCGATGGGGAGCCCCGTCTTGGCCGCGGCTATGAAGCACTCCAGCATCTCCGGGTCGGTCACCCGGGGGTAGGAGGGCACCGAGGGGGTCATGTACACCTTGAAGGCCACCACGCCGTCGTCGGCCTGCTGTTGGACAATGTCCATGGCCCCGTTGCGGACGTCCTCGCCGGTGACCCCGCCCCACATGGCGAAGTCGACTATGGCCTGGGGCCTCAGGTGGTCCAGTTTAAAATGGAGGTTGTCGCAGCCGCGCACCGAGGGGACGCTGCAGCAGGGCATGTCGATGACCGTGGTCACCCCGCCGGCGGCCGCCCCGCTGGTGCCGTTCAAAAAAGTCTCCCGGTGGGTGAACCCCTGGTCCATATAGTGGGTGTGCGAGTCGATGCAGCCGGGCATGACCAGAAGCCCCCCGGCCTCGACCACCCTGGCCGCGCCCTCGGCCCCGGCCCGGGCCAGCCCGACGATGACGCCCCGGTCGGCCATGATGTCGGTGACTATGGTGTTGTCGCCCACCCCGGTGGAGACGGTGGCGTTTTTGATCAATAGGTCGTAACCCATGTTTTCTCCCGTCCTGTCCCCCCGGGCCAAGTCGACGCTCCCGGGGGAAAAATATATATGTCGGCGCCCTGAAATTTTTGGTTTCGGCGCCCTCCGCAGGCTTGGAAAAATTTTTTTTTGGGGAACCGGCAAACAAGGCTTGAAATCTTTTGCCGCTCACCTTACAATTTGATGGTATCAAATAAATTTGACAGTGTCAAGTTTTATTTCGAGCCTGACAAAAAAAATTTCGCCGCAATTATCAATCTTTTATATCGTTTAAACACCCCCGGGGGTATGCTCGGCACATTTTTTTCAGCTTAATTTTTCCTAACGCCCCCGGCGGCCGCCCCCCGGGAAAATCCCGCCGGCGTCGGCCCCGGGAGGCCGGCGGCCAGGAGCGCGGCGCGGGTCAAAGACCCGGGGACCGGGTCGGAGGCGGGGTGACCGACGAGGGCGACCAACGAGGGTGACCAACGAGGGCGACTAAGGGGAGGCGGCCGGGAGGAGACGAAAAAGGGGGCGAAAAGGCCGCCAACAGGCACGGCCGGCGCTCCCGGACCCCGGAAAGGCTCCCCCGGACCCGGAAAAGCTCCCCCGGACCTGGAAAAGCTCCCCGGAGCCGAAAAGACAACGAGCCGGTCCCCGACAAGACCAAGCAGGTAAAATCATTCTATTTTTTCTATCATGGGGCAAAGTTTAACTTCACGTCCGTCCGCCGAGGCGGCCGCCGCCGCGCCGGACAAGACCCGGCGCCCGCGGAAGCTTCCCGGGCCGACGGCAAAAGCGCCGGGAGGCATTTCAGCCGGAGGGAACAATGGTAAAAATCGGCAGGATCATCAAGGCTTTCAGGAGCCAGCGCAATTTGAAGCTCAAGGACTTGGCGGCGCTGGCGGACATCTCGCCCTCGTACCTGTCGCAGATCGAGAACGACCAGGTCAACATGAACATGAGCGTGCTGGACAACATCAGC
>JAISET010000082.1 GCA_031264015.1 Deltaproteobacteria bacterium | reverse complement strand
TGGAGACCCTGAGCCCCGTCGTCAAGGTCCCCGAGGAAATCAGGGGCCCGGCTCTTCGGGCCGTCGAGCTGATGATGGCCGTGCCCAGGGACTGACGGCGGCGGCGAGGGCGGCGGCTTCAATTGTTCGAGGGACGTCCGAAAGAGCTATAAATTAGCCTGTCGGCCTGTCGGCCTGTCGGCCGGTCTGTCGGTTGGTCGGTTAGCCTGTCGGCCGGTCTGTCGGTTGGTCGGTCGGTCGGTCGGTCGGTTGGTCGGTCGGTCGGTCGGTTGGTCGGTCGGTCGGTCGGTCGGTCGGTCGGTTGGTCGGTTGGTCGGTCGGCGGGCGGGCAATAAAAAAATATGACGCCGGGAAGGGCCCTCGAGGCTTCTCCCGGCGTTTTTTTTCATCAGGGGGGCGCGGGCTTCCGCGGGGACGGGCAGGCCAGCGTTCCCGCGGTGCTTTTTGCGGGAGGCGGCGGGGGGCGGACGGGCGGCGGGACGCCGCGGGCGGGCCCGCGGCTCGAAAGTGATTTTTTCCCGGGCGGGGAAAAGGCCCGCGGCCGGCTAGCCCTTCGCGGGCATGGGTATGTTGTGCTTTTTCAGGACGCGGTAGACGGTCATGTGCGAGATGGCGGCGATGAGGTTGTCCTCCACGGCCTTCTTGGCCAGAAGACGCACGGACCAGCGGTTGTGGCCCTCGGGACACTCGCTTTGGGCCAGGTCCAGGAGCTTCGCCTCGAAGCCGTTGTCGATCTTGGCCGTCCGGCCCGAGCCCCTGGCGCCGTCGGGCGGGCAGTAGTTGACGGCGGCCTGGACGCCGCCCGACAGATAGCGGCCCTTCATTTCCTCCAGGGCGGCGGGGGGGAGCCCCAGCGAGTTGGAGACGTCGCGCATGGACATGGCCGGTCCCGAGCTCGCGCAGTCGAGCCACATCAGCGCCGTGGCCAGCAAAACCTTCCGGGAGCGTCTGGGCCCCTTTTGGACTAGGGAGTTGAGCGCGTCGAGATCTTCCGGGCTCAGCATGATCCTGTTCAACGGCATGGTCTTCTCCTTGGGGAGGCGTTGTGTCGCGGACGGCGGCGCCGGAGGGCGTCGGGCGCCCCGGGGACGCCGGGACGGAGCCCTGGGGACCTTTCCCGCCGCCAAAAAAAAACGGTTCATAATGTCGGCCGCCCCCCCCTTGCCTCGACTATGAGACGCTTAATTCCGCGTTTCATGGAAAAACAAAATTTGTCGGGAAGGCGGACGTTCCGAAAAAATTGACTCAAGCTAAGATATGATATCAAAGATAACGATAGTTGTCAAGTGAGTTTCCTACAAATATTAATTATCGGTATTCAAATATTTAAATCCAAAATACTGGCCTATAAATTTGGTTCACACTATTTATTGTGTAACAAGGGACTGCTGCTAGGTTGCGCAGTCTTTTCAAAATTCCCGTCCGTAAATATGAGGAGGTCAAGTTGAATCCCAAAAAGACTTAACTAGAGTTAATTTTAAAGCTTTTTTTAGCTTTATATAATTAAATACCATATCTTGATGGTAACAAAAGACACGCGCCACAAATTGTGCCGGGAGCGGTTTTCCAGGCTCGAGACAAAAAAAACCGGCCGGGTCTATGGGACCCGGCCGGCTGGTTGCCGCGGAATCGCCGCCCGGTGGCGGCCGGTTATTGCCCGAAGCGGCCGGTTATTGCCGGCCGCCGGCGCGGGGGCCCGGGTGGGTTTAAAGCGCCGCCCCCGGCCCGGTCATTTGGCCCGCGCGACGAGGGACTCCGCCGTCATGGCCGCGGGGACGGGGAGGCCCATCAGGTCCAGGATGGTGGGGGCGAGGTCCGAGAGCTTGCCCCTGACCTGCCTCAGGCGGCCGACGGGCTCCTTGGCGGCGTATATGCACTCCACGGGGAAGAGGGTGTGGCTGGTCTTGACCAGGTTGGTGGCCGGGTCGACCATCTCCTCGGCGTTGCCGTGGTCGGCGGTGACCAGCACCTGGAAGCCCCTGGCCAAAAGAGCCGGGACGATCCGGCCCAGGCACTCGTCGACCACCTCGACGGCCTTGACGGCGGCCTCCATGACCCCGGTGTGGCCCACCATGTCGCAGTTGGCGTAATTGATGACGACAAGCGGGTAGTCCTTGTCCAGATAATCTTTGAGGAAGGTCTCGGTGAGCGCGTAAGCCTCCATCTCCGGGTGGCTGGCGAAGGCGGCCGGGTCGAAGCGGCCCCTGATCTCGACCTGGTCCTCTTTTGGGAAAGGCTTGGTGGACTTGCCGTTGAAGAAGCTGGTCACGTGCCGGAACTTTTGCGTCTCGGCGAGCCTCAGCTGTCCGAGCCCCGCCGAGGAGACGACCTCGCCCAGCAGATGCGGCATGCCCTCGTCCCCGCCCATGGGCCCCAAAAGATACGACTCGAACTCGTCGTAGTAGCGGGTCAGACCCAGGTAGGCCACCCGCGGGCGCCTGGCCCTTTTGCCCGGGTAGTCGTTCTCGACGAAGGCCTGGGTCAGCTCGATGGCCCGGTCCTGGCGGAAGTTGGTGTGGACGACGCAGTCCCCGTCGGCGATCCCCCGGTAGCCCTCGCGGACCATGGGCCGGACGTACTCGTCGACCATGTCGAAGCCGTCCGGGGTCTTCTCGGTCTCCCAGGAGTTTCTGACGGCTTGGACGGGGTCCCCCGAAAACCCGCGTCCCCGGGCGTCGACCAGGGCGGCGAAGGCCAGGTCGGTCAGGTCGTAGTCCCTGCTTCTGTCCATGCCGTAGTAGCGGCCCATCATGACGCCTATGGAGGCCCCCCCGACCTCCCCCATGACCGCCGCGAGCTTCCCGAGATACTCCGGGCAGGACCTGGGGGGCGTGTCCCGGCCGTCCAGGAAGGGGTGGACGACCATGGGGCCGGAGGGGTTCTCCTGCCTGGCCCGCCGCATGATTTTGAAGAGGTGCTCCTGGTGGGCGTGGACGCCCTCGTCCTGCAGGAGCCCCAGCAGATGGAGGACGGAGTTGTTTTTCTTCCAGCCGCCCACCAGCTCCTCCCATCTGGGCAGCCGAAAGAAGGAGCCGTCCCTCAGGCCGTCGTCGATGCGCTTGAGCTCCTGGATGACGATCCTCCCGGCCCCCATGTTCAGGTGCCCCACCTCGCTGGACCCCTGGTAGCCGTCCGGCAGGCCCACCGGCTCGCCCGCGGCCTCCAGCAGGGTCCAGGCGGTCTTGTCGGCGAGAAGACTCGAGACGTAGGGCGTCCGGGCCGCCAGGACGGCGTTGCCGGGAGTCTCCTCCCGGTGTCCCCAGCCGTCCCTGATGATAAGACAAACGGGTCTGGTCATGGAAAGCACCTTCCTTTCGCCTGAAAGTATAGCAAAATTCGCCGCCGCACGCCGCGCCGGGGTCCCGCCCGGGCCCGGCCTCCCCCCGGCCGCGCGCCGGAGCGGTCCTCGCCGCGGGGGCGGGGCCCAGCGTCTTTTCCCGGCCCCGCCCGCCTCGGGGGGACAAAATGTTTCCTTAATTTCGCCTCTTTTCACACTCTTTTTATAACTCTTTTGCAATCTAATGGCAATTATAGGCTTATTATTTGACGATTAATTCCGCATGACCGCCGGCTTCCGGCCGCCGCCGGTCGTCCGGGGGGCGCCGCGGTCGCCTCGGGTCCGAGGCGCCCCCGACAGATATTAATAGGCGTCGGCTGGTAATGAAAGCTATCGGATGCTATTTTAAGCTATTGATAGCAGTTTGTGGCTATTGACATATTTATCTGGTCTTTGACAGCCTTTTCCAGCTTTTGTCTGATTTTGACGGTCGTCCGCGGAGGCGCCGGTCCCCCGGCGCGGCCGGCCGGCGGGCGCGGGTCCGCGGGGGGGCGGTCGGTCGGGAGGGGGGAGGCGCGGGCGTCAGGCGGGGGGGGGGGCGGGGCCGCCCCGGTTTTTTCCCGACCCGGCTTTCCAATTAAAACGGCTGTTTTCCAGGGCCGGGAAAAATTTTTTTTGTACGGAAAAAAAAGTCCCTTGACATCCCCGGCTGGATGCTTATATTTGCTGTTG
>JAISET010000012.1 GCA_031264015.1 Deltaproteobacteria bacterium | reverse complement strand
TTGTCGTCCGACAGGGACCCGACTGTCTGGCGGCCTTTGCGGAACTTGTCATGGCCACCCTCCCACCGCCTGACAACGTTCCGCAAAAAGCCTGGCGGATCCCCGACGCCAGGCCTATTTCAGGAAAAGAGAAAAGGAGGAAAACATCCCGTATTGTCTCGCTTCCCGGCGGGCGGAAACCCGCCGGCCGCGGCCGCCAAGCCGGAGGACGGCGCCTCACTTGCCCGGGGCGCGCGGGCCTGGACAACCGGCCCGACAAAAGCCTCCGGTTTGGACGCCACGGCGGCGGAAACCAGCCGCCTGAAACGACGGCAATTTAAGCGCCGGACAAGGGATTTTAAAAACAGCGCCGACCGACGGCGCGAAAAGCGGACGCCAGCGGTCGTCGCCGCGCGGACGCAAAAAAAAATGCGCGGGGAGGTCTTAAGGAGAACGGAGAAATGGCCCGTAAGAGCAACGGCAAAAAACAGCCGAAAAAAATCAAGCAGATCGCCATATATGGCAAGGGGGGCATCGGCAAGTCCACGACCACCTCCAACCTCAGCGCCGCCCTCTCGGACATGGGCTACAAGGTCATGCAGTTCGGCTGCGACCCCAAGGCCGACTCCACCAACACCCTCCGGGGCGGGGCCTACATCCCGACCATCCTGGAGCTTCTGCGCGAGAACGGCAGGGTCGAGGCCAGGGAGGCCGTCCACACCGGCTACAACGGCGTCTACTGCGTCGAGGCCGGGGGGCCCTCCCCGGGCGTCGGCTGCGCCGGCCGGGGCATCATCACGGCCGTCCAGCTCCTCAAGCAGCAGAACATCTACGAGGAGCTCGAGCTCGACTACGTCATCTACGACGTCTTGGGCGACGTGGTCTGCGGGGGCTTCGCCGTGCCGATTAGAGAGGGGATCGCCCGGCACGTCTTCACGGTCGCCTCCTCCGACTTCATGGCCGTCTACGCCGCCAACAACCTCTTCAAGGGCATCCAGAAGTACTCCGACTCGGGAGGCGCCCTCCTGGGGGGCGTCATCGCCAACTCCGTCGCCGACGGCTACCAGAAGTCCATCATCGACGACTTCGCGGGCCTGACCAGGACCCAGGTCCTCCAGCACGTGCCCCGCTCCGTCACCGTCACCCAAAGCGAGCTGGCGGGCAAGACGACCATCGAGCTGGCCCCCGACTCCGACCAGGCCAAGGTCTACCGGGCCCTGGCCAGGAAAATCGAGGCCCACGAGGTGTCCGCCGCCCCCAGCCCGCTGGACCCCAAGGAGCTCAGGGCCTGGGCCGCCAAGTGGTCCGACCAGATCCTGGCCATGCAGCGCGGCGAGTCCAGAAGCGAGGGCGCGCTGATCTGACCATGATTCCGGACGGCCGCCCGAACCAATCTTTTGGAGACCGGGACGGCGACGATAATTGCCATGACAGCGACAGTTTCAAAGACATTGTCAGTGAGGGCGACAGCGCATATGACCGCGACTATAAATATTGGCGGCCGCCCGTGAGCCCGAGCCTGCCGGCGGAGCACCCCTGCTTTTCCACGGAGTGCCAGCCCAACTTCGGGAGACTCCATCTGCCCGTGGCCCCGGTCTGCAACATCTTCTGCCGCTTCTGCTCCAGGGGCCTCAGCCCCGACATCACCCTGCCCGGCCAGGCCCTCAGGGTCATCAGCCCCGGGGAGGCTCTGGGCGTCGCCGAGACGGCCATGACGCTCTGCCCGGAAATCAGGGTGGCGGGAGTGGCGGGCCCCGGCGACCCCCTGGCCTCCCCCGACGCCCTGGACTGCCTGACGCTCATCAAAAGCCGGCACCCGCGCATCATGACCTGCCTGAGCACCAACGGCCTCAACCTTTATCCTCTCATGGAGAGGATAGTGGGGGCGGGGGTCAGGACCGTCACGGTGACCGTCAACGCCTGCGACCCGGCCGTCTCCGCCGAGATCAACCGCGGCGTCAAAATCAACGGGAAAGTCACGGCGGGCATCAAGGCCGCCGAGATCCTTTACGAGGCTCAGAAAAAAGGCGTCCTCGAGTGTAAGAGGCGGGGCATCCTGGTCAAGGTCAACTGCGTGCTGGTCCCCGGCGTCAACCTGGACCACGCCCCCAGGGTGGCCGAGACGGCGGCCTCCTGGGGGGCCGATCTCATGAACCTCATTCCCCTGGCCCCGGCGTCGGCCATGGCCCATCTCGCCGCCCCGACCAAGGAGGAGGCCGACGAGGCCGCGCGCCTCTGCCAAAAACACCTGCCCGTCAAGCGCAACTGCATGAGATGCCGCTCGGATGCCTGCGGCATTCCCGGGGTCACCGAGCGCCGCCGGGAGCTCTACGGCGCGGACGTCGACCAGGAGACCTTCTCGCATGGCTGAGACAATCAAAAGAACGAAAGACGGGCCCGCCGCCGGGCCCGCCAACCCCTACCGCCCGCAAAGGCTGGCCGTGGCCACCGCGGACGGCGAGCTGATCGACGCCTGCTTCGGGAAGACGGAAAAATTTCTAATCTTCGAGCTAAGCGACCGGCCGGGAGCGACGGCGGGATACGAACAAACGGAGACCCGCCCCGGGCCCGGACCCTGCAGGGACGGCGAGCACGACCAGGCCCTCCTGGAGCGGACGGCCGATCTTCTCTCCGACTGCGGCCTGGTCCTGGCCGGCAAGATCGGTCCCGGAGCCATGAAAGTCCTGGAGAACCGGGGGATCATCGGCCTGCCCGTCCGGCTCGAGCTGGCGGAGGCTTTGAAAAGACTGGCGGCCAAAAAGTAGCCCGGCCTCCCGGAGGAAATTTCCACCCGGCCTCGAAAAAAATTAGGCGACGTCGCCGTTTGCTTGGCCGCGTCGCCTAATTTTTCACACCCGCGCGATTGGAGGCAGGCTCGGGTTTGAGCCTCGAACGCCCGGCTGCCAATTTTGTCTTCCACTGTCGAAAGTTGACGGGAAAAAGGAATCTGACAATAAAATATTAGGCGCGCCTGGGTTTGAGAGTATAGCTTACTTTCTCTTCCGCACCGAACATTCCTGCGGCAATTTGAGAAAACGACATTAATACTTGGGCGGATTCGTTCCCTTCATATTTATATCCCGGGACAATCTTTTTCAGTTGCCCTTTGCCCTTAGTGTCGCTTTTCACAATCAGGCGACGTCTAACCACCGACTCATGCTGGGCAAATTTTTCAAACGTGGTGGGGTCATAGTCATGCAGACAGCGTAAAAGGGATATAAAAAAGTCAATCCAATAATCAACTTTATACTCATGACTATCAAATATAAGACTTTGAGGGCGTTCGCCGGTAACTTTAACATCATCAGAAATATTATAAATCAGCGAGTAATCAATTTCCGCTCTGTTGTTGTCGTCGGTGTTATATTTCTCAGGCAAGGGCCACAATTCCAGAGCCGAACCAAACAGACGAATCGCTCTTTCCCGAATAGTGTCGGCATTCCATTCATTTATTTTCGCGACATCGCGAGTTAGAATGATATTTGATTTTTTATATTCCACTATCTTGGTCGAATAGCCATTATTTCTAAGATTGGAATTGTAACCGCTTAAAGTTAAATTTCCTATAGTATGAAGCCATTGGGAATGAATTTTTTCAGACTCCCTCCCCAGATCAGCTTTCCAAACTGAATTAAGCGTCTGCGGCATAATATGCTCGACAGTGATATCATCAGTTAATTCAACATGTTCTTTCTTATTATAATGATGCTCAATTTTTGCAAGAGTGTAATATGCCAATTTAGCGTTGTACACATCAAAAGTGATAAAACCTGTTTTAAAATCATTGTCGCGCGGAAACAATGTGGAGCCTGTTTTTGACGTCAAAAAATCGGTCACTCTTTCGAGCACGTTTTCGGCGTCGCCAATTTCCCGGGGCAGAGCGGCGTAGAGATGATTAAGGGAACTTGTGGAAAGCGCGAAGTTGAATTGTGATTTACAAATTAGTCTGCGATACTGGTATGTTATTAAAAGCCGAATAATTTCAAATAGTTCCTGCTCGGGGAGAGTTTTCTCAAAATAACATTTGTCAAAGAACCATAGCAAAGCAGGAAAAGAAACTGACGAATTAATACTATGAAATTCACCAAGCAATAAATTTAAAGTTGGATTGTTGCTTTGGCGGAACATAAACCAACTATAGTACTCGGCGAAACGTTTAAGCTCGCGTAATAAATTTTCTTCCAGGCCAAGAAAATTGTCATGCGTGAATTTTTTGAAACTATCGTAAACGACGTCTTTGTTCACCACCGCGCCATTTTTCATCGTGAGGTAATTTCTGAAAAAATCAGAGACTACCGCCTGGGGGCAAAATTTCTCAATTTTCGACCAATACTCCTTGAAAAGGAAATTTTGCTTTTCGCTATCCGTAAAATTCATCAGCAAAAAATTTCTGATTAAATCACCTGTGGTTAGTGAAAGGCCTGTGGAATTAATGCTTTCAAATATAATTTGCGGATTTTCCTCATCCAGTTGTATGTAAACTATTACAAGTCTTCCAAAGGATTCTAAAAGTCTCTGCGGGGAAATTGCACTTTTGGCGACGAGTCGTTTAAAAAACTCGTAATTTTTGTACAAATTTGAAGAATCATCATCAGGAATAGCATCGTTAAAAATGTTTAGCCAGGCAGGCTCGTCGCTTTCAACAGGTATAAATTTAATGCGATATTTTTCCTCAGTCGCCCATCTGTTTATAAGGCAACCCTCCAAAATTTGAGCTTTGATATTGTCGTCGGTCGTCGTGTCGTGAATAGCTTTTAACAGCAACGTTGCCGTGCATAATCTCTGCTGGCCGTCGATGATGGAGAATTCTTTCCAGATGGGGTTGCTGGATTTGGACACGTAGACAATAGCGCCGACAAAGTGCATGCTTTCAGTTTTGGCCATAGTTTCAATGTCATGGAAAAATCTGGCGCACTCTTTTTCCCGCCACTCATAATTCCTCTGATATACAGGAATAGTGAATATGCTATTTCCAGCCGTTATAAAAGAGAGCAAATCTATTTTGCCTACTTGCATTGATAATTCACCTTTAATCGCTTTTTTTAAACACAAGCAATCAAATATAATTCCACAAGCGTCAACTGAAACAGTTCCTCAACTTTATTATCCATGTTTCTTGGAGGCAGGATTTCTTCCTCAACTTCGGCCGCCGACAGTCGGAAGAGGAATCGAACCCCTTTTTTCGTCCCGGCTGGTCGTCGTCCCGAGCCGGAGGGCGGGAGGCTAAAATTGCCCGAGGGCTTGAGGTTTTTTTTACCACGACCCGCCGGGCCAGTCAAATTTTTACCCCGGGCAATTGGCGGCATGTTCAGATTCAAGCCTCGAAGGCCAGGCAAACAACCATGGTATTTCACAGTCCACAACTACTTACAAAACAACATATAACAATTTAACAACACAACTTATTTCATTACGATTGTTAAGACATGAAATATTTAACTTTTAGCTATAAAAGACAAATTTCGAGGCCGGCCAGCCGAAACAGCGGGCGGCCGACCCCGCGTTTTATTTCAGCAGCCGGTCGCGGGCTCCGGGTCCTCCCAGCCAAACTCGGCGACGGGGTTGTCCCAGTCGCCGTCGAGCCCGGCCTTGAGGACGGCGTCCCAGTCGCCCGCGTCGTCGGCGTCGGCGGAGGAGGCGTCCGCGTCTTCCTCGTCCTGGCCGCCCGCGGGACGGACGCCGAAGCGGCGAAAGTTTTCCCTGGCCTCGTCGCCCGAGGCCAGCAGATACTCGCCCGGCTTGAGTAACAGCCAGCGGCCGACCAGCCTGGAGACCAGCTCGGGGTCGTGGGTGGCCAGGACGACGGCCACGCCCTCCTTGGGGAGCCGCGAGAGGTCGTCCAAGAGGGTGAGGCTCCCGGGCCAGTCCAGACCGGCGAACGGCTCGTCCAACAACAATAGGTCGGGGTTCCCGGCCAGGGCCGAGGCCAGGGCCAGCCGTTTTTTCTGGCCCACCGAGAGGGACTCCACCGGCTCGTCGAGGATGTCGGAGAGCCCCCAGACGCCCGCGGCCTCCAAGACGCCGGCCCCCTTGTCGCCGGGCTCGGGGCGGTCGAAGCCCAGGGCCAGCTCCAGGTCCTCCCGGGGAGTGGCCCCCAGGAGCCAGTGGTCGACGTTCTGAGGGAGAAGCGCCGTCCTGCGCGGGAGGCCCGTCGGGCCCCCCGAGCAGGCAAGCGTTATCTCGCCGGAGTCAGGCTCCAGGATGCCCGCCAGCAGGTCCAGCAAAGTCGACTTGCCGGACCCGTTGCCGCCGGCCAGCCCCAGGATCTCGCCGGAGCCGAGCTCGAAACTCAAATCGGCAAAAACCGGATCGCGGTCCGGATAGGAAAAGGAAAGCCCCCGGACGGACAGTCGACGCCCGTCGGCGACACCCTCGGTCTTCTGCGCTACCATCATGGCCACGGCCTCGATAAGAACGAAACTAAAATGGCTGACATCCCCGGAAACGGTCCGCTCCGGGACTCCCCGGCCCGCGGGCGCGTTTTTTTAAGATAGTCGCCGAAAAGAGAAAAAGAGGCGGGAAAAACGGCGCCAAAGGAAGAAGCCGGCCGCCTTTCCGCGCCCGGGGGCGGCGGGGTGAAAACAAGACGCTTGAGAAACGGTCGCGCCGCGGCGTCGCGGGAAGAGAAACCTCCGCGTCAGCCGCCAGCGGATTTTTCGGAGGCCGCCCCGGTCTTGAGAGAACGGCCGGCACCGACCCTCATGGCCACCAGGGCCGCGCAGACGAGCTTGGCCCCGTCCGCGGGCAGAAAGGAGAAGGCCAGCCAAAAGGCGCCTTTGGCGGAGGCGTTCATGTTGGCCATCAGTCCCAGGGCCCCGAAAAAATACAGGGCGAGAAGCCCCAGAAGCCCGAACAAAAGACACTTGGAGACTGTCAGACCAGCGGCCCCCCCTCTGGCCAGACCGGCCGCGGCCGCCATCAGGGGAAAGGCCAGCGCGAAGCCGGCCGTGGGTCCGAACAACAGGGCGGGGCCGACTCGTCCTCCGGTGAAGACGGGGAGCCCCAGAAGACCCGCCAGCAGATAGACCCCGCAGGCGGCGGCCGCCGCGGGTCCCTCGACGAAGGCGGCCAGAAAGATAAAAAACGTCTGCAGGGTGACGGGGACGCTCCCCACGGGCAGGGCGATCCAGGCGCCCAGTCCGATCAGCGAGGCCCAGACGGCCAGACGGACCAGCCTTCTCGTCTCGACGGCGGTCATGGCTCGGGTCATAAAGCAAACTTCCTTGTCGGCGAGAGGCGGGGAAATTTCCCCCGGGTCGGCGGGACCCGCGGGCGGACGACTCGAAACTCCTGTCCGCGCGAGGCGG
>JAISET010000111.1 GCA_031264015.1 Deltaproteobacteria bacterium | reverse complement strand
GCGAACGGCGGCGAGACTGAGGCCGACTGTCTCCGCGATGAACTTGTCGGTCACGCTTTTTTTGTTGAGATTGTGAAGAATTTGAGCCTGGGTTTCCGCGACGCCTTCGGCTTTGCCTTTGGCTATGCCTTCGGCTATGCCTTCGGCTTTGCCTTCGGCTTTGCCTTCGGCTTTGCCTTCGGCTTTGCCTTCGGCTTTGCCTTTGGCTATGCCTTTGGCTATGCCTTCGGCTTGCATCCTTTCGGTGAAGCCAGGCAAAAAATACTTTTTGGCAATTTTTTCGCACTCTTCTTTAGTATAAGACACATCGGCAAGGTAATCCATATCAGACCTCCTTATTATAGTATTTAGTGGAACAAGCAGAGGTATTACATCTAACTCTAAGATGCAACTAATAATATAAAAATAAACGCCTAAAGTATCTTTATCTGATAATTTCTTTGAAAGAGACTCAATAAGTTTATTAAAATATTTATTACGTTCTTCAAGCCTAACGTCTATTAATTTTTTACTAGTTATATAGCGATAAAATAATGCTAAAATAATAATAGAAAATGGTTTTTTATCTTCAAATAACTCATCTACATTAATTTTAGATATTTCAAATGATTTAGTGTTTAATGAATAGTTATAATCATTGTGTTCGATAATGAAATTAAATGGTGAAGTATATTTTCCTAAAAAAATTACAAAAGGAGTGACATTCCATATATTGAAACAGTCGGTCACCCTGCGAAAAAGATCCAGAAGTCTCCTGGATAATGTTTTATCACGCCTTTCTTGATATTCTAAAATGAATATCCTAACAATTGTATCACTTAGATGATTATATTTCACCATAATGCAGTGATCAGCAAATCTGGATCCTTTATTAAGCCTGCCAGAGAGATTTATCCATTCAGTTTGGATAAACTGTATCGCAGCACAATCAATGTCAAAGAAGAAATAAAGAAAAGGAGCCGTCAGAATGCTTACAATCCTTTTCATAAGCCAATCTAATTGAGAACGATCCTCACCAATTGGAATACGATCTTCAAAAACGATATTAACATCGTTCATCTCAATCCCACCTCAATTTTAATATATGTGGTAAAAAAAAACAACCACCGGCTGAATGCCAGGCGGCCAGTTCTTGCGGATCATCACCGATCTAACAGACGGCTTTCCACCACTGGCGACAACAAAGCAAAACCGAGGCAAATCGTCCGCAAATTTAAAGAAGCCTGAAACAAAGCGGAAATAATCTGAAACCGTCTTTTTGCAAAATTACGCAAATGCTCAGACAAGACAGGCCCGGCCAGCCGGCAAAAGCCGCGGCCTAAACCTCGGAGTTTTCACTGAACCTACTGGGAGGCGGCTTGGGCGAAGTCGCAAAAGGCGGCGAGCGTCGGCCGACCGTTCGACAGCAACGTGTCCGTGCCATGCCCGGGAAACAGACGGCGCCGGTAGGGACCGAGGTGGCGATGAAAGGGTCGGCTGGCAAATGGATCAGCCAGGTCTTGCCGCGACGCGGCCGCCCCTGAACTGCCGCGAAATCGGTCTCGGATTTGCGTTGATGAAACTAGCCATTTTTGTTATCCTCTTGTTTGCAAGGTCCGACAGTTTTTTTCTGCCTTCCGTCACCAGCCCGCTGACCGGACTCTGATGTCGGCGCCGGTTTCGGCGGCGAGTCTGTCGGCCGGGTGGGTGGCGAAAAATTACCTTGTCATTTTAATGTGGCCAAATTTGATCGCTGTGCATAAACCCCCTCATTTTTCCAGAAAGATCTAGCGCATACCAGATATAGCTATTATTTCTAAAATTAAACTCAATATATGGTAGCTAAATCCCTCTAAAATGGCCATACTGGGGATTTTACCGGCTGATCAAATTTGAGAGCAGCCGACATTTATTGTTCCGTTCGGCCGTCCAAGGGTCTGTCACTTCATGTTTGAGATTGTACTATGAAAATCAAACAATGTCAATGGAAAGATTTTATTTTCTTCATTTTATTTTCGTGGAATTTACCTTGGAAGATAGAGTAATATGAATTATGTGAATAAATATTTTTTATCTTTTTTGAATCATTTAGCAGCTAAATCAGGTAGAGGGTTTAGTAGATATCTATCAAGGATATCATCTGTCGATGAAAATTTTATAAACAAGATTCTTAATGGTAAAGTTGGTGGTTCAGAAATAACAAAAAGGAAAATAACGACTGCTTTAGGCTATATGCACGACGATTTTTTGAATCGCGGCCAGGCGATTGTTGAAGGCAGGGATCCCGATTCGGTCGACGAAATTTGGGCCGAGCATACGGGGGACGATCTCAGGGAGCGGGGGTTCACACCCGTCCAATATTCCGATAATATGCGGCTGAAGGAGGGTTCCGGCGGGATTCTCCCCGTCACGGACAGCTATGCCAGCACCAAAGTTGTCGTCCACGCGCCCAGCCTGGGCTGCCTGACCGGCTCCAACCTCCAAGCCTTCCGAGTCGGCGACGGCTCCATGGAACCCCTGATCGCCGAGGGGAGCGTTGTCATGGCCGATTTGACTGAAAATGATATCGGCGGGCTAAAGGAGGGCAAAATTTATATTGTTTGTCCGGAAATACAGAAAGGCGAGTGCGTCGTAAAATTCATCAGGTGGGCTGAAAAAGACCGCTCAATCATTCTTAGCTCGCAAAACAGCGACCTGCATCCGCCATTTATGAGGCCGGTTGACGGAGCGCTTCTAGTTGGCCGGGTAATCTTTGCCTGGAGGGAGTTCCAATAAGATCAACTCAACTTTTCGATTTGACAAATACTTTCATCCTCACTGTCAAAACCGGCGCGGTTGGGAGCTTCCCTCGATAATTTGGCAACAGCCGACTTGTCAGATTTGACGTTTTTCTCAAGATGGTTCGTCGCGGCAGTTGGAATGATCACATGCCGGACATTTTTCATCCTGCCGAAAAGTTTTGCCGCGTTAAAATGTTTTCCCAGGGTTCACAATTCTAGTCATCAGCAATATATTTTTAAGAAAAAATATTTTTTTAGATGAATCTTAATTTTTCCTGAAAATAATCGTCTTGTCAAACTTACCATCCGTTGAATTTCGTTTGGGCAAATCGCGCCCGCCGTCGAAAAAACTTTACTCAAAAAAATCAAAAAGGCGCCCGGAAAATTATTTCCGGGCGCCGTCGTCTTCGAGCCGCGCAGGCGAGGAGAGACATCCGTCGCCGGATGTCGCCGGCTCAAAGTTTAGTCCGGCGCGGGGCCGGGGCGGTTAATACTTGCCGTACTTGAGGCCGGCGGCGAGCATGGCATTGATCATCTCCGGGCGGCCGTCGTCGGTGACCGTGCCCGTGGCCAGCATGAAGCCGCCGCCGGGGGCGACGTCCTCCATGAGCTTTTTCACGTAGGCGTCGACGTCCGCCGGGGTGCCGGCGTGCAGGATGGAGGAGGGGACGTTGCCGATGAGACAGCAGTTGTCGCCGACCTTCTTCTTGAGCGCCGCCATGTCGGTGCGGTCGATCATCCAGGCCACGGACCCCTTGGGCAGCTCGTTCATGTAGTCCATGCGCTGGTTGTAGCCGCCCTCGGCGAAGGGGACGGGCACGCCGCCCGCCTCGATGATCCCCTCGAAGACCCGCTTCAGCGTCGGCCAGTAGAACTTCTCGAACTGTGCCTGGCTCATGAAGCCGTCGGCGCCCTTGTGCAGGGGCATGAAGACCAGGGGGTTGCCGCTGCGGTCGATGGCCTCGACCGCCATCTTGACGGCCAGCGGGGCCAGGGTCTCCATGGCGGCGATCATGCGGTCGCCGTGGCGGCGCAGATCCAGCATGGCCGACTTCATGGACCTGAAGGTGTCGGAGAGGGTGTCGAACGGGGCCTTGGCGAAGCCGCCCGCGGACGGGGGATAGCCGTCGCAGATGAGCCTGCCGATCAGCCTGCCGACCGCGCCCATCCACTCCAGGGACATGGTGCCGATCTTCATGAGTTTCTTCAAGCTCTCCTGGACTTCCGGCAGGCCGAAGGGGGCCAGAAAGCCCGTCAGGTTGGGCAGCTCCATGAACTCGGTGAAGTTGGGCAGCATCTTGAAGCCGGAGAGCGCGCCGCAGAAACGCGGGATGTACCGGCGCATCCACCAGTCGGTGGGATCCAGGGCCAGGTCGTCGTACTCCTCGGCGTTTTCCAGCCAGTCGTGCTCGAAGTAGCGGTAGATGCTGTCCTCGGGCACGCCCTTGACTCCGGGCCAGGCGTACAGCTGATAGTCCAGGGCCTCCATGACGGGGATGGGGGCGATGATGCCGATGACGCCGAAGGCGTCGAAGGCGTGCTCCTTGACGAACCTCTCCCAGATGTCCACCGCCTTGGACACGTCGCTCATGACCGCCTTTGGCGTCGAGCCCATGGCGTACGCGGGGTAGTAGGTATAATTAGGATACAGGGGAACGCGGTCGGGCGTCTTTTTCAGCTCGACGGCGTCTATCATTCTCTGAACGCGCCCCTGATAATCCGCCTTAGTCGCTGGCGATGTGAAGGGGACGCCAGGATCGAGCCAGCGCTCGAAGCGCTTCTGGCGCTTTTCTTGCCAGGTTGTCATTCAGTCCTCCTGACTCGCGCCTTTAGGCGAGGCTCTTAAGGTAGGAAACGTTGGTCATGGCGTCGTTGGCGAAGACGTCGGCGCCGACGTACTTGACGATGTGCTCGTCGATCTGGGACCCGCCCAGGAGCACCTTGACCTGGTCGCGGATTCCGGCCTCCTTGAGCCCGTCGACCACTGCCTTCATGGGGTCGTAGGCCAGGGTCAGCAGGCCCGAGAGGCCCAGGAGCGCGGGCTTGAAGCTCTTGACCTCGTCGACGATGACCGAGGTCTTGACGTCCTCTCCGAGGTTCTTGACCTCGTAGCCGGCCAGCTCCATGATGGTGCCGGCGATGTTCTTGCCGATGTCGTGGATGTCGCCCTCGACGGTGGCGATGAGGACCCGCCCCTTGGACGGACCCTGCGTGGTCTCGCCCTTGAGGAAGGGCTTGATCTTCTCCCCGCCGGCGTTCATCATCTCGCCGGCCAGGATCAGCTCCGAGACGAAGTACTCCCCGGCCTCGTAGCGCTTCCCGACCTCGGTCATGCCGGCCTGGTAGGCTTCCAGGATGGCCCCGGGGTCCTTCCCCTCGGCCAGGTACTTGTCGGTCAGGGCCATGAGCTCGTCTTCAAGCATGTCGGCCATGGCCGTTGTGATCTTCTGCATTTCTTACCTCCGTGGGCGGCGGGGCGTTGGGGGCGCCCGGCCGCCGCGATAAATCCTCACGATAAAAAGTTCCCGCGCCCGGGCCTTGGTCAGAGGGTCATGTTCGGGCGGGCTGCTTTTGAGCGTATTATATCAGGTGAGGATAAAATTGGCCATATACTTTTCATTGCCGACGGGCTTTCCCGACGGCGGAAGCGGGAGTCCGGGCGGCGTCCGGGCGGGGCCCGTGGGGGGCCGGGGGGCCGGCCGGTCTCCGGGGGCGCCCGCGGGCGGCCCCAGGAAAATTCCAAATGAGAAAAACGGTTGTCGAATATGTTCAAATAAAACGGACGGTTTATTTTCAGTCTAAAAGAAATCTGACAGTCCG
Source organism: Deltaproteobacteria bacterium (assembly GCA_031264015.1). GTDB lineage: Bacteria > Desulfobacterota > Desulfarculia > Adiutricales > Adiutricaceae > JAIRNQ01. The sequence goes on along the minus strand of JAISET010000111.1, from coordinate 29,401 downwards.
GCTAGCGTCACCAATAAAACGGACGGTTTATTTTCTGACAAAACAAATCGGACGGTCTAATTCGCGTTCATTAAGTCGGAGCCTGAAAATCTCTTCCCGGCGGACGCCCCGTCTAGTAGGCGTCGTGCTCCCTGGTGTAGTCGAACATGGCCTTGACGTTCTCGGGCCTGGCCTCGGTGAAGTTGACGGCGGTGTCCATCAGGAATCCGCCGCCCTCGCCGACCTCTTTGATCAGGCGGGCGCAGTACTCCCTGACCTGCTCGGGGCTGCCGGTGGAAAGCAGGGACGCGGGGACGTTGCCGCGCAGGCAGACCTTGTCCCGGGCCAGCTTCTTGGCCTTGAAGATGTCGCTGTTCTCGAGGTGGTAGACGCACATGCCCGGAGGGGCGTCCCTGATCATGACGGGGAGCCTGGTGTCGCAGACGCCCTCGATCAAAAGATACGGGGAGACCTTCTCGGCCACCAGGGCGCGCATGAGCTCCAGCAGCGTCGGCCAGTAGAACTTCCTAAGGGGAGGGGAGGGGAGGGGAGGACGGCCCTGCCTGCCTTCGGCGGTCTTGAGCCCTTTCGGGGCCGGTTTTTCATTCGGCCGGTCCCGAAAGTTCCGCCTGAATTTTATTTTTGCGCTATAATGTCTCCCTGCGGACCGCCCGCAGGTTTCCGGGCGTCTTTCGTTTCGGAGCGTCTGATCCCGGCGGGGGCTCGTCCATTTTTTCCGTCAATTTTTCCGACTTTCCCCACCATTCATCATCTTTTTTTTACTATCTTCCTGGCCCCGGGGCCAGCCTTGTCTTTGGCGGTTGGATCATGATTATCATCGGCGAGAAAATAAACGGCGCCCGCAAGAAAGTGGCCGAGGCCGTCGCCTCCCGCAACACCGACTACATCAAGGAGCTGGCCTCGGGCCAGTTCAAGGCGGGGGCCTTCTACCTGGACGTCAACGCCGGGACCCTGCCTTCCAAGGAGCCGGAGGATCTTCTCTGGCTGATCGAGACGACCCACCAGGCCGCCCCCGAGGCGGTCGTCTGCCTGGACAGCGCCAACCCGGAGGCCCTGTCCGCGGGCCTCGAGAGGGTCAGCTCCTACAACCCCTCCAAGATCATGATCAACTCCCTCTCGGGGGAGCGCAAGAGGATCGAGGGGGTCCTGCCCCTGGCGGCCAAGTACAAGACCGAGCTCGTCGTCCTGGCCCTGAACGACCAGGGCATCCCGGCCTCGGCGGAGGGGCGGCTGGACATCGTCAGGGAGCTGGTGGGCCTGTGCAGGCAAAACGGCCTGCCGGACGAGGGGCTTTTCATCGACCCCCTGGTCATGACCGTCTCCGCCAACAACCAGGCCGGCCTGGTCACCCTGGACACTATTAAAGCTGTCAAGGCGGAGTTTCCGAAGGCGCATCTGACCTGCGGGCACTCCAACATCAGCTTCGGCATGCCTTTCCGCTCGGCCGTCAACCAGAGCTTCATGGCCCTGACCATCTACGCCGGCCTCGACAGCGCCATCACCGACCCGGAGAACCGCGACCTCAAGGCGGCCGTCCTGGCCACGGAGGTGCTGCTGGGCAGGGACCGCCACTGCCAGAAGTTCAACAGGGCGTTCCGCTCGGGGCAGATCGGCCCGGTCGCCTGAGCGAAAATATCCGGTCGGAAAAATAAGGCCGTCTCTCCCGACGCAGGGGCCGGGGGAGGCGGCTTTATTTTGCCCGGCGCCGCCTTTGTCTTCGACTGCCCCCGGGTCGCCCCTCCGGTCGAGGCCGCCCTGTCCGGGGTTCGCCGGGACGTCGCCAGGCGGGCCGCCGACGGGGGCCTGAAGACGCTCAAAAACGCCCTGCTCGTCCTGCCCGAGGGGGGGGGGCTATCAGAAGTCCAAAGGCGGGCGTCCAAAAATTATCCCGGAGCCCGACGCCCCAGTCGCGGCCGCCCTCATGCCCAACGAGGAGCTCGAGCTCGTCCGGCGCGGAACCAACCGCCCGGCCTCGGAGAAGTATCCCGACGTCCGGCCGGAGCCGGCCGGCCCCCCGTCTTTCCGCGCCTCGTCTTTCAGGGCGCCCGCCCCCTTCCCGCCGCCGTCCCCACCACCGGGGGGGCGCCCGTCCCCCGGGCGGCGGGTTAAATTTTTGTCGAATTATTTTCTTGACTAAAATAGCTTCGTCTCTTAAAATATTCGCTGGCATTTTTTCAGGGAAAAATGCCGCGTGGTTAAAAGCGGGTTTTGGCTAGTTTTTTGGCGCCTTTGCCGGTCCCCGGCGCCCGTCCCGCCCCCGCGCCGGATCTTCGGACCTTTTATGTATTTTATGGCGATTTAGTGACTTTTTTGCTCTTTCGCCTTCTTTTTTTGTCTGCCGCGGGTTTTTTCCGCCAGGTCGGCCCGCCCGCCTCAAGACGACTATTTTTCTTACCTGAAAGTTCCCGGGGCCCCTGGTCCCCGGGCGCCGCTCAACTCGCCTGTCCATCGTCCCCCCGGGGGCGCCCAAGCCGGGTTCACCGCAAGGCTGGTCTCTGAATAATGCTTACCGATAGAGAAGTCACCGCCACTCTCGAGATGCTCAAAAACGAGCACCTGGACGTGAGGGCCATCACCCTGGGGCTCTCGCTTCTCGACTGCCTCTCCGACGACCTGGGCCGCCTCTCGGCCAAGATACTCGCCAAGATCAGCAGGCACGCCGAAAATTTGGTGCGGGTCTGCGACCAGATAGGCGAGAAGTACGGCATACCCATAGTCAACAAAAGGATCGCCGTCTCCCCCGTCTCCGCCCTGGCGGGCCCGTTCACGTCCTCCCAGCTGGTCAAAGTGGCCAGGGTGCTCGACAAGGCGGGCAGCGAGGCCGGCGTCGACTTCGTCGGGGGCTTCGGCGCCCTGGTGGAGAAGGGCTTCGCCAAGGGCGACTCGGCCCTGATCGCCTCCATCCCCGAGGCCCTGGCCGAGACGAGCAGGGTCTGCTCCTCGGTCAACGTGGCCTCCAGCCGCGACGGCATCAACATGGACGCCGTGGCCCTGATGGGGAGCGCCATCAAGGACACGGCGGCCCTCTCCAAAGACTCCGACGGCCTGGCCTGCGCCCGCCTGGTGGTCTTCGCCAACATCCCCCCGGACATGCCCTTCATGGCCGGCGCCTACCAGGGCCTGGGCGAGCCCGACGCCGTCATCAACGTCGGCGTCTCCGGCCCCGGGGTGGTCAAGAAGGCCATCGACCGGGCCATGGCCCAGTCCCCCAGGCCGAGCCTCGGGCAGCTCTCCGAGGTCATCAAGCGCACCGCCTACAAGGTGACCAGGGTCGGCGAGATCCTGGGCCGCGAGGTGGCCGCCGCCCTGGGCCTGCCCTTCGGGGTGGTGGACCTGTCCCTGGCCCCGGCCCCCCAGGTGGGCGACTCAGTGGGCGAGATCTTCGAGTCCTTCGGCCTCAGGGCCATCGGCGTCCCCGGCTCCACGGCCGTGCTGGCCCTCCTCAACGACGCCGTCAAAAAGGGCGGGGCTTTCGCCTCCAGCCACGTGGGCGGCCTCTCCGGGGCCTTCATCCCCGTCTCGGAGGATCTGGGCATCGGCGCCTCCGCGGCGGCCGGCTATCTGGGCGTCGAGAAGCTCGAGGCCCTGACCTCCGTCTGCTCCGTGGGCCTGGACATGGTCTCGCTCCCCGGCGACACCTCCGCCGCCACCCTGGCCGCCATCATCGCCGACGAGATGGCCATCGGCGTCGTCAATCACAAGACCACGGCCGCGAGGCTCATCCCCGTCCCCGGCAAGAAGGCCGGCGACAAGGTCAGCTACGGGGGCCTTCTGGGCTCGGCCACCGTCATGAGCGTGCCGGACTACCCGGAGGCCGAGGCCTTCATCAGCCTGGGCGGCCGGGTGCCCGCGCCCATCCACAGCCTGCGCAACTGATGTTTTTTGAGGTCCGGGGCCTTGCCCCCGGGCCGTCCGCCCCGCCCCCGGGCCCCCCGTGTTGGTCCGGGCCCCTGGTTTTAGCTTAAGACTTGATGTTTCGGAGCTTTTTGGAGCCGCGGCTCGCGGGATTTTAAGTTTGGAGTTTGGAGTTTGAAGTTTGAAGTTTAAAGTTCGAAGTTTGCCGCTCAAAGTTTGCAGCCGCGGGTTTCCGGCTTTCAAGTCTGTTAGTTTTTAAGTTTTTTATGTCCGGTCTGGGAGAGACATAATTTTCGAGCCTGCCGCGTCCCGGCCGGGCGGTAACTTTCCCTGCCGCCAGAAAACGCCGGTCCCCCGGCCGCCGGGGGGGCCGTGAAGAGGAATAAATATGAGTTCTGCCAAGAAGACGGACACCGTCAACGTGGGCGAGGACATCGACGCCCAGTGCATGAAATGCCGCCGGGTCACCAACCACAGGGTCGTCTCCCTGCTGGACGGGGTGGTCAAAAGGGTGCTCTGCCTGACCTGCCAGAGCCAGCACAACTACCGCCCGCCCGTCGCCGCCAAGCCCGCCAAGCCCGCCAAGCCGGCCTCCGCCAAGGCCGAGAAGACCCCCAAGGAGGCGAGGCTCCCCAAGGAGACCAAGGAGGAGCGGGTGCGCAAGGAGGCCCTGAAGGCCGCGCAGGACGAGCTGGAGCAGAACGGCAAGCAGTGGCGGTCCCTCAGGGAAAAGAATAAGAGCGCCCCCGTCAAGTACACCCTCGACGGAACCTACTCCGCCGACCAGGTCCTCGCCCACCCCAGGTTCGGCACGGGCTTCGTCATCCGGCTCGTCATGCCCAACAAGATCGAGGTCCAGTTCGAGGACTCCCTGCGCGTCCTGGTCATGAACATCGGCCGGCCCGAGCCGCCGGCCCCGCCCTTGTGAGCGGGAGTTTGGCCTGGCCGCCCGTCCCGCCCCGGGTCATTGACTTTCACCTGCACACCATTTTCTCCGACGGGCAGCTGGCCCCGGCCGAGCTGGGGCGCCGGGCCTTCGTCAAAGGCTACTCCGTCATGGGCCTGAGCGACCACGTCGACCAGTCCAACCTGGAGTGGGCGCTGGAGCGGGCCCTCTTGGCGGCCGGGGCCCTCTCCGGCGAGATAGGCCTCGAGCCGGGCGTCGAGGGACTGAAACTTCTGCCCTCCGTGGAGCTCACCCACGTCCCCCCGCCCCGCATCGCCTTGATGACGGCCAGGGCCAGGGAGCTGGGGGCCGCCTACGTGGTCGTCCACGGCGAGAGCCCGGTGGAGCCCGTCTGCCCCGGCACCAACAGGGCGGCCATCCTGGCCAAGGCGGACATCCTGGCCCACCCCGGCTTTCTGACTCCCGAGGAGGTCGACCTGGCAGCGCAAAACGGCGTCAGGCTCGAGCTCTCGGCCCGGGGCGGCCACAACATGGCCAACGGCCTGGTGGCCGGTCTGGCCCGGCGCTACGGGGCGCAACTCCTGGTCAACTCCGACGCCCACTCGCCCAATGACCTGCTCACCCCCGAGATTCAGATGAGGGTGGCCCTGGGGGCCGGCCTCTCCCCCGACGAGTATCTGGAGATGATGGCCGGGGCGGCGGCGTGGGCGGCGACGCTGTAGGGACGCCCGAGTTTTTTTAGTTTCCGGATGCTTTGGAATTTTGGAGTTTTTATAGTTTTAGAGTCTTTTCGAGTCTTTTGAATTTTGGAATTTGAGAATTTTGGAATTTAATAATTTAAAAATTTGAAAATTTTGGAATTTTAGAATTTTCTTCTTGGCTCGGACTTCTTGGCTCGGACTTTTTTGCCTCGCGCTTTTCTTCGCACGCCTCGATTTTCTTGCTTCCCGCGCCCCTCGCGGACTCCCTCGATTTTTTCTTCGGTTTTTTTTCCGCGCTCCCACTTCTTCTCGGGCGAGGTGTCATTTGAAAAAAAGACATGCCCTCAAGCTGGCCCTCCTGATCCCGGCCCTCCTCTTTCTTTTCTGGTGGGGCTGGTCCGGCAATTTCGCCTTCAACTCCGGCTCCCTCTTCAGGCTCCTGGACGGCGAGACCTTCTACCAGGTCTCGCTGGGCAACTCCCGCACCGGCTGGGCCAGGCGGGAGATCAGGACCGACCCCGACACCCTCAGGGTGACTTTTTTCGAGGAGACGGTCCTGAACCTGAAGCTGGGGCCCTTTTCCTTTCCCCTGATCACCAAGTCCGAGGCCGTCTTTTCCCAGGACGGGCGTCTGGTCTCCGCGGACTTCGTCATCCCCGTCGGCGGCGAGACGGCCGCGGCCAGGGCGACGGTGGTCCGCGACCGCCTGGTCTGCCGGGTCTCCCTAGGCGAGACCGCCCGCCAGGCCGAGGCGCCCCTGCCGCCCTCGGGCCCGATACTCGTCTCGGGCATCGGCCCCTGGCTCTCCCGCCAGCGGGACCTGCCCATGGGGCGCCCCCTGGGCCTCGAGCTTCTGGACCCCGTCTCCATGACCTTCAAGCCGGCCACCCTGACCATCGAGGACGCCACCGCGGCCTCCGACGAGCGCGAGGTCTACAAGCTGACGCTGAACTTCATGGGCTCCGAGAACGTCGACGAGATCAACTCCGACGGTCGGCTCCTCAGGCATTACAACCCGCTTCTGGAGATGAGCCTGGAGTTTCTGCAGGACGGGCCCTCCGTCGACGTCGCCAGGCGGGAGATGGCCGAGGCCGAGGCCCGCGTCGCCCCGCTGCCGGGCCCCCTGGCCGCCGTCATCACCAGTTTTCTCTCCAGCAAGGGCATGACCATGATCCAGGACGTCCTCAAGGGCGGCCCCCTGGAGGGTCTGGCCGGGCCCGACGGCCCCTGGCTGAAAGTCGAGCCCCCGGCGCCGGCCGCCGCCCGGACCGCGCCTCCGGCCGCCGGCTCCGACACCGGCGGTGACGCCGGCGCCGGCGACAATGACGCCGGCGGCGCCTCCCCAGCCCGGGACGAAACTTCAGATAACGCCTCTTCCGACGCCGTCTCCCCCGACCCGGCCGCCGACCCCGGGACAGCCCGCTGATGTCCCGCCGCCCGGGCCGGTCGACGGCCGGCCCGCAAAAAATAAGTCAAAAGAAAACACAATAGGGTATAATGGGATAAGCGACTTTAGTTAAGTGCTGAAGAGAGGAAGTCATGGCGGGAAGGAACTAATTGATCGCGCCGGTCGCCAAGTCGGGACGTCTGCCCGGCCGACGACTTTGGCTCGGCCGGCTCCGCCGGGATGAGTTTTCTTGTCATTGCTGGGATTTGGTTGGATTTGACTGGATTTGACTTGTTTGTCAGACGGTTTTATCTGCCTTGCTCTGCCTTGATTTGGTTTGGCGACTGACTCCGCGACTAATTTTTATTGAAAACCTCCGACATGGCGACGGGCTCTTTTCGGCCCGCCGCCGCGATTCCCCAGATCCGGATCTGGATCTGGCTCCGACTCCCTCGGGACGGGGGCGGCGTTTTTCGCCGCCCCGCCCGCTTCTCGGTCGGATCCGGATCCGAGCCCGGGGAACCGAAAACGGCCGCGGGGCCTCGGGCCTTCCGTCCCGCGGACGAATTTTGCGACGGGCCTGGGACTAACGCCCGCCGCGAGCCCAAGACCCGGGAAACGACACAAGCATGATTAAACTCGAGCATGTCAACAAGAACTACCGCAAGCACCAGGCCGTGGCCGACCTCAGTCTGACGGTCAACTCCGGCGAGATCTACGGCTTTCTGGGGCCCAACGGCGCGGGCAAGACCACCACCATCCGCATGCTGGCCGGGGCCCTGGCGCCCTCCTCGGGGTCCATCCGCCTGGGGGGCTTCGACCTGGCCTCGCACCCCAGGGAGGCCAAGGCCATCCTGGGCTACATCCCCGACCGCCCCTTCCTCTACGAGAAGCTCTCGGGGCGCGAGTTTCTGGACTTCACCGCCGACCTCTACCGCATGCCCAAGGACAAGGGGGAGTCGCGGAGCCGGGAGCTGATGGAGCTGTTCGAGCTCTGGGACTGGCGCGAGGAGCTGATCGAAAACTACTCCCACGGCATGAAGCAGCGCCTGATCATGAGCGGGGCGCTTCTGCCGTCCCCCAGGATCCTGGTGGTGGACGAGCCCATGGTGGGGCTCGACCCCCGGGGGGCCAAGCTGGTCATGGGCATTTTCCGGCGCCTGGCCCGGGAGGACGGCGTGGCCGTCTTCATCTCCACCCACACCATGAGCCTGGCCTCGCGGCTGTGCGACCGCATCGGCATCATCCAGCACGGCAGGCTCATTTCCGAGGGGACGGAGGCGGAGCTCAGGCGAGGCGCCGGGAGCTCGGAGACCGACCTCGAGGACTTGTTCCTGGAGCTGACCACCGGCGTCGAGCCCCCGGCCTCCGCGGCCGGCGGGAAAAAATAGGGGGCGGCCATGCGCGAGTTTCTGACCCTGCTGCGGCCCGCCTCCATGGGGCTGAGGAACTATCTCAAGGACCCCGGGCCCGGGGGGCGCGTCAAAATTGTCTCGCTCTCCGTCTTCACCCTGGTCATGTGGGCGGCCCTCTATCTGCTCTCCATCAAGATGATCCGCTCGTTTTATTCGGTGGAGGGCTTCGGGGACATCCTCTCCCACAAGACGTTCAGTCTTTTGTGGCTCTCCGGCTCGGCTCTTTTGATCTTCTCGGCCATCATCACGGCCCTTTCGAGCTTCTATCTGGCCAGGGACCTGTCCCTCCTGATGGCCGCGCCAGTCGACCGGGAGAGCATCTTCTGGGCCCGCTCCTGCCAGAGCATGATCTCCAGCGCCTGGATGCCCGCGGCCTTCTTGTTTCCGGTCTTTCTGGCCTTCGGCTACGCCTTCGACGCGCCGCTGACCTATTTCGCCCTGCTGCTGCCCGCCTCCGTCCCCGTGGTCCTGACGGCCTCGTTCGTCAGCCAGACGGTGGTCATCCTGCTGGTCAACGTCCTGCCCGCGAGGCGCACCAAGGACATCATGAGCCTTTTGGGTCTTCTGGCCTTCGTGGCCCTGTACCTGGCCTTTCGGCTTCTGCGGCCCGAGCAGCTGGTCAATCCCGACAGCTTCCAGTCGGTGGCCGGGTACCTGGACTCCCTGCAGACCCCGACCTCGCCCATGCTGCCCACCACCTGGGCGACGGACTTGCTCTGGCCCCTCCTGGGCGGGCGGGAGACGGACTTTCGGCTGGTGCACCTGCTCCTTTTGTGGGTCATGGCCCTGGCCGCGGGCCTGGTCGCGTCCTACGCCGCCCATTTTCTGTATTGGGTCGGCTACAACAAAAACCAGGAGGGGGCCGGGCGGCAGAGGGCCGGGGGTATGCTGAACCTCATGTCCTGGTTTTTGCGCCTGATTAAAAACCCGCAGTGCCGCGCCCTGGCCGTCAAGGATTTTAAGATCTTCTTCCGCGACCACACCCAGTGGTCCCAGCTGTTTCTGCTGGGAGCGCTGATGATCATCTATCTCTATAATTTCTCCGTTTTAAACCTCAAGCGCTACCCCCTGCAGGCCTTCTTTCTCGAGAACACCATCGCCTTTTTAAACGTGGGTCTCGTGGGCCTGGTCTCGGCCACCCTGTCCCTGCGCTTCGCCTTCCCCTCCATCTCGGCCGAGGGCTTCTCCTACTGGATCATCCGCTCGTCGCCGCTGGGGACGGGGGACTTCGTCAAGTTTAAGCTGCGCTTCTGGCTGCTGCCCATCCTGCTCGTGGCCCTGGTCCTGACCTATCTGACCAACTACTATCTCGACGCCGACCCGGTCATGTCGGCCACGGCCTTCGCCCTGACCGTGCTGCTGACCCCCGGCCTGTGCTCGCTGGGGGTGGGCCTCGGGGCGAGGTTCCCCCGTTTCGAGACCGAGAACCTGGCCCAGGTGCCCACGGGCTACGGGGGGCTCATCTTCATGGTCTCGGCCAGCCTCGCTTTGATGATCCTCGTCTTCCTCTCGGCCTGGCCCGTCATGCGCTACCTGCGGATCCGCCGCCTGCACTTGAGCTGGGGGCTTAGGGAGGGGATCCTGATACCCCTGACGGGCGCCCTGGTCTTGTTTCTGGCCTGGCAGCTCTGGAAACGGCCCTACAGGCTCGGCCGCGAGTCCCTGGAGGTCTACGACGAGGAGACCCGCGGCCTGGACCTCGCCGAGGACGAGCAGGAGCTGGCCCGGGAGGCCGCCCTGCCCCGGTGGGGCCTGGCCCGCTGGAAAGCCAAGCTGCGCCGCCTCAAACACAACGGCTGAGGGCTTGCCGCCGGGGGGGCGTCCTCGCCGCCGGGCTTCTCGCCTCCCCGCCGCGGCCGGGCTTCGCGCCTCCCCGTCGCCGGGCGTCCTCGCCCCCGCGCCGGGCGTCCTCGCCCCCCTTTTCTCCGGACGACGGAGGGAGGGGAGGATGAGTGGAGGGGCGAGAAGGCGGGAGGAGGGGGGGGCCGGGGGGGGGGAGGTCGTCCTCCGGTTTGGCTGGCCGGACGTTTTGCCCGCTCTCCGACCGTTTAGTTTGCCGGACGAGGCGCGTGGTTTCCTTAGACGGGGGCGACCGGGGACGATGTCGCCCCGCTTCGGCCGTCTTTCGCCTCCCTCCCGTTATTTCTGTCCGGTCCCCGTCCCCGTCTTTGCCCCCGTCCCCGTCCCCGCCCCCGTCCTCCTGTAAAACCCCATCAAGCTTGTTGGTTGAGCCAGCCGCGGCAAGGTCGGGTGAGCTCTCAGGGACCTGGGAGAGTCAATTTTCCGACAATCGTTCACGTCATGGCCGCGGCGCCCGCCCCGGGGCCGCCAGCGGCGGGCCTCCCGGGCCGATCTTATAACTTGGCGCCATAGTTGCGTTTCCCCCTGGCATGAACTTCCGCGGCGGGTGCCGAAGCCGGCCCGCGGCGGGAAATTTTAACCTGGGCGGTGCCGCCATGACGGTCGCGAATGTTCGGTCGAGTCAAATCCTCGTCATCCTCCTGCTGGCCCTGGGCTTTCTTCTGGTCGTCCAGAACGCCCCCGCGCGGGCCGGCGCCCCCCTGGACCTGGCCGAGCTGGCCCGCCGGGGGCTGGGCGAGAAAAGCCGGGAGATCGTCGTCACCCAGACGCTCGCCAGGCGGGGGAGGCCCCCCCTCGAGATCGACTTTGTCATGGAGCTGGTCGACTACGGCGGCGACGACCTGGCCAGGACCTACCTGGTCATGGACGCCAGGACCAACCGGCTGCGCCGCGCCCCCGTCCCCCCCGAGTCAATGCGCAAGATGATGGACGCCGGCCTGCCGCCCCGGGAGATCATGAACCTGCTCGTCTCCGCCGAGAGAAGTCAAAATTCCGACCAGGCCGCCGCCGCCTCGGCCGCCCCGCCGGCCGTCGCCGGCTCCGGGGCCGGACTGGCCCGCACCGCCACCACCGGCGCCCGCCTGACGGCCTCCTCCACCTTCGACGGCCGGACAGGCATAGTCGAGACCGACCTCATGGGCGGCCAGGCCCCCCTGCCCGCCGCCGCCCCGCCCGCCGCCCTGGAGACCATGTCGCCGACCAGGGCCCAGGCCGAGAATCAAATACAGGCGCAGGCCCGGGCTTTGGCCCCGGCCTCGGATGCCGCCGCGGATGTCGCCGCCGCCGAGGGATGGCCCGCCCCTCCCGCCGCCCAGGAGTGGCCCGAGCCGCCCGCCGCCCAGGAGTGGCCCGAGCCGCCCGCGGCCGAGGAGTGGCCGGCCGCCGCCTCCGCCCAAGAGTGGCCCGAGCCGCCCGCCGGGGCGCCCCGCCCCCTCCGCCGGCCCGGCGAAAGGGCCGGGCATCCCGGGGCCGCGGAGGCCGCCCTCCGGGAGGACAAGGCCCCCCGTCCCGACGACCTGCGGCGCGTCCCCCAGGTCCTGCAGCCCGGCCAGAAGGCCGACCCCGCCAGGCCCATGCCGGTCTCCCCCGGCCCCTACTGGACCAGGCAGCCCGAGGGGCGCGGCGAGCGCTTCATGGGGGTGACGGACCAGGTCAAGCCCGACGGGCACAGGGTCGAGGTCCACACCAACGCCAGAAGCGGCAGGCTGGGCCAGCAGGTCCTGAGCCGGGAGTCCGGCCGCAAGGTCGTCCGTCATTACAGCATGAGCCCCGAGCTGGCCCTGGAGGGTCCCGACGCCCTGCCGTCCGCCTATTCCGAGCCGCCCTACGGCTCCGGCGAGAACTACTCCCAGGCCTCCGACTATGACCGCTACCCCCCGGCGGACCGGGCCTATCCCGAGTACGACGATTATCCGGAGTATCCCGACTATCCGGAATATCAGAATTAAAATTTGGTTCGGGAGGGATTGATATTGACTCCGGGCGGGCTCCGTCCGGAGTTTTTATTGTCGCTTTCGGAAGGACCGGCGGGCCGCGGCGATCGGAAGAATTCGGGAGATGCCCGCGCCGGGGATGACGCCGTTTGCCTTTTGAGCCCGGTCTTGTTATAATCGGCGCGTTCATGAGACAGGCCCCGGGGCGGGCCAAAAATAGTTTCGCCCCTTTTGCTCCCCGGGTCGGGGACTCGGCGGGCCGGCCCCGCCATGCTTCCAAACCGGCGTCTTTCCAGGCTAAAATTGATTATAAGCAGGCGTCTCCCCCGCCTGGCCCGCAAGCGGTCTCCCTGGCGGGGCCGGAATTAATTTTTTTCGTCCTTGGGATGAATTAAGTTAATTAGTTGAAATTCGTCAGGATCACAATTGAATTATAATTGGAATTTATTTTTAAGTTTATAATTTATTTTTTTATGCCAAATTTAGCTTTAAAAATGAAACGGAGACGGGACGTCTCCGGCGATGTTGTTGTCGGAAACATGTTTTTCGAGATGACCGCCATTTTTATTGTCGTCTGTTTGTCCCTAAGTCCGGCGCCGCGCGCGCTCTCTGTCAGACCGTGAATATTTAGCGTTTTCCGACTTTGAAAGCGCTTTTTGCCACCCTTCTCTTCCTGACCGACAAACCTCTCCTCTCGCCGCCAAGCTCCATTCAAATGACAAAATTATATCTTTAAGCGAGTTTGTTGCTCGCCATGGGAATATTATATCTATAGTATGTTTATATAAAAGATATTTTATTCCTTTCTCCAACCCGCCTGACACATAATTGCCATCTTTTTATCCTCCGGTTTTTTCTCAACCATTTAAATATTTTTTTTATTACATTTTAATATTATTATATGTAAATTCAAATAATATATTTATTATATTATTAATAGGATTGTTATGCAAAAATTATATATAAAATCTATTAATATATTGGCGATAACATTATTTATAGCTTGCTTCACGCTATTAAAAGTTAACGCTTTGTCGGCTGAAACATTCCACGCCGACGATTATCTGCGCTACGGCCTGCCGCTCTACGCCCTGGCCTATTCCGTCGGCGAGGAAAAGAGCTGGCGCGGGCCGCTGCAGTTTGTCTTGTCGCTGGGCTCCTCCCAGCTGGCCGTCGAGGGGCTGAAGTCGGTCGTCGCCAAGAAGCGGCCGGACCACAAGCCGGGCGGCAAGAAAAGGTCGTTTCCCAGCGGGCACGCCGCGGCCGGGTTCACCAGCGGCATGTTCATTCACAAAAGGCACGGGCTTGGGGCCGCCGTCGTCCCGTACGCGCTGTCGGTCTACATGGCCGGGGCGCGCCTGGACAGGAACAAGCACGACGCCGCCGACGTCTTGGGCTCGCTGGCGGTCTCCGGAATATTCACCCTGATTTTCGTCGACAAATACGAGGAGGGGGCCGGGGGGGACAATTTTCACGCCTCAAGCGGCGGCGGGTTTGTCGACGATAGCAAGGGAATATTCAAATACCTGGGCGGCGTGTCTTATGAGGACAGGACGTTCTTCGTGTCTTTCAGACGCGACTTTTAGCGACAAGACGTCCCGCCATGACCTCGGTCAAACCGCGCGGGCCGGCGCCTCTGGTCAGGCTCAGGCTGCACCTCGGCTTCTCCCTGCTCGTCGTCCTGCTGACGTGCGGCCTGGTCGTCGTCTCCCTGTGCTCCGCCCCGGCCCCGGAGTCGCCCGGGGTCTTTCTCTACGAGTTGAGCGTGCTGGGCTACTACTGCTGGGGGCTTCTGGTCGTCTGGCTGGTCCTGTGCCCCCTGGCCCTCTCGGGGCCCTCCTCCCTTGTTCCGCTGCTTCTGCAGTGGGCCTGGCTGACTTTTATGGCCGCGGACGCCGTCGTCTTCAAGGTCTACGGCTATCACCTCAACTTCTTCGTCCTCAGGGTCGTCCTGATGGATTTCGGCGGCCTGGGGGCGCCCGGGCTCCCGGCGGCCGCCTTCGCCCTGGCGGCCCTGGCCCTGCTGGCTCTTTTGTGGCTGGCCAGAAGGTGGTTTTACCGCCGGGTCCGGGCCTCGGCCAAGCCGTATTTCCTGGCCCTGGCCCTGGCGACGCTCCTCTTTGGGGCCAACAGCCTCGCGCACATCTGGGCCGAGGCCTGCGACCGGCAGGAAATCACCTCCCTGGACGGCTACCTGCCCCTCTACGCCCCCTTCGTCAGCGAGCGGCTGGCCCCCGGGCTCAGCCGGAACTTCCCCTCCCTGTTTCCCCCGGAGCGGGGTCGGGTCCCGGAGACGGCCGGGCGCGGAAACGTGGACCGGGTCCGCTATCCGGCGGGGCCGCTGGAGTTTGACAACGACGCCGCGGGCGCCGGGGCCGGCCGGGCCGCGGGGAGGCCCCCCGACATCACCCTGATCGTGCTCGAGAGCTGGCAGGCGGCGGCCATGACCCCGGAGATCACCCCGAGCATCCATGAGTTCTCCCGCGGGGCGCATTATTTCCGCAACCACGTCTCCAGCGGCTCGACCACCGTCCCCGGCGTCTTCGGGCTGTTCTTCGGCCTCCAGCCCGGTCTCTACGACTTGTTTAAAAACTCGCCCCTCTCCAACCAAAGCGTCCTGACGGCCAGGCTGGCGGAAATGGGCTACGAGCTGAGGGTCTTTTCCGGCAACAACTTGGACCGCTTCCAGCTGAGGACGCTTATTTTCCCCGGGGTGGAGCCCGGGAATTTTCATGTCGGCCCGGACGAGAGCCTGGTCGACGCCTACATGGACAGCCTGGACCTGGGTTCCGGGGCCCCGCGCTTCGACTTCATTTTTATTTTCGCCCCGCACTCCCCCTACGCCAGCCCGGCCGCCTTCGCCAAGTTTCAGCCGGTCCCCAAGGCGGCCGGGGGCTATGTTTTCAACAGCCGGACCGACCCCCTCCCGTACCGCAACGCCTACCGGAACTCTCTCAGCTACGCTGACCATCTGGCGGGGAGGATCTTGGACGGGCTGGCGGCCAGGGGGCGGTATGACGGGGCGATAATTGTCGTGACGGGCGACCACGCCGAGGAGTTCAACGAGAACGGCCTGGGCTATTGGGGCCACGGCAGCAACTTCAGCCGCTGGCAGACGGCGACGCCCATGATCCTGAAGACCCCCGGCCAGAGGGAGGGCCGGACCATAGACAGACGCAGCCTGCACGCGGACCTGGTCCCGACGCTGATGGAGGAGGCCCTGGGCTGCGTCTCCTCCCCGGAACTGTACTCGCACGGCCAAAATCTGCTGACCATACCCGAGACCCGGGACGCCGCCATGGGCTCCTATTTCGACCAGGCCTATCTGATCGGCGACACCGTCCTCGAGAGGCTGCGGCACCGCCGCTACAAATGGGGCGACATGGCCGCGGCGGAGGCCGTGCCGGGGGAGGGGGCCAGGGTCAGGGAGCTTTTCGAGCGCGAGAGGCGTTTTCTCGGGGGCCGGGACGACTGACGGCCGGGACGACCGAGGGCCGGGACGACCGGGGGCCGCCCCGGCCATGATGACCGGCGGGTCGTCGGGCCGGAACGCCGGGGGGGTCCGGCGAAAGTCTCCCGGCCGCCGTTTATTTGGGAGGGGCGAGTTTCCGGAGGGGGTTGCGGCCGCAGTCAAATTCCTTCAGAAGAGTGTTGCGGGAGAGATCGAGCGTCTCCAGGCAATTGTTGGAGACGTCCAATACGCGCAGCGCGGCGTTGTTGCCGAGGTCGAGGGCCCCCAGCCGGTTCAGGGAGACGTCGAGCTCGGTCAGGACGACGCACTGGGAGACGGACAGCGAGACCAGCCCGTTGCCGGAGAGGTCGAGGTCGACCAAAAATTTGTTGTTGTCGCAGTCCTGGCGCGTTATGTTGTTATGCGAGAGGTTCAGCCTCGATAAAAATTTGTTGCGGCCCGTCGGCAGCGCCTCCAGTCGGTTGCGGGAGGCGTCCAGTCTTTCCAGGACCATGTTGCCGGCCAAGTTCAGTTCGGACAAATGGTTGGCCCCGACATAGAGGCGGGACAGACGGCCGTTTGCGGCGACATGCAGGGCGGCCAGCCGGTTGAACGAGGCGTCCAGAGTCGTCAGACGACGGTTGAAACTGACGTCGAGCCCGCGCAGCTTGTTGCCGGAGACGTTCAGGTCGGTCAGGGCGGCGTTTTCCCGGACGTCCAGCGCCCGCAGCCGGTTTTTGGAGGCGTCGAGCCTGGTCAGGGCGGCGTTGGCGGCCACGCGGAGATCGCCGAGGTGGTTGTCGGAAACGTTCAGCTTGGTCAAAGCCAAGTTTTTCTCGACATTGAGATCGTCCAGCCTGTTGCCAGAGGCGTCAAGCTCGGCCAGGGCGTCGTTCCGGGAGACGTCCAGGAGCATCAGATTGTTGCGGGAGACGTCCAGGACGGTCAGGGCTTTGTTTTGGGAGACGTCGAGGGCCGTCAGTTTGGTGTCGTTGACGACAAGTTTCGACAGAAAAGGAAAAGGCGCGAGCGAGAGCCTTCCTTGGAACGTCTCCCCGCTCAAGGCGAGCTCGGCGACATGCCGGCCGCCGTCCAAATCGAACCATTTGGCCGTCCCGCCGAGGGACGCCGCCGCCTGTTCCTCGGAATAGTCGAGCGCGGAGACGCGGGGCGCCGCGGTCTTTTTTTCTTGCGGCCCGGCGTCGTTCCGGGCGGCCCCGGGCTTGGGATTATTTGAAGTCATGGCTGGTTTTCCTTTCCTCCCGCCGCTGCCGGGGAGTCGGACGGCCTAAAAAACTCGCCCCGAGGCTTTGGCGCGGCCGCGCCTCGCGTCGAACGTCGACATGTTTTCGGACGCGTCCGGCTTCTCCAGGCCCGGGGACGCGGGAAAAATCAAATTTTTTAAAGCGGTTCCCCGGCGGGTCGACCTCGGCCGGGCCGGCGTCCACGGACAGGTCGATTGCTGAAAGCCGGTCGTGTCCGGCGTCGGGACGGCTCAAGGAATTTCCAGGCCGGGACGGCGCGATTATCCCGCGTAATTCGTTGTCGGCCGCCTCGAGTTCGCGGAGGCCGGCGTCTCGGGGTGGCCTGGCTTGCCGGAGGCCGGGCTTGCCGGGGGCCGGGCTTGCCGGGCCGCGGTCGACGACGGGCAAAGTTTTCAATTCGGGGTTTTTGGAGACGAGCGGGCCGGCCGGCCCGGAGTCGGGGACATATGGATTCTTAAGGGGCGCCGGGCGGGCCGGGGCGGGGCGGGCCGGTTTTTTTTCCGCGGCGGCCTTTTTTGGACCGACGGGATGTCCGGGAGTCGTCGTGGCCATGGTCGAGATTCTTTTCCCGCCTCCGGCGGCGGGTGTCCGGCAGACAAAAAAACCGCCCGCCCGCTCAGCCTTTCGGCGCGGGGGGCTGGCGGCGGAGCAGGAGGTCCTTGAATTTGATTTTGTTTTTCCAGGCCAGCACGTACCACATCAGGTTGGCCGCGTGGAAGTATGCGAACCTGGGGATGTTCGGCTGGCAGTAGCGCTCCGGCCCCCCGCCGCCAGACAATATCTGTCCGGCGAGAAAATCCGTCTCCCGGCCGAAGGACTTGAAGGGGTGGCGGCCGATCTTCCCGCAGGCGGCGATCATCCCGCCGCCGCCCCAGCCCAGGCCCTGCCCCCAGGCGAGGCCGGCCTCCGAGGCGAAGTGGCGGAGCACCTCGAAGGCCGGGGAGTTGTTTTCGGACTCCCAGAGGCCGTTGTTGACCACGGCGTGCAGCCTGGCCCCGGGGGCCGTCCGGGGCCCGCCTTGGCGGACCGCCTCCATCAGCGCCAGAAGATGGGCGGGGACGCCGTCCACATAAAGGGGGAAGACCAGGACCAGGGCGCCGGCGTCCCGCAGGGAGGCGATCAGATCCTCCGGCCTCAGGCCCCAGGAATTGAGGCGGACCAGGGCGGGCTCCTCCCCGCCGCCCGCCCGACCCCGGCCCGACCGTGTCTGGCCCGTCTGTGTCCGGCCCGGCCGGCTTTGTTTTTGGATCGCCTCGGCCAGGGCCAGCGAGATTCTCAGCGAGGCGCTGTCCCCGCCTTTGGGGCTCCCGTTTAAAATGACGATTTTCATTTTCTCCCCCTCGTCCCCCGCGCCGCGTTTAAAACCGGGCCGGCCCCGGGTTCCGGCAGGCCCAGGGTTCCGGCAGGCCCAGGGTTCCGGCCGGCCTGTGGTTCGGGCCGGGCCGCCGGGCCGTTGATTTTTTTATTCCCCGCTTTTTAGTTCCCGCCCCCGAGGCCCGCGCCCAGCTCCTCCAACGACGAAAAAAACAGGGTCTCGGCCCTGGGGGCCATGAAGTTGATCTGGTTGGCCAGGGTCAGCTTCTCGGCGGTCTTCCGCTGCCCGGGGTCCCGGGCGTCGTAGTAGCAGAACCTCAGGTCGGGGCTGGACTCGTATCTGGGCCTGTGGCGCATCCCGCGGCCGCCGCTGGCGAAGAAAGGGAGGATGAAGCCGATGGACCGGTCCAGGACGGCCTTGACGGCGGGGGAGGGGGCTCCGAAAACCAGGCGGCTGACCAGGGTGAGCCTGCGCGTCCCGATCATCAGCAGGGCGAAGTCCGAGCCGCGGTCCCCCTGGACGCAGCGGCCGGGAGTTTTAGTCCAGCAGCCGAAGCAGCCCCGGCACGGCCGGACCATGGGCAGGGCCGGAAACAGGGCCAGGGAGTCCGAGGCCGGGGGCAGGTGCCGCGCCGCCAGGGAGGGCTCGAGGTCGTGGAGGATCAGCTCGGCCGCCGGGCCGTCCGTCGTCGCTTCCATCCGGGGGGTCATTGGCCGGCCTTCGGGGGCCCGGGAAAAAAAATAAAAAAAAGTGAAAAAAATTTTCCCTGGTCCTCAAAAATTGAAAAACGCGTCTTCCATAAACCGCGCCGATTATCACGATGCCGAGACGACCGCCCTCGGCCCCGCGCCGAAGGCCGACTTTGGATTTTACTGGTATAATAAGAACGCGCGCAAAAATTAGCCGAACATAAATCCGGCTCGTCCGAAAAATTCGTCCCAGGCCTGACAATCGCAAACCAATATAGACCAATTTGGAGGAGATTACCATGCCGAGAATTTTCAGCTCGACGGCGGCGGCTTGCCTCGCCCTGAGTCCGGCCGCCTGCGGCGCGCTCTTTTTGTCCGCCCTCCCGGCCGTTCCGGGGTGGACGGCGCCTTTGGCCGTCGTCTTTTTCCTGGTCTCGCGGGCCCTGTTTTTCCCCCGGCCCCTCGCCGCCGCCTCCAAAAAGCCGGGCGGCGCCGCTCCTAAAAAGCTCAGCTTCTTCCTCGGCGGTTCCTCCGACGGTCCCTCCGACGGTCGGGACGCGGGTCCCGATTTGGGCGGCGTCGTTTTGTCCGGCGTCCGGCCCGGCCTGTCCGGGCGCCCAGGGGGGCGTCCGGCGGAGCTCCCCTATCACGTCGAGGAGCTGGAGCTGGACATGACGGTGGACGGACGGCTGGCCTCCGCCACCCTCAGGCAGACCGTTTTAAACTACCAGCCGCGGGCGGGGCTGAGGCTCGACTACCTGGTCCCCCTGCCGGCGGGGGGGACGGTCTCGAAGCTCAGGCTGACCCTGGACGGGACCGAGCTCCCCGGGAGGGTCTGCCCCGCCCGGGAGGTCCTCGGGGCCTACGGGGCCTACTGCCTGGAGAAAAACAACCCGGCGGCCCTGAGGTTCGCGGGGAGGGGGCTCTACCGGGCCACCATCTTCGACCTGCCGCCGCAGAAAAGGACCACCCTGGAGCTCCAAGTCGACTACCTCCTGCCCCTGGAGAACGGGCGGGTCATGATCGACTTTCCCCTGGCCAGCAACCTGACCGATGGCCTGCGTCCGGGCCGCCAGCGCGTCGCGGTCAGGATCCCCGGGGGCCGGGCGGCCTCGGCCTACTGCCCCCTGGGGGAGGCCCGGGTCAGCCTGGGCGACGACGGCTCCGTCCTGGCGACCCTGGAGACGACGGACTCGCCGCCCCTGGACGGCTTTCAGCTCTATTTCACCCCCAGGACGGGGCCCCTGGGCGGCCTGGTCCTGAGCCACCGGCCCGACCCGGCCGAGGACGGCTACTTTCTCTTTCTGGCCGACGCCCTGGACGACGGGCCCGAGCCCGCCCCCAAGGACGTCGTGCTGGCCCTGGACTGCTCCGGCTCCATGACCGGGGTCAAGTTCGAGCAGGCCCTGGAGGCCCTGGCCTTCGTCGCGGGCGGCCTCAACCCGGGGGACGGCCTGGGGCTTCTGGCCTTTTCGGGTGGGGTCGAGCTGTGGCGGCCGGGGCTGGTTCCCGCCACCGAGGCCAACCGGCGGGACGCCGCGGATTTCGCGCGCCGGCTGCGGCCCGGCGGGGGCACCGACATCGGGGCGGCCCTGGGGGCGGCCTTGGGGATGGCCTCCGAAAAAAGGGCGGGCCGGTCCGCCGGGGGCGGAAAAGGGGGCGGCGGCCAAAAGGCCGGGTCCGGCGGGCGGCCCCGCTACCTCATGCTGCTGACCGACGGCGAGCCCACCCTCGGGGAGACCGACGAGGGCGGGCTCGCCCTGATGGCGGGGGAGGCGGACGGGGGCGGGGGGACCAGGATTTTTTCCTTCGGGCTGGGCTCGCGGGTCAACGTCCGCCTCCTGGACCGTCTCTCCGAGCAGTCCTCCGGCCTGACCACCTACGTCTCCGAGCGGGAGGATGCCGGCGACAAGGCGCGCGCCCTTTTCTCCAAAATGTCCCGGCCGGTCCTGGTCGACCCGGAGCTCAAAGTCAGCGCGCCCGTCTCCATGGTGTCGCCCGGCAGGCTGCCGGACCTTTTCCGGCACTCCCAGCTGGCGGTGCTCGGCCGTTACTCGGAGCCGGGGCCGGCCAGGTTCGTTCTTTCCGGCAGGAGGGGAAAAAAGACCGTCTCCCGGACGTTCGAGTTCGAGCTCAGCCCGGGGCCCCGGCCGGACAGCAGGCCGGTCGCCCAGATCTGGGCCCAAAGGCGCGTGGCCGAGCTCCTGCGCCTGGTCGACCAGGCCGGGGGGCCGGAGCCGGACAAGGAGCTGGCGGACGAGATCGTGGGGCTCTCCCGGCGCTTCGGCGTCATGACCCCCCACACGCTTTTTCTGGCGGCCACCGACCGCTCCCTGGCCGACCCCGCCGAGGAACGGGGGACGTTGCTCCGGGGCCTCGGCCTTCTTCGCCGCAGGAGGACCGGGGCCGCCCCCAACCGGGCCAGGTCCGTCCGCTCGATTATGGCCAATTCGCTCGTCCTCGGCGGCGGCGGGCCGTCCGCCCGCGACGACGACGACGACGGGCTGTTCACCCGCGACGACGACGGGCCGGCGGTCATGCCGGAAATTCTGGCGGGCCGGGCTTTTTTCCTCAAGTCCGGCGTCCTCGTCGAGGGGACCCTGACTCTCGCCGACCTGGGGGGGGCGAGAAAAATCGCCAGGCTCTCCCCCGAGTATTTCGAGCTGGCGGGCCTGCTGGACGCCGACGAGCTGGTCTGGCTCTCCCGGGAGAGGGACTTGCTTTTCAGCCGCGGGGGGATAAACTATCTGGTGACCGGCTCCCCGGCCGCCGGGCCCGCGCCGGCCGGGGGCTCCGCTGCCTGACAATCCGCGTCCGACGGCTGGCCGGCAATTTCCGCCCGCCGGCCGTCGGTCGGGGCGTCAGGAATATTTTTTGCGCGCGGCGTTATTTTTGTTAGAGAGCCGGAAAGCGATGAAAGAAATACTTTCAAAAAACCTGAAAATGTATTAAAATTTAGTCTGTCTCCTTTCATGAAACTGAAGGGCGACGAAGCAGAAGAAAAACAAGAACAATACCGGAAAGATTTTTGTGAGAAATGCCTCCGGTTGGCAACCTCCAGCTAGGTCTGACGATCAGACAGAAAGATGTGGAGAACAGGGAATTGAAGATTGTCGCAATCGAATCCCTTCATAAAATCGGGATGCCCGCGGATGATATTGCTCAGAGACTCCGCTTAAGCAAAGAGGAAGTCGAGGCCGTAATCCGCTCCCTCCCCTCGTCTTGACAGATCTGCCGCCCGCCGACAATCCCCCCGTCCCCGCGGGCTGTTTTCCCGGGACGCGGGGATTTTTGTCCGGGTCGGGCGGAGGTCCCGCGGACGCCCCTTTCCCGCGGACGCCCTGAAGCGGCGCCGGACCGCCAGTCGGACAGGCTTCCCGGGCGGCGCGAAATCAGGCGGGCCCCCCGCCAAAATAAAGACCGCGGCCCCCGTCCGGCGGTTTTCTTGTTTCCGGGGGGAGCCCGGGCGGGTTCCGAGCCCCCGTCGCCTTTTCTTAAATCAGACCGGCCCCTCATGAAAATGGCTTTTCTTTTTCTGATGATAATCTTGGGCCCCGCCGCCCCGGTTCGGGCGGTCATGACCGGCCCGGCGTCCCCGGCGTCCCTTGCGTTCTCCGCGTCCGAGGCGGGGGGGGCGGCGGGGGACGGCGCCCGGGCCGGCGTCGTCAGGATAATTCCGGCGGCCAGGCCCAGCCCGTACAACCGGGGCAACTGCTTCCAGTGGAAGAAATGTCTCGGCGAGACCATCGGGAACATGTGGGTGGACAGCCCCGACTATTGCGGCCCCCTGGGCGGCAAAAGCTGGAAGGGTCAGGACGGGCGCTGCATTGACCTCATGGACGCCCCCTGGGAGGACGACCCGCGAACCATGCCGGCGCCCCCGGCCCGCTGAATAATTTTTCAAGCCGCCCCAAATAAACCCCTGGCGGACGCGGCGGGCGCGCCTTGAAAAACGACGGCGGCAAGCCGGATCTTACGGCGGCGAGTCGGGTCTTGCCGACGTTTTCAACGGCCGGGACGTTTCGGGGCCGGGGGGGCTTTATGGCCGGCCCCGTAAAATAACCGCGCCCGGACTTTTGATTGCCGCGCCGGGACATTCGGAGTCGACGCCGCCGGGCCGGGACGGGCGCCTGATGTTTTGGCTCCCGTCGACTCGGGCGACGTCGTCCCGACCGCAAGGCCCTCCGTCGCCGTTTGGCCATAAATTTTCGGCGCCGTTGAAATATAATTATCGTTAAAATTCTATAGTTGCAGGATAAATTTAATAGTTGCCATTAATTATTAGCACGATTACGTCCATAAGTGACCGCCGTCTCCCCGGACCCGCCCCCCGGTTTTTTTTCCTCGACCCGCGCCGCCCGGGCGTCCGGCCCCCGCCTTTCCGGCCTCGCCGTCCGGTTGTCTTCCTTATGGGTCAACAAATTATAGTCAAAGTCTAGTCCGCGACCAGTTTCCGGCATGACGACGATTCTAATTTTCTTCGCCCCCCCTCTTTTTTTTCTGGATTTTTTCCTCCACATGATGTAGATTATCCCGACTGCCGACCACAAGAGCCCGCGAGGGCCCCCGTCGTTTTAACGGATGATTTTTGCCGGATTCCAAGGTTTTTTGTCCATGTCCGAACCCCCCCAGTCCGAATACCACATCGTCCACCAGGCCTACGGGCCGCCCAGGGAGGCGCGCAGCCCCGTCATCCTCTCCCCGTCGCGCAGGCTGATTTTCACCGAGGAGGGCCGCGGGGGCGACTGGCGGGAGAACCTGTTCAACCTGGCCGCGGGCCGGACGCTGGTGACCGACCCCGTCAAGCGTTTTTGGAGGGGCTTTTCCGAGTATTTTATCATCTCCCTGTGCCGCCTGGCCGACGACGACCCCCGCGCCCTGGCGGCCCTGGCCCCCGACCTCAACCGCCTGGCCCGCATGGCCGACGGGGCCCCGCCCATGGCCGGCGGCGAGTACCTGTCCGCCGAGAGCCTGGCCGAGGTCTGGCGGCAGCTTTTGGGCTGGGTGCTGGAAAATAGCGCGGCCGGCCTGGGCGCGTTTCTGGCGGGGCGGGCGCCCCAGTGGTCCAGGGTCGGGCGGGTGACCTTTCATCTGGCCGAGAACAAGGGCTCCGAGTCCAGGCCCTTCGCCTTCATGGCCACCTACGTCACCTCCCTGACCTCCGACGGGCGCGACATGCACCAGCAGCTCTACCGGGCCCTGGCCGACCAGCTGGGCGAGATGGACGGGCGGGCCCTGAGGGCGCTGCTGCGGCCCGTGAACGCCGCGGCCGAGAGGCTCGAGTGGGTGGGCGAGATGGTCCTGGACAAGACCGTCTACCGCCCCTCGGCCTTCACCGTCGCCCAGGCCCACCGTTTTTTGCAGGACATCCCCGTCCTGGAGGAGTGCGGCCTGACGGTGCGCATCCCCGACTGGTGGCGGCGCAGGCAGCAGCTCAGGCTCAACGTCACCGTGGGCGAGCGCCGCGCCGCGGGCTTCGGCCTGGAGACCGTCCTGGACTGGGACGTGCATCTCTCCGTCGGCTCCAGGCGGGTCAGCCGGGAGGAGTACGACGAGATCATGGCCGGGGAGGACGGCGGCCTGGTCCTGTTCAAGGGGGAGTGGCTGGAGGTCGACCGGGAGAGGCTCGAGGAGGCCCTGGACCACTGGGAGAAGGTCAGGTCGGAGACGGATGGGGACGGGCTGACCTTCGCGCGGGCCATGCGCCTTCTGGCCGGGATACCCGGCGGCGACGACGACGACGGCCATGGCGGGGAGCCCGGCGAGACCGCCTGGGTCGTCCCCCGGGCCGGCGCCGCCCTCGAGGAGATCCTGGGCAGAATGCGCTCCCCCGGGGCGCTGGACCCGCCGGCGGAGCTTCTGGCCGTCCTGCGCCCCTACCAGCGCGAGGGCCTGGCCTGGCTGAAGACCCTGTCCGGCCTGGGCCTGGGGGCCTGCCTGGCCGACGACATGGGCCTGGGCAAGACCATGCAGGTGCTGGCGCTTCTTCTGCTGCTGAAAAAGGAGGACCCCGGGGCGGGGCCGTCCCTTTTGGTGGCGCCCGCGAGCCTGCTGTCCAACTGGCGCTCCGAGGCCAAAAAATTCGCGCCGAGCCTCAGGCTGGCCATCTTCCACCCCTCCGAGACCTCCCGCGACACCCTGGAGCGCTGGGAGGCCGACCCGGAGTCGCTCAGGGACAAGTTCGACCTGGTGGTCATCAGCTACGCCATGGTCCACCGCAAAAAAGAGGCCCTGGCCAAGTTTGCCTGGCGCCTGGTCATACTGGACGAGGCCCAGGCAATCAAAAACCCCGACACGGCCCAGAGCAGGGCCGTCAGGCAGATCCCGGGGCTCTCGCGCGTCATTCTGACCGGCACGCCCGTCGAGAACAACCTGACCGACCTGTGGTCCCTGTTCAACTTTTTAAACCCCGGCCTCCTGGGCGGCCTGAAGAAGTTCGCCGAGACGGTCAGCATGCTCGAGGCCTCCGGCGCGTCCGACGTCTACGCCCCCCTGCGCAGGCTGGTCTCGCCGTATCTTCTGCGCAGGCTCAAGACGGACCGGCGCATCATCACCGAGCTGCCGGACAAGATCGAGAGGAACCTGACCTGCTACCTGACCAACGAGCAGGCCAAGCTTTACGCCACGGTGGTCAGGGAGGTGGAGGAGGCCCTGCAGACGGCCGAGTTCAAAGGCCCCCTGCGCAACACCCTGGTGCTGAGGAGCCTGATGCGGCTCAAGCAGGTGGTCAACCACCCCGCCCAGCTGACCGGGGACGCCAACTGGCTGCCCGAGCGCAGCGGCAAGTTCATGTGCCTGGCCGAGCTCTGCCAGGAGATGAGCGAGCGCCAGGACAGGCTCCTCTTGTTCACCCAGTTTAAGGAGATCATCCCGGCCCTGGAGGCCCATCTGGCCGACGTCTTCGGGGCGCCCGGGCTGGTCCTGCACGGCTCCACCCCCGTGGCCCAGCGTCGGAGGATCGTCGAGACCTTCCAGTCGGAGGACGGGCCGCCGTTTTTGATCCTCTCCCTGAAGGCCGGCGGGGTGGGCCTCAACCTGACCAACGCCCGCCAGGTCGTCCATTTCGACCGCTGGTGGAACCCGGCGGTGGAGGACCAGGCCACCGACAGGGCCTACCGCATCGGGCAGAAAAAAAACGTCCTGGTGCACAAGTGCGTCACCCAGGGCACCCTGGAGGAGAACATCGACGCGCTGCTCAAAAGCAAGCGCCAGCTGGCCGAGGACATCCTTGGCTCCGGGGACGAGGCTTCGATCCTGAAGATGGACAACCGCGAGATCATGAGGCTCATCAGCCTGGACCTGGACCGGGCCGTCCTTTAGCCGGACGGGAGTCCCCGGGACAGGCGTGGCCGCGACGGAGGGAGTTGACAGACAATGTGGGGGCGGTATTCTTATTTCACCCGCAGGCCCAAGGTGGGCGTGCCCCGGGACCCCGACGGCCTCCACAGGCCGGTGGTCATCGAGGGCCGGACGATCTCCAGGACCTTCTGGGGGCAGAGGTGGTGCGCCCACTTCGAGTCCATGGCCGACTACGAGAACCGGCTGCCCCGGGGCCGGACCTACGTCCGCAACGGCTCCGTCTACCACCTGGAGATCGGCCCCGGCAAAATCTCCGCCAAGGTGGCGGGCAGCGACCTCTACAACGTCACCTTCGACGTCGCCCCCCTGCCCCTGGACAAATGGGGGGCCATCCTGGGACGCTGCCGCGGGCACGTCGCCACCATCCTGGACCTCCTGCGGGGGACCTTTCCCCCGCATGTCATGGAGGCCGTCTGCGACCCCGCCCTGGGCCTGTTCCCCCTGCCCCACGAGATGACCTACCGCTGCTCCTGCCCGGACTGGGCCAGCATGTGCAAGCACATCGCCGCCATCATCTACGGGGTGGCCAGCAGGCTTGACAGCGAGCCGGAGCTTTTGTTTCTGCTGCGCCGGGTCGACCCCAACGAGCTTCTGCTCGGCTCCGTCGAGGACCTGGCGGGCCCGGCCGGCGACGACTCTTTGGAGGGCTCCGATCTGGGCGCCATCTTCGGCGTCGAGCTGGCCGACCCCGGCCCGGCCCCCGCCCCCCCGTCCGGGCCGGCCCCCGCCCCCGCCGCGCCAGGGGCTCCCGTCAAGGCCGCGAGGCCCAGCGACGACGAGCTGGTCGAGCGCATTAAAAAATTGTCCGAGCTCAAGAAGACCATGTCGCCGCCGGCCGCCCCCGGGAAAAAGCCCGGCCCCGCCCCCAAGGCCCGCAAGGCCCCCAAGGCCCCCGGGACCCGGCCCGCGCCCCTCCCCAAGCCGCCCGCCATATTCCCGGACCGCCCCGCCGTCGTCTCCCCCGAGGAGGCGCCCGCGGCCCCCGAGTCCCCTCCCGTCCCTCCAAACAGCGACGCGGCCGACGCCGCCGCCGCAGGCAACGTCAGAGTGAAAAGAAAATACACCAGGAAGGCCGCCCCCGTCCCTCCAAACAGCGACGCGGCCGACGCCGCCCCCGCAGGCAACGTCAGAGTGAAAAGAAAATACACCAGGAAGGCCGCCCCCGTCCCTCCAAACAGCGACGCGGCCGACGCCGCCGCCGCAGGCAACGTCAGAGTGAAAAGAAAATACACCAGGAAGGCCGCCCCCGTCCCTCCAAACAGCGATGCGGCCGACGCCGCCGCCGCAGGTAACGTCAGAGTGAAAAGAAAATACACCAGGAAGGCCGCGCCGCCGGACGCGCCGGCCCACCGGACATCCAAGACGGAAGCCAAGGCCGCCCCCAAGGCTCCCGGCAGGCCCGTCTCCCGGGCCGTCCCCAAGGCCGGCTCCCGGCCCACCGTTTTTAGGAAGGGCGTCAAAAACCTGCCCGCCAAGACCGACAAGGCCATCGAGGACGCCGTCGCCGCCGTCCAGCAGGCCAACGAGGCCAGGAACGCCGCCCTGGAGGCCGCCAGGGCCGAGGCGGCCTCCCGGACGCCCAAGAAGATGGGCCGCCCGAGCACCGCCGCCCAGTCGGCCGCCAGGGCCGCCGCCGCCGAGAGGCAGATCGCCGCGGCCTTCGCCGGCGAGCGTCCGGCCGGGGGCGACGAGGACCGGGGCAAAAAGCCGCCCGCCGGGCCGGGCCGGGGCCGCCCCAACGCCGCCGAGGCCGGCCGCCGCGAGAGGGCCGCCGCCGAGCGGAAGGACGGCGTCCTGGGCCAGCTGATGGAGGGCGTCGACGTCGACGAGATCGTCGACCACGCCAGGGGCAGGAAACACGGCGCGCCCGTCGTCGCGCCCCCCGGCTCCGGCGCGGGGAGGGGAAGACCCCGGAAAAAGAGCTGACCCGGGGCCGCGGGCGGGACGGTGGCCCGGGCCGGTCTTTTGGGGCCGGTTTCGGCGGCTCCGCCAAGGCGGGTTTTCAGGTCGTCTCGGAAGGGTTTTCGAAGCGCCCCGGGGACGGGGAGGGGGATTTTGCGCCCCGGCCGGCCGGCCGGGCGGGCAGGTCAAAAAATTAAAAAATAGACTGGGCGGGGATGTCGTCCGGCTTTTCCAGCCTCCCAGCCGCCGGACGGACCTTGACAACCCCCCGCCGAGTGACTATATTTTATTTTGTCCGAGGCCTCGCGCCCAATTTTATTTGGAGACATGACATCATGAGAGAAAAGATCGAAACGGTTCTGAACGACATCCGGCCCCATCTGATCGCCGACGGCGGGAACATCGAGCTGGTCGGCGTCAGCGACGGAACCGTCAGCGTCCGCCTGACGGGCGCCTGCCACGGCTGCCCGATGTCCCAGATGACCCTGAAGTCCGGCGTGGAGAGGGCCATCAAGGCGGCCATCCCCGAAGTCAAGGAAGTCGTCAACCTCGGCCCCGCCGACAGCCCCGTCACCCCCCTGCAGAGCTGCTGCAGCTAACCAGCCGCCCCCCCGCCGGCCGCTTTTAAAAATAACCCGCCCAAGCCGCCTCGGCCTCTTTCTTGTCCGCAGGAAAGAGCCCGAAGCGGCTTTTTTTTATTCCCGGCCGCGGAGGATTTAAGTCGCGACGTCAGTTTGTCGGGTGTTTAAACTTAATTTAATCCGGGTTTTCCGGCAATGTCGGAATTATTCGGCGACGGGCGTCACCGCGGCCCGGTTTTGCCGGTCTTGACGGCCGGGTCGCGTCGGGGCGGGACTTGATTTTTGATTTATGCCGGACAGTCTTTTCCCGGGTCTTTCCCAACTTGACGGTTAAGTCCGGTCGGCCGGCTTCGTTTTTTAAGCGCCAGTCAATGGGCGGGACAGTCCAAATGTCAGGATTTGTGTCATTTTAGTTGACAAAAGTTATTTCCAGGCTAAAATTGGTTCAGTTTTAAACTGGAGGGAAGGTTTGCCGGAACTTGACCAGGCGACATGTCCGAACTCCGAGCGCTCAGATTTTGAAATGTTTGGTAAAGGGAATATCGGCGCGCGCGGCAACCTAAATTCCCCCTATTTTTTGAACATACAAAGCTGATTTTTTTGTTGACAAAATTCATTTGAAGGTATTAGGATTATCTTGACCAAACTTTAAGAGAGTTGTCAGGATATTTTTTATTCCGAGATTAGGAAAAGTGCTTGACTTATATTTCGTATGTGGTAAAATTATGACATACAGATTGGAGGTCGCCATGACCCTTAACGCCAAAATCCAAGTGCCTC
>JAISET010000032.1 GCA_031264015.1 Deltaproteobacteria bacterium | reverse complement strand
CGGCCTTGGTTTTGTTCCCGCCTCCCGGCCGTCTGATCTTGGGGTCGAACCCGCTCGGGTCGTCTTTAATGTCAGCCAGATCTCTCTTGCCGGCGGTTATCGTGTTCAGGGAGATCCCGGTGGCCCGGCGAACCATCGCGTCCCCGCCGCGGCCGTGGGCCTCCGAGAGGCCGGCCGCAAGCAGCCTGCGCATTTTCTCGTTGAGACAAGGCCTCAAACTGTCCCACAAGATCTTTATCTCGCCTTCGTCCATGCCGGACCTCCAATAATATTTTTCTTCTTCAGCTTTCCCGCTCAAACGCCAATTTCCGTCCCCCGCGGGCAAATTTGCTCTCGGGGGCGGCGGGCGGGCGGGGCTCGCGACACCGGCCGTCTCTCAGCCGATGCCGGACTTCTTCAGGTTTTCCATCAGGGCCTCCATGGCCCGGGTGCGGTCGTCGCATCTGACCCTGTAGTTGAGGCCCCCGGGGGAGTCCATGGCCGCCTTGCAGTGGAAGATGGAGTCCTTGGGCTTGCCGGTGGCCTCGTAGTAGGTGGAGAGCAGGAAGTGCCCCTTGGCCAGCTGGCCGTTCTGCCCGAAGAAGCGGCCGGCCTGCTCCAGGGCCGAGGGATAATAGTCGTCGGCGTTCCTGGAGGCCTGCTCGTAGAGGCGGGAGGCGTCGCCGCCGCGTCCGGAGAGCTCGTAGGCCCGGGCCAGCCCCAGGGTGGCGTGGACGTTTTTGAAGCCGTGTTTCTGGGCCTCCTCGAAGTGCCTGGCCGCGTCGTCGGGCCTGCGCCTTTTCAGCTCCAGCTCGCCCAGGTCGGCCAGGTACTCCCCGTTGTCGGGGGAGAGGGCCAGGGCCTTCTGGAACAGGGTCGCCGCCTGGGCGTAGCTAAGCTCCCTGGCGGCCACCAGCCCCAGGCCGTGGATGGCCGAGGCGTCCCCGGGGTTTTCGGAGAGGCGCTGGGAAAACGTTCTTTTGGCCCTCGAGCTCAGGGCCGTCAGGGCGATCACCCGGTCCCGGACGGCCAGGTAGGCCTCGTCCGCGGGGGCGGGGGCGGCCGCGGCCTGGTCGGCGAAGGTCGAGGCCAGCCTGGAGCTCAGGCCCGGGTGGGTGGAGAGGTAGCCGGGTATCTTGCCGCTGATCTGGTAGCTGCTGTCGTTCATGACCTTGAAGGCGCCGTACATGTCCCTCGGGTTGTAGCCGGCGGCGATCATGTAGTTGCGGCCCTTGGAGTCGGCCTCGGTCTCGTCGGCCCTGGAGTTGGCCAGCATGGCCTGGATGGTGGCCCCGGTCCCGCCGATCATGAGGGCCTGGCCCAGGGCGGCCGTGTTCTGGCCCCCGCCCCCGGTCCCGGCCAGGGCGATGCCTGCCAGCATGGCGGCGAGGTTTAACAAAGACGCGGACCTGGCCGCGTCGGTGCGCCGGGCGAAGTGCCGGGACGTTATGTGGGCGACCTCGTGGGAGAGGATGGCCGCCAGCTGCCCCTCGTTTTCCAGGCTGCCGATGGTCTCGGTGTGCAGGTAGACGTAGCCGCCGGGCACGGCGAAGGCGTTGACCGAGTCCCCGTAGATTATGTAGAAATGATAGGGGAAGGGCTGCCTGCCCGCCGCCTTCAAAATCCGGTCGCAGATTTTGTGGAAATATTCGTTGACGACGGGGTCGTCGAAGATGACCGACTGGGAGGCGATTTGGGAGTGGACCTGCCGGCCTATCTCGATCTCCTCCTGCTGGCCCGCGGCCATGGCGCCCGCGGGCAGCAGGATCAGTGACAGGCAGAGGAGGGGGACAAGAAAGATGGATCTAGCCGCGGCTTGCAGAGTTGAGATCATGGGCTTCCCTCCGGTCGGACCCGTTTTTTTGCCAAAATAACCGTCTTGTCCAAGTAAAGAATACCAAAATGTGCTAAAAAGTCAAGTTACAAAGCGGAAGTGCGTAATTAATGGTCGCGGCTCCCGCGGCGCGCCATGAAAACGGCGGCGGTTTTTAATGAAGGCGGGCCCGGGCCGGGGGGAGGGGCGTTCCGGCCCGGCGCGTCCCGCCGACGGGCGGGGGACGGCTCGCCCCTAGCGTCTTCCCAGCCTCAGGGAGGCCAGCATCAGGCCGCCCACGGCGACGATCAACAGCAGCGCCCCGATGAAGGACCAGGCGGTCCCGGCCTTGACGGTGACGCGGAAGTCCAGGCTCTTCTGGGCCCTCTCCCCCCGGACGTTGAGGCCCAGCCCGTAGTCGCCCACCAGGGCGTCGGGGGAGGGGGTGACGGTCATGTCCACCTGGACCGGGTCGGAGCGGGGCGGCAGCTCGGCGATCACCTCGGGGTTGAAGACGACCGTCCAGCCGTCGGGCTTGACGGCCAGGAAGGTCACCTCCCGCTGCGGGGCCGAGCCGGGGTTGGCGACCAGCAGGGTCAGCGTCGAGGGCTCGTCGGCCGAGGCGGAGAGCGACAGGAGCCCCCCGGCGGGCTCCGCCTCCAGCTGGTAGGTGCCGTTCAAAGTGATCAGGAGCCGGCGCTCGGCGCTGCCGTCGGGCTGCTCGGCCTTGACGGTCAGCTCGTACTGGCCCGCCTCGGCCTGGTAGGCGGGGGTGACGTCCAGCGTGACCGAGCGGCTCTGGCCCCGGGGGACGTGCAGCGAGGTTATCTGCTTGTCCTCATAGCCTGGTTTGAAGAAATATTCCCAGCCGCGGGGGGCCTCGGCGAACAGGTTGACCAGGGCGTCGGCGGCCCCGTTGTTGGCGACGTCCAGCGAGAAGGCGAACTTGGCGTCGCTGGGCCCGGCGATCTCGGGGTAGGAGGTGCCGACCGTCAGGGCGTCCCTCGCGGCCCTGGTCTCGGCGACCGCGAGTCTCATGGCGCACTCGACGGTCTTCCCGCCAGCGACGCTAGTCACCGTCACCCTGAACTCGTGCTCCCCCGGCGGGAGCGTCGCCGATCCTCCCGGCGGCAGGGCGGCCAGCGTCAGGCTCGCCGTCTCCTCCGAGGGCAGGTACAAGGCCGTCATGACCGTGTTGAAGCGCCTGATCTCCGCCGTCCAGCCCGGCGGCAGCCCGGTCGTCTCGACCCGGAAGGCGTCCCCGCTCAGGCCCTTGTTGGCCAGCATGATCTCGAGGTCGGCCGGGTCGCCGGGCTTCAAAACCAGGCCCGGGTAGCTGAAGGAGGCCTCGAAGTCGTGGTCGCTGGTCATGAAGGGGGAGTGGTTCACGGGCTCCTGGGCCAGAAGACCGGGGGGCGAGATCCCCTGGAGGGCCGAGAAAAAGGCCAGCAGAAGGGCCGGGAGCAGAAAGGAAAAAAAGGCCCGGGCCGGGGCGGGCAAGACCACGGGGAAAAAAGCCCCCCGGACATGTCCGTCCCGGAGGCGGGCGACGGCGGAGGGGGAGGGGGAGGGCGGTCTGGTGGGCATACGCCTTCTTTCAGCGGCCGGGGCGCCGGGGCCTCCCCGGGGGAAGGGAGGGGCGGGCGGGAGGTAAATGTTCCCGGTCCCCGCGGTCGTCCGTCAAAAAAAACGCCGGAAGGGGGCCGGGCCTGGTCCGGGGCGGGGTCGCGTCTTGGCTATGGCCGCTAATTAAATGATATCACGGAAGGTTATTGTTGACAAACACGGCTCCGCGCAAGTGTTTTCGGGAATCAGCCGCCTTTTTTCCAGGCCGGTTTTCGCCGGTTTTTGGAGGGGGGCCGGGGGCGGGGTTTCGCCGGCCTCGGGCGCGGGGAGGGGCGGGGCCGGGCTGGCTCGGGGTTGTTCGGTGAAAATTCGGGCCGTTCGGGCCGGGTTCGTCGCCGGGCGGCCGGGAAGCACTGTTTGGGAAGACTCCAGTTTCTCCTTGATATTGCGGCCGATAACGCGGGCGGGAGGCATAAGGTGCCGGAGGGCGGCCAAAAAATATTTCTATGAAATGCGGAATTTGGGAAATGGAGGTGGACGATAATTTCTTAGGACTTTAGAAAAAATTATAGCCTCATGGCCAAATAAGGTCGCAGAAAATTAGAAAAACGATTATGATATACCAATATTTAGCGATATTATGCGGCTAAATATGGTATTGATCCTATCAAAAGTAAATTGTTCGCAAAACAAACAATGTAAGCGTTCACGGGGTCGCCAGGGGACACCGTGAACGCTTACAATAGTAACGACAGGAATTCCTAGCTAAAAAAATGAGGCCATTACTGAGCGCCTTTCTTTACAGCTAGATGTTCCAGGCCATATTTTTTCATGACTTTATCGGCCTCTTTTTTCCAATAGTTGGTGCGTTCTTCTGGTGTCATATCCTTGATTTCATCCTGAATCATCAGCCTGATGGCATGAATTTCACGGAGCGGCATAGGTTCATTCACAATGTCAGGGTC
>JAISET010000161.1 GCA_031264015.1 Deltaproteobacteria bacterium | reverse complement strand
CATGGAGCCCTGGGCCAGGACGATGACGTCGTGGGTCTCGGCCGCCTTCCTGACGGTGTTGATGACGATCTCGTTGTGCCTGGCCTGGTTGCCCTCGTTCAGGAGGGCCTCGTAGGCGCCCTCGCAGAAGCAGCGGCTGACGGTGACGGCCTTGCCGGCCCGGCGCCCCGCCTCCTCGACCAGCTGGCTGCTGGGCTCCGCGGCGGAGACGGCGGTGGCGACGACGGCGATTTTCGAGCCGATCCTCACCGCCTCCTCGGCCATGGGCTGGTCGACCTTGACGTAGGGGATCCTGAGCATCGGCTGGATCAGGTCGACGGCGCCGGCCACGGAGGAGCACTGGTTGAGGATGGCGTCCGCCCCCATGCTCTGGGCGGCGAAGGCGTAGAGGGCCATCCTCTGAGTCACCCCCTCGGTGCGCTTTTTGTTGGCCAGCGACTCGGCCAGGAGGCTGTCGTCGACGATGTTGATCATCTCGACCTCGGGCAGATACTTTTTGAACGCGGCCTGGAAGTCCGCCACGGAGGATAGTAAGGTGTGAATGATGGCCACTCTTTTCTTGCTCATGGTCCGTCGCTCCTGCGCGTGGTTGAACGGGATTAAATTGTCCCGGCCGCCAGCCGGGGGCGGGCGGGAAAATGAAAACGGAAAATTATGGTCGCGCCCGTTCCTCCGATTGTCCGCGGCAACCGGGGGGCGGAAAAAGAAATTCTTATTCGGTCAGGCAGGCTCTTTGTCGGGCAGCGGCTTGTAGCCGCCCTTGGTCCGCAGGCGCTCGCGGGCCCTCTCCATGGCCTCGACCAAGGGGAGCTTTTTGCCGGAAAGGTAGCGGACCAGGGCTCCCCCGCCGGCGCGGACCATGGGGAGCCTTGTCGGGTCTATGAGGCTCCTGGCCGCGGCCTCCGTGTCGCCGCTGCCCGCCACCGCGTGAGCCTTGGTTTTCTCGAGGGCCCCCCAGAGCCGTCTGGTGCCCTCGGCGAACAACGGTTTCTCGTAGAGGCCGGCCGGGCCGTGGACGAAGACCGCGCCCGCCTCGGCTATGACTTTCTCGTACTCCCGGATGGTCTGCTCGCCGACGTCGAGCCAGAGGGCGTCGCCCATGGGCCTCGAGGTTTTCGGGACAGGGCGCTCGGTTCTTTTGTCGTCCTCCTCGCAGGCCAGGTCCGTCGGCGCGAGGATCTTGCGCGGGTGCTTTTTCAGGTGCCCTTTGGCCTCGGCCACGAACTCCAGAAGATTGCGGTCGGCCAGGAACTTTTTGTTGGCCTCCCCCAGGTCCTTGCCCGAGGCCATCAGGAAGACGTTGCCGGTCAGCCCCGCCGTCAGCACCAGGTCGGCGCTCCCGTTGTCCAGCGCTTGTCCGAGCATGCCGAGGGCGTCGGAGATTTTGGCCCCGCCCAACAAGAAGACGCGGGGGCGGGCCGGGGAGGACATGACCTTGTCCAGGGCGGTGATCTCCGAGAAAAACAGATGCCCCGCCGCCGACGGCAGCAGCTCCTGGAAGGCCACCATCGAGGGCGAGTTTATGTGGGCGGCAGAGAAGGCGTCGTTGACGTAGGCCTGGACCAGGGGGGCCAGGGAGCGCACCAGGTACGTGCCGGCCATCTCGGCGGGGGTCAGCTTGACGTTGTTCTCGAACGTCGAGATCTCCTCGGCCAGGTAGCGCAGGTTTCCCAGCATCAGAAACTCGCCGGGCGCAAGTTTTTTGACGGCCTCCTGGGCCGCCGGGCCGCAGGGGTCGTCTATATAGTCGATTTTCTTACGGATGACTTTGCCGAGGGCCTTGGCGTGCTCGTGCATGGGCCCCAGATTCTGATAGTCGAGGCTGTCGCCCTGGTGGGCGATGATGACAGTCGCGCACATCTCATTTTGCAGGTGCATGAGGGTCGGGGCGGACATTTGGATGCGGTTGAGGCTGGTGAACTTGCCCGTTTTCGGGTCCAGGGGCGAGTTGATGTCCAGCCTGACCAGCACCTTTTTCTTCCGCAGGTTGACGTCGGCGAGCCCGTCTATTTTCAGAGTCTTTTGTTTCATGAAAGTCTTTATGGTCCTTCAAGTCTATTCGCGGCCGCGGGGCGCTGCAAAAATAATATTTGGAGATTCGGGTCATGGATCCGCCCGGGCGATTCATCCCCGGAACCAAAGCCGCCGAATTACGTCTCTGGTTCCGGGGAGGAAAAGATTGTTTGCGCACCGGACAAGGTCAATAAGAGCGAGGTCGAACGACACCCCCCTACAGGATTAATTATTTCAAGGTCAAGTGAAAACAATCAGCCTGAAAGGCGGCCTTCTACATCCACTTGCCGAGGCCCAGGTGCGAGTTGGTGGCGGCGGTGGCGCTGTCGCGGTCGGGCTGGACTTTCAGGGCGGCCCGGATGGCGTCGATGGTTTCGGGGATGGTCACGGCCTCCTGGGGGATGTTGATGGCGTACATGATGTCCCTGCCCGACTTGACGACCGTGTCGGACCAGAGGGCCACCTCGTACATGTCGCCCCTGGGGTTGCCGAGGTCGCGCGCGTACCTGAACAAGGATGCGTTCCCCAGGAAGCCCTCGGCGAGGCTGACCACCCTGACCCTGGGGTGCTTTTTAAACAGGGCTATGGTCTCGTCGACGCCGATGTCCTTCTTGGGGGTCGCCAGCACGGTGATGATGTGCCCGTGGGTTACCGGGGTGTGGACCAGGATGCCCGTGGCCTCGACGTGCGGCATGACCGTCATCAGGTCCATTGCCTGGTGGCTGGGGGCCTTGTCGACCTGCAGGGCGTTGGTCAGACCCCTGTGGTAGTCGCCGGGGTCGGCCACGCGTCTTATAATGGTGATGGCCACCTTCTCGACGCCCACTGCGCGGTCCAGATGGTCGACGGTCCTGATGAGGCCGGTGGTGTTGCAGGAGGTCAGCTTCAGGTAGTCGGCCCCCAGGCCTTTCTCGTAATTGGCGTAACCGTGGAAGAAGACGTCGGCGACGGAGTCCTTCTCGCCTCCCTGGAAGACGGCCTTCTTGCCCAGCTTCTTATAGACCTCCTTGTTGAGGGCGCCCACGCCGCCGGGCGAGGAGTCGAGCATGATGTCCACCTGGCCCACCAGGTCCTCGAAGCTCCCGGCCAAAGGGAAGCCGGCCTCCGAAAGTTTCTTCTGCCCGTCGGCATTGGCGTAGAAAAGCTTGTAGGGCATGCCCTTTTCTTTCAAAGCCCTCACCGCCAAGGTCGGGGCCACGTCGGCCACGCCCACCAGGGTCATGTCCCCCTGCTTGGCCACGCCGTCGGCCAGTCTCTGGCCGATCACCCCGTAGCCTGCCACGCCTACTTTGATGGTCATTTTTTTCTCTCCTTGGAGTTGAAAATAATGTTCATATGGTGAACAATATGAAAAAAATTAAATTAATTACTGAAAAATATGTATGAACATAAGATCATAGTTTTCGCCAGTCTCCCCGGAATTGGAAATCCCGACAATTATAGCACCGGGGGGAAGCATCCGAACAAGGAACAAGTATAATGTAACCGATTACATTGAAAACGGTAAAAACGCATGGAGTCGGACTCCGACAATTTAAACGCGCATATATTATATGTTTTATACCTGGCAAATCTATTTAGGCGCCCTGACAAGTAAAGAGGCAGCGTAAAGCACCCGCTCGCTTGTGTGGGAGCACGAAATCAGACGAAAATTTTAAGTTTCAAAGTCGGCCGCCGGTCTGCCAAGAACAGGCGCCTTGGAAAAAAAGTCTTTCGGATCTAGATGAAATATCCGAAATCCGAATTAAGAAGTCTGGCTGGCCAAAATGTAACCGATTACATTTTGGCTAAATAAGAAATAAGCTCAATTTTTTTTTCGAGCTAAAATAAAAGGATTATGAAAGAAAAAACCAAAAGTAACCGCTTACATTTGATTCTATAAATTAAACTTTTATTCAGATTAAACTTTTTCAAATTCGTTGTCAAGCTTTTTTTGTCAAAATTGTCAAAAAAGGGAAAAATTTTTTTTTGACCGCAGCCGGCGGGTTGGATTTTGAACTTGCTGACTAGCTGAAATAGCATTCTTTCTAAGGATATTATGAATTATAGCCCTCACGAACGACTGGCGGCCTGATTTATTGTTGTCAAATTTTTATGAGATAAGATGACGCCGCCCTTCTTTCGCCTCGCTCACAGTTTGACGGCCACAAACTCCTGCTGGCAGGGAAAGCAATCGGCGAAGTGCATGGTCAGCTTGCCGGGCTCGATGACGACCGCGGAGATGGTGGCCATGGCCTGGTGTTCCGGCTCGTCGGGAAAGAAGTGGGCGCAGATGCTGCGGGGCTCGTTTATGTGGTTGCGGCAGAGGTTTTGGAGAAGCCCGACTGTCACCTTGCCCCGGTTGTCGTCCAGAGTGTCCTGGGCCACCTCCAGGCGGACGTAGGAGCCTCCCTGGTCCAGCCAGTCGGCCTCCAGGGGCTGCAGCTGCGGGCTCAGGTAATGGTTGGTGTGGGCCAGGCCGTGGGAGAAGCGCAGGACCTGATGCTGGGCGGCCGTCGTCTCCAGACAAAAGGCCACCCCCTCCGGGCAGGCCAGCTGGTAGCACAGGCCCGAGGCCCTGGGGGCGAAGGCCAGCCCGGCCAGGGCGTCCCCGATCCTGCGCTGGTCCAGGGCCCGGCGGATGAGGAACGGGTAGACGACGCCCGGGCGGGAGTCCAGGGGGACCAGCTTGTTGATGACCACCGAGACTCCCTTGTCGTTGAGCC
>JAISET010000101.1 GCA_031264015.1 Deltaproteobacteria bacterium | reverse complement strand
TGGTTTCCAAACTGACTGTGATAATGCGAAGTAAAAGATCAAGGATGTAACGGGGCTGGTCATGCTCTTTGGCCCAGTCGTTCGGGTTGTTGATGATGCCGGAATCATTGTCTTTTTTTTACCTGGTAACGATCAATTATCCACTCAATGGCGCTTCTTCCATTGACCACATACTTGTAAGCTTCTAAAGGAATGCCTGTAATGGCTATATGATTGTTATATTGGATGGCGGTTTTGTCAGCCTTGCGAATGAATCTGATTTTGTCGACTCTGAAATTGTCCTTTTCAGCGTCAGTAATTTTGACTTTGTCGTATGGTTCGACAGTTTCATAGTTAAGATGTAAGTCGGCCAGTTTGCGTCCGGCATTGGAGAATGCCCAAAAGCCTTCCGTCTTATCAGCCATGGGTAGTCTTGGCAAACTTTTTTTTGAGATCGGCAGAAAAGGTGGTGCGATAGCCTTCGTTGTGAAGAAGCCCATAAACGTAGTAAAAAATATCGTCCTTGTTGACCTTGGATCCGAACTTGCTTTGACTCTTTTTGAGGATTATATCTGTTATGGCATCTTTGCGGTCATAACCATCTATAATCGTTCCAGAATTGAAAAGATTAAGTTTTAATGTATTCGGATCATTTTTTTCATAATAATAACGTGGAAAACATTGAGAATCGCCATTAAAATGTAAGTCAGGAATACAATCTGTAATTAAAGGCATAAATTCTTGTGTCCCCCCAGGGCCAGGGACACAAATTACTAAATTTTGATGCTCGACTGAAGGAATAGGCCAGGCGCCTATGTCGTCCGCGCCCCCCCGCCAGTCCGGACCGCCCGGCAAATTTTTCACGGGACGGCGGGATCGTCCCCGGCGGGCGTCTCCGCCTCCGGGGCGCCCGCGGGCGGGACGTCGGAGGGCTCAGAGGGGTTCAGGATCTCCTCCTGGACCCGCCTGATGACCTCGGGGCCGATTTTGTCGGCGAACTGGTCGTAGACGGGCTGCATGGCCGCCAGCCAGACGGCCTTGTCGACCTCGACGACCTCCATGCCCTCCTCTTTGAGCTTGTCGATGCACCGGGCGTTCTGCTCGTCGTTGAGTTTTCTCTGGTAGTCCCTGGCCTCGCTGGCCGCCTGCCGGACTATGGCCTTGCGCTCGTCGGAGAAGGCGTCCCAGATCTGGCGGCGGATCAGAACCGGGGTCGGGGAGTAGAAGTGGCCGGTCAGCGAGCAGTATTTCTGGACCTGGTAGAATTTCGAGGTGTAGATGATCGGCACGGGGTTTTCCTGGCCGTCCATCAGCCCCTGCTGCAGGGCGCTGAAGAGCTCCCCGAACGACAGCTGGGCCGGCACCGCCCCCACGGCCTGGAAGGCGGCCATGTGGATCTCGTTCTGCATGGTCCTAATTTTGAGCCCCCTGGCGTCGCCGGGCTCGACGACGGGCCTGGCGGAGTTGGTGAGGTGCCGGAAGCCGTTCTCGAAATAGGTCAGCCCGACGATGTCGATGGCCTCGAGGCTTCGTAAAGATCCCGCGCCCAGCTCCCCGTCCAGGACCCGCCTGGCCGTCTCGGTGTCCGGAAACAAAAACGGCAGGTCGTAGACCAGAAACTCGTTGGTGAAGGCCGACAGGGACGCCGTGGTGACGGCGGCCATCGAGACGCTGCCCATCTGCAGGCCCTCGATCAGGTCCCGCTCCGAGCCCAGCTGGGAGCTGTGGTAGACCTCCAGGGTGACCTCGCCGTTCGTTCTTTCTTTCAAAAGCTCGCCGAAGTACACAAGACCCAGGTGGTAGGGGTGGTCTGTGGCCAGGGTGTGGCCCGCCGTCATGGCCACCGGCTGGGCCTTGAGGATCCCGGGAGCGCAGACGAGACCGGCGACGACCGCGAGGAGAAATACGAGGCCCGCCTGCCGGGACAAAGCTGATGACGAGGACATGTTTTTCACCGCCCAGGCCGGCGGGGGGAGGGACCGGGCCGCCGGCGGCATTTAAAATTAGGCGCCCCGTCCGGTGGCCCGGGCGGGGTCCGACGTCGATATGGTCAAAGGACGTTTGTCTTGGAGAGAGTCTTAATTTTTCGCCCAAAAAATTGAACGGGGAAAATTATGCCGCCAAAGCCATGCCGCCAAAGCCATGCCGCCGAAGCCATGCCGCCGAAGCCATGCCGCCAAAGCAGGGAACAATCTTGCCGGCGGACGGGCGCCGGCGTCGGGCGCGAGAAAAAAACCTTCCGCCGCCCGCCATGACCGGCCGCCTTGGCCGCCGTCCCGGGTCGGCGGACCGGCAGGCTATTTTTATAAGCATGAGGTTGCGACTTGATGAAGAAAAACTTGTCCGCCGACCTCGAAAAAACTTGTCGGCCGACCTCAAAAAAACTTGCCGTCGCCGACGCTTCAGCCCGCGCGCT
The DNA here is from genome assembly GCA_031264015.1 of Deltaproteobacteria bacterium. Classification (GTDB taxonomy): domain Bacteria; phylum Desulfobacterota; class Desulfarculia; order Adiutricales; family Adiutricaceae; genus JAIRNQ01. The sequence continues at coordinate 20,442 of JAISET010000101.1, read as the reverse complement.
TTTTATGAGCGTTCGTTCGCCTAATTTTCCAAGGGAAAAGCGGCGCCCAAAAAATAAGTCCGAGCCGCGGCCCCCGTCCGGCGGGCGACGGCAGCCGGGTCACTCGGCCCGGGCCCGGCTTTTTTGGCCGGCGGCCTTGAGAAAATTATAGAAATACAGCGCCCCTGACCAGTAGGTGGCGGCCAGGGCCACGTAGAGGATGACGGAGCCCACCCTCTGGGTGTTGGTGAGGAGGAGCTGGTGGTGCCACAAAAGGCAGAACATGGCTATGTTCTGGGCCAGGGTCTTCTGCTTGCCCTGGGCCGAGGCGGCGATGACCAGGCCCTGCTCCGCGGCGATGGCCCGCAGGCTCGTGACCATCGTCTCCCGCGCGATGATGAGGAACACCACCCAGGCGGGGATTCTGCCCAAAGGGATCATCATGATCATGGCCGAGGCCACCAGGAGCTTGTCGGCCATGGGGTCCAGAAAGCGCCCGAGGTTGCTCTCGTTATGGTACTTGCGGGCCAGATACCCGTCCAGGAGATCGCTCAACGCCGCGACCAGGTAGACCGCCGCCGTCAGGGCCGCGACCAGAAGCCTCTCCTGGTCGGCCCAGGCCAGGCTCAGGATGACCACGGGGATGGCCAGCAGGCGCCCCATGGTCAGGATGTTGGGGAGCAGCGGGTTGCTGAAAATGCGCCGAAAAAAATTCATGGAAAACGTCGAAAGCCTCCCGGGGCCCCGGCGGAGATGACCGGCCCGAGATCATGGGCCGGCCTGGCGTCCAGTCATTCCCCGGAGGCGAACAACTGCAGGAAAAGCTCGTAGTTTCTGAGGACCGTCCTCACGTAGTTTTTCGTCTCCCGTATCTCCGGGACCGCCCCGGCCCTGGCCACCCGCTCCGGGCCGCAGTTGTAGGCGGCCACGGCCAGGGTGACGTCCCCGTCGAAGCGGTTGAGCATCATGCGGATGTAGCGGGTCCCGCCCATGATGTTCTGCTGCGGGTCGAAGCTGTCGTCGACACCCATCAGGCGGGCGGTGTTGGGCATGAGCTGCATGAGCCCCTGCGCCCCGACCCAGGAGACGGCCTTGGGGTCGAAGGCGGACTCGGCCTTGATGATGGCCGTGATCAGGGCCGGGTCGACCTTGTAGGTCTCCGAGGCCCGCAAAATTATCGGCTTGACCCGGTCGAGGTTCAGACGCCGGAAGGGCGCCCGGCCGGTGGTCACCGTGATCTGGATGGTGAAGAGCCGGTACCTGGGGTCCACCGGGGCGTCGGTCAGATGGGTGACCCCCTGGTCGTCCTTGAACATGTAATAGTTCATGACATCGCCCACGTACTCCCCGGAGTCGTCGTCGGAGGCGGCCAGGACCGGCTCGGGCGGGGCGGGGGGAGGCTCCGGCGGCGGGGGCGGCGGCGGGGCGAACAGTCCCCCGGCGTCCGCGGCCGGGCCCCCCCCGGCGGCCGTCTGGTCCCGGCCGTCGCCCGCGGGCGTCGCCGGGCCGGCGAAGCCCTCGTCCCCGGGCAGCCTGGGGGAGCCGTAGAGGGCGTCCCTGGGGTCGGCCGCCGGCGTCTCCGAGCCGGGGGCCGGCTCCACGGCCACCTGCTCCTCCGGCGCGAAGACCAGTCCCTGGGCCCGCGCCTCCCGGTCTTCCGCGAGCAGGACGGCCAGCAGGACGGCCAGGCCGAGGCGGAGGATCGGGAGGAGCGTCCTCGGGAGCCGGGGGGACGGTCCCCTCATTTTTTGCCCCTCATTTTCCGGCCCTCATTTTCCGGCCCTCATGGCGGGCGCTCACGCCCGGCCGCTCATGGCTGGCCGCCGCCCTTGGCCAGCCAGGCGTCGCGGTTGTCCCTGGACAGGAAATAATAGATTCTGCCGCCCCTGTTGACCGTCACGGCCTCCCCTTTGGGGAAATAGACCCCCGTCAGGGCGTCCTCGACCAGCTCGGTGTCGTCGGGGGCCGCCCCGCCCGTCCCGCGGCCGGAGACCAGCCCGCGGCCGATCCAGATGATCAGGTAGAAAAGAACGGCGATTAATAATATGCGCAGCATGTGCGACCCTGCCGGCGGCCCCGTCCGGAGGGACGTCCCGCCGGGCCTCGCGGCCGTTGTTTAAACATGTCGTCGTTTCCGTCGTCCCCGTCGCCGCCTGCCCGTCGTCTCGCCGTCGTCTTTTGACCGTCTTTCGCTCGTCTTTCGCCCGTCTTGGGGACGACAAAACCGCCGGGACGACGGGGGGCGGGGTCGTCCCTCCCCGGCGGGCTAGATTCTCTCCACCCTGGGGCCGTCTTCGGGCAGCCTCTCCAGCATCTCGGCGACGGTCAGGCCCAGGATGGGATGATACCAGCTGGGGGCAACCTCGGCCAGGGGGTGGAGGACGAAGGCCCTCTCGTGCAGCCTGGGGTGGGGCAGGACCAGCTCGGGGGCGTCCAGGGTCTGCTGGTCCCGGAACAGGAGGTCCAGGTCGATGAGCCTGGGGCCCCAACGCTCCACCCTGACCCGTCCCAAAAGGCCCTCGATGTCGATGAGGAGTCTCAGGAGCGGGATGGGCTCGATGTCCGTGTGGACGACGGCCACCCGGTTGTAGAACCAGTCCTGGCCGGGGTTGCCGCCCACGGGCTCGGTCTTCCAGGTGGAGGACATGCCGGCCACCTCCAGCTCCGGGCGGAGGCGGAGGAGGTTGACGGCCCTTTCCAGCATGGCCTGCGGGTCCCCCATGTTGCCGCCCAGGCCGACGGCGCAGACTGCGGTCATAACACCTCCGTGGTCTTCCGGGGCGGGTCGGGTCGGGGCGGCCCGTCCGGGGCCCGCGACGTTCCGCCCGGCGTCGGCGCGCGGCCGCCCTCCCGGCGGGCGCCCGTTCTCAAAAAAGCCGGGGCCGCCAAAAGAGACGACAATGTCAAATAAAAAACTGTTATGTTATATAAAAAACGTAAAGCACGGTTGTTGGTTATGAATTAGGCTTTTTATTTATCAAAAACCTAAAAACAGCCCGTCCGCGGCGGGTCGCCAGGGAACAATTTAGCTGTGATTTTACCCGAGACGTCCGGGAATGTCTAGCGGGCATGTCCCCCCCGAAACGGCCCCGCGAGCCCCGGGGCGTCCGGCGGGCCTTTGCGGGCGACGACGCGCCGGCGGGGGGACGCCCCCCGCCATCGCCCGGCCCGCCTCGCGGCGGCGGCGGCTCCCCCCGAAAAGAGGCGTCGCCGTCGGCGGGAGACTCAGGCCCGGTCGGGCAGGTAGTAGACCAGGCCCGCGTAGCCCACTGACTGCTCGTCGGGCATGACGTCGTAGCTGGAGTAGTGGTCCACCAGCAGGGAGCCCCCGCCCAGCATTTTGGCGGCCTGGGCGACGGCGGCGGCGGCCCCGGCCGAGCAGGCGGCCAGGTTGCGGTTGCCGGCCTCGATCATGGCCCCGGGGTTCAGGTCCATGGCCGGGTTGATGAAGGTCAGGTCGTTCTCCCTGCGGAAGCGCTCGCCCTGCTCCCCGGGGGGCACCGGGGCCAGCCGGTAGCGGGCGCCGAAGTGGGTCAGGTCGGTGGAGGCGACCAGCAGGGTTCTCTGGGGCAGGGAGGGGAGGGCGGGGACGTCCCTGTCGTCCCTCTCGGCCCGCCCGCCCATGTATTTGGCCAGCAGCGTCCCGAGGTCCAGGGCGGACTGGTTGGGCGGGACCCTGAGGGCCCAGACGGGGGTCTTGGGGAAGTGGTGCCCGACCAGGGGCAGCAGGATCTCCACCGTGTTGTCGTCGGTGCGGCCCGCCCAGATCCTCATCGAGAACGGGGGGCCGGCCAGGAGTTTGTTGTGGCCGGGCGCGAGAACCATGTCCCCCAGGGGCGTCGACCAGCGCGTCTCCTCGAAGCCCAGGATGCGGTCGTCCCTGCCCAGGTGCCCGCCCAGGACCGCGACCAGCTCCGGGCCCCCGGCCCCGAAGGTCTTGGCGGCCAGCTCCAGGGTCTTGGAGGCCAGCCTGCCGGAGAAGTGCCAGCCGGCGTGGGGGGCCACGACCCCCAGGGCGCGGCCGGGAGGGGCGGGCATGTCCGGAAGATAGTCCGACCACGATTGGATGCTGTGCCTCACCGCCCCGGCGTTCTGGGGATACCAGCTGCCGGCGAGGAAGGATTGTCTAATTTTGGAATCTGGCATGACGGCTCCGGGTGGTCGGGTGAGGGGTCGCCGTTCCGCCCGGCGACGACGTCCGGCCGAACGCCCGCCGGCGCCGGCCTCCAAAAACACCCCGTCCGGACCGAACGTTAGGGCCGCGGCCGGCGGGTCGCCAACTTCCTTACCCGAGGTGGGCATTTTGGCAAGCTTATAATTTTATGCGCTTAATGTCAAGGAAAACAGCGCGCGCCGGGCTCCGCGCATGGACTTTCGGCGGGGGGGGCGGCGGGTTTGTTTGGTCCGGCGTCAGGCGTTTGAACGCAAACTTCATAGTCGGCGGTGATTTCCCCCGATGGAAAAGTTATGGTCGAGAAAAAAAATTGACGGTGGTTTAAAAGTTTGCGGTTGTATTTTTCTTTAATATTGGCGACGTGTTAATATAAACATGATGATAAACTTTTAAATTTAAGAATATTTATTCTTTAATATTTTTCATTAAAAAGTAACTTTTGCGCCGTTACGGACGGCTAGCCGCGTTATCGAAGTCGTCGAGGCTGTCTCCACCTCCTCATTTGCCCCCGCGTTAATTTACATCTCCTTTTCTTCTTCTTCGTCCTTTTCACCACCGCCACTATCTCTTATTTGCCGCCGTCATTATCGCGACCTTTGCCGTCGTCGTCATTAACGTCGTCATCGTCGTCGTCATATTCGTCGCCCTTGCCGGCGTAGTCGTCGCCTCCGTCGCCGTCATCATCATCATCATCGCCACCGTCGCCGCCGCCGTCGCCGCCGTCTTTTCGTCAGGGCGTCGGCCCGGGACTAAGCTCTCGGAAACAGGCAAAAATATTTACTGTTAATTGTCTGATATAAGGTGGAAGAAAGATAAAGACAAAGTAAATCCATTTGTTGCATATTTTGATAAAAAAAATATCTATTTATAATACAGCTATTTATTTTATAAGATAAGATTAAAATTATTTAAAAAATCTATTGAAAAGTTTCATAATTATTATAAAATTGGTAATTAATTTATATATGCTTAAAATTGTATATATAATATTAATTTTTATAAAAGTATGAATTACAGTAATTTATATGTTTTTATTTAATTTAATAGTGTTAATATATTATTTGATACTAAATTTATATTTGTTATAATATTTGTAACTATAGTATCGTGATACTATTTGTTAAAGTAATTTTAATAACTTAATTTTATTGTCCTTTACCATCATCGAAAGGAAAAATAGACCACATGCTGAAAAATATCGCCGCCGCGTTTCTGGCCCTCGGCTTTTTCCTCCAGGCGGGAGCGGTTCCGGCCGTCCCGCCCAGGGCCCAAGACTATTACAGCCAGCCGCCCCTTTTGGTCGGCTCCACCAAGCCGGCGGTCCTGATGGTCGTCAGCAAGAACATGGACATGTTCGCGCCGGCCTACGCCGCCCCCGCCGACGTGGACGGGGACGGGCGCATGGACGTGGGCTTCAACCCGGCCGTGGTCTACACCGGCATTTTCGACCCCCATTCCTGCTACACCTACACCACGATGCTTAAAAGCCAGGAAAACCGCAACAACGACGACAGCAAGGACTACGCGAAGACGGGGGACTGGGGCGGCCTCAAGCCGGGCGTCACCAGGGGCCACTTTGTGCGCCTGGGCCCGGCCGTGCCCGACAAGGCCGACGCGCCGGGCGGGCACCCCGACGCCAACAGGCTGGCGACGGAGATCGCGACGGGCTACGGCGACCCGTCTCTGGCCAGGCCGGGCTTCCGGGCGCCCAGGTCGGCGACGGGCCTGTGCGTCGGCAACGACAAGGTCACCGGCGGGGACGCCCTGGACCACGGCGGCAAGAACAAGGCCACCGGCTCCGTCTCCGGCCGGGTGAACATGTGGAGCGGCAACTGGCTCAACTGGCTGACCAGCTCCAGGATCGACGTCATGAGGCAGGTCCTCTACGGGGGCAAGAGGGTGGTGGACAAGCCGGCGGAGACGTATCTGACCGTCGAGTGGATCCCCGAGAACGCCGGCGTCTGGAGCTACGACGACTTCACCAAGTATTTCTGGCTCGACTACAACGAGGGCTCCCCCTACTACGACTCCTCCAACTACACCCCGGTCAACCCCGACCGCTGGGGCGGCCACTACCGCCGCCTGCACAGCTACGGCCGGACCATGAACCGCATGTTTATCATCGACGGCATCTGGTTCATGCGCCAGAAGGAGGACGTGACCAACCACGAGGGCTTCAGGTCCTTCAACGCCTACCACGTGCCCAAGTTTCGCAACCAGCACACCCCCCTGGCCTACGTGCTGAACTCCTTCGCCGAGAGGCACAAAGTCTTCGACTTCGAGGTCGTGGTGCAGGCCTGCCAGCCGCTGAGCCGCAAGGAGGTTTACGACTACTACCGCCTGGTCGACAGGCGCCGGGTGGTCGACAAGTGGCAGCCCCCCAGCAGGCAGGACGACGTCCCGAGCTCCGACCTGCTGGAGAAGGGCGACTACTGCCAGCGCTACGGCGCCTTTTTCAAACCCGCGGGCCTCCTGCAGAAATACGCCGAGCTCGACCAGGCCCTGTTCGGCCTCATGACCGGCGCCTTCAACGACCTCAACCGCTGGGACGCCGGCTGGATCCGGCACAACGTGGCCTCGATCCGCGGCCAGATCAACCCCGACGGCACCTTCAAGGGCGACGCCCGCGACAACATTTTCAAGATGCTCGACAGCATCGTCGAGGTGACCGGGCCCAGGCTGCCGCCCCTGGACGCCAGGCGCGAGAAAGTCGACGAGACCCTCCGGAGCAGGCGCTCCGGCTGGGCCGACCCCGCGCCGAGCAACTTCGGCAACCCCCTGGGCGAGATGGCCTACGCCGCCCTGATGTACTTCGCCCACAACAGCAACTCGCCTTACTCCTACTGGCCCGAGGGCGTGCTCGGCGACGTCGAGCAGGTGGACCTCCCCCGGCTGGGCCCGCCGGGGGCCGAGGCCTGGATCTCGCCGCTGGCGGCCGGCGGGGGCGACTGCCTCAAGCCGGTCGTTCTCATTTTGAGCTCCGCCACCACCGACCATGACGGGGACATGATCCCGGGCAGCCCCCACGGTCTCAGGAAAGGCGCGCCGGCCCCCCGCGCCCTCGGCCTGAACTTTTTCGAGCCTGACAGGTTCGCCAACGCGGCGGGCCTGGGCCGGACGTTCAGCATGCGCGACTATCTGGCCGCCATCACCAAGATCGAGGGCATCGGGGGCGAGAGCTTCTACATAGCCAACCTCAACACCGGGGCCCCCGGTGCCGAGAGCCGGGGCCAGGTCTCGGTCCAGCCCGCCGACCCCGGGGACACCAACCTCTGCGTTCCCAGGAAGCTGGGCAACCTCGCCGACGTCAGGGGCCTCTGCCCGGCCTCCCCGCAGACCTTCGGGACGTACGCGGTGGCCGCCGCCGCCTATTACGGCAACACCCACGCCTTCGGGGACGGGGGGGCCAACGTCAAGACATACGCCGTGGCCCTGCCCTCCGTCTTTCCGGAGATCAAGCTCGAGAGCCGCGGCCGGGTCATCTCCTTCAGCCCCGTGGCCATGAGCGTCACCCACCCCTGCGGCCGCGGCGACGGCGACCCCAGGTTCTGCCGCGACGGCGGCGGCAAGCCCGCGGGCGTCCAGTTCCTGGGGCCCGTCACCTCGAGCGTCATCCAGTGGCGGGCGGACGACCTGGGCCGGGTCTATTCCGGGGCCGTCTTCATGGGCTTCACCGGGGGCCTGGAGGGGGGCGGCCAGGACGGCTACCAGCTTGACGCCCCCGTCCGCTACTACTTCGACCTGGTCCGCGAATGCCGTTATGGCGAGGACTGCTGGGTCGACCAGACGGGCGAGCCCCAGGGCCTCAGGCAGAGCTTCCGCTACGGCGAGAACTGGCAGGGCCACGAGGGCCACCCGAACCCGGCGGAGGAGCGCGGGTTCGCCTATGATTTTTTGAACCAGCCGAAATACAAAAGCCGCGTGCCCGCCGGCTTCAAACTTCAGAACCCCGGCTCCTGCGGCGGCCGGGCCGCCCGGGAGGACAGGATCTCCGGCTGCGGGGGGAGGCCGGAGCGCCTGATGGCCAAAAGGATCCTCATGGACTTCCCCGACGGCCGCTACGCCGCGGCGCCGTTCAAGCGCCGCCGGGAGTGGGTCTACAAAAACTGGGACCACGCCGGCAGGCCCAACTACGTCCTCTCCGGCGAGCGGCCGAAAAACTACCGCGTCGCCGCCTACATGCCCAGGCGCTGGAGCCAGTACCCGGGGACCTTCATCCGGCCCGCGGGCGAGCTGACGACTTATTTCGACCTGGACCCCGCCCTGATGCAGTCCTACGCCCGGGCGACCATGCCGGACGTCTGCGGGGCCGGGAGGAAGCTCGACGGCGGCGGCTGCCAGGCCAGGGCCCGGGCGATGCGCCGGCTGCCCGGGGCGCGTCTTTATGACGACAACCATGCCAAAATAGACTACGTGGCCGACGACGAGAGAGACTCCCTGTTCGTCGACCGCCCCTTCGCCGACATCGGCTACGAGGAGGTCATGGACGTCTACGGGTACATCGGCGAGCCCGGCAGGATCTACAAGAAGGTGACCGTTCCCGAGGAGATCGACGAGGCCGTCGGGGCGGCCGTCTTCGTCTACTCCCTCAACGAGACCATCGACGGCTCCGACCGCTCGGCGCCCGTCAACATCGGCTACCACACGCACGGCGGGCTCAACTACGCCCAGTCCGCGGCCGAGAACCCGGGCCGCGAGCTGGGGGACGCCGGGGGGACCTACATCGAGATCCAGAACGAGCACAACTACATGGGCGGCGACCCCCAGACCGTCAACAACGCCTTCGGCTCCGCCAGCCCGACGCGCAGGAACAGCGGGGAGCAGTTCGGCCTGATGGGCATCGCCCACCCGCTGAACACCCCGCCCACCTGCTACCGGGCCGGCCGGGCCAACATCGACGAGCCCATGAGCTTCGCCGCCGCCGAGACGGACCCCAGGACCTTTAAAAACGACGACAACGCCAACGCCGGCCGCGCGGGCGCCCTCCCCGTCCACGGCGTCGGCAACAAGGGCGGGTCCCTGATGCCCGGGTTCCTGACGGACGCGCAGCAAGCCCGCCACTCCGAGGCCGTGCCCGAGTGCGGGAGCGCCAGGCTGCCCCTGACCTCCACCCGGCTGTTCAGGTTCCCGCCGGCGGGGGGCGGGGTCGCCGGCCCCAGATATCTGCCCGACCCCCTCTGGCTCGCGGCCAAATACGGCGGCTTCGACGACCACAACCGCGACGGGATCCCCGACCCCCCGGAGTACGACGTCCTCCCCGGGCCAGGCGGCGACGGCGTTCCCGACAATTATTTCTACGCCGCCAACCTCTCCCAGCTCAAGGACAAGCTCGGCGAGGCCTTCGAGCGCATCATGGCCGTCCCGCTGGTGGGCACCGCCACCTCGGCCTCGGTCAACTCCGTTTTGGGCGGCGGGCTGACCGTCCGCACCTACTACCAGCCGTCGCACGCCTCGCGGAAAAACCCCCTGACGGCCGAGGTCTCCTGGCTGGGCGGCGTCTACGCCCTCTTTGTCGACCCCTGGGGCAACATGCGCGAGGACACCAACCAAAACGGCGTGCTGGACCTCGACTGCGGCTTCGACGGCGACCCCCGCGGCGGCCGGGACTCCGGCGGCGGGTCCAAGGGCGACTTCGTCGTGGAGTTCGTCGACTGCCGGACCTACGTCTATCCGGCCGGGCTCGATCTCAAGCACTGCGCGGACGCGAGAGACAAGGCGGACCTGGGGACCATGGCCCTGGTCTACCCCGACCAGAACGGCGCCAACCTGGTCAAGAAGACCCCGCCCAGGGCCCGGTTCGTCTCCCTCCAGGACGTGCGCACGGTCTGGAACCTGGGCAGGAATCTCTCCAAGCCCTCCGCCCGCGTCGACGTGACCACCCCGAGACCGTACTCAGACCTGTCCTCCGACAGGCGCAGGGTCTACTTCTACCATGAGGAGCTGACGCCGGGGGCGCCGACCGAGCTCAGGGACGAGCACCTGTTCGAGCCCCGGCTGGCCGGCAGGCTCAGGCCGTTTCTCCTGGCCGCCGACGAGGGCGAGGCCGAAAAGCTCGTCGAGTACGTCCTGGGCTGGGACCAGCCGGGCCTGCGCCCGCGCCTGACCGCCTCCCCGTGGCACGACCTTAATCCCGGCGGCCCCGTCACCTGCCGCCTGGGGGACGTCGTCAACTCCCAGCCCGTCATCGTCGGCGCCCCCTTCTCCAACTACGACTATCTCTACGGCGACCCCAGCTACTCGCGCTTCAGGGCCAGACACGGGGCCCGCAGGCACCTGGCCCTGGTCGGCGCCAACGACGGCATGCTCCACGCCGTCAACATGGGCTTCCAGGCGTCTCTCAAGAACAGTCTGAACGGATACCGGGACGTCAGCAGGAGCTATCTGGGCAAGGAGATGTGGGCCTTCATCCCCCAGTCGATCCTGCCGCACCTGGGCTGGCTCCCGCGCATGGACTACGCCCACTCTTATTACCTCGACCTCACCCCCACGGTGGTCGAGATCAAGGAGGGGGCCGAGTGGAGGACGGTCCTCCTGGGCAGCCTGCGCTTCGGCGGCCGGGCGATCGAGCTGGGCGGCGGCAAATACTCGTACTCCGAGGTGTTCGCCCTCGACGTCACCGACCCCGAGAAGCCGCCGAAACTGATGTGGCGCTTCAGCCACCCGCAGATGGGCCTGGTCGTGGCCCGGCCCACGGTGGTCCGCAACGGGGCCCTGGGCGACAAATGGTACGCCCTGGTGGCCAGCGGGCCCACCTACGACGATTACGACCCGGTCAAAAAAGTCATGGTGCCCGCCGGGGACCGGGGCCGCCAGGCCTACCGGGGCCACTCCAACCAGACGGCCAAGCTGTTCGTCTTCGACGCCAGCTCGGGGCCCGGGAAAGACAACTCCGCCGTCGTCACCATCGACTCCCGGGTGCCCAGGAGCTTCATAGGGGGCCTCCAGGTGCTGGCCCCGCCGCCCTCCGCGGTGACCGGGGCGGGCGACAAGGTGGCCTGGACCAACCAGCTGGCCTACTTCAGCCTCAACCAGTCGGCCCCGGACGACGCCCTGCTCTGCTACGCCGACAAGACCGAGGCCGACCCCTTTCTGGACGCCGGGGTCCCCTCCGACTTCTGCCCCGGGACGGACAGCTTCTCCAACAAGGGCTATCTGGACAAGGGGGCCGTCTGGCGCCTGAACATGGCCGACGCCGCCGGCAAGCCGGTCCCGGCGCGCGACTGGCAGTCGAACTTCAAGCTGTTCTTCCAGGCCGAGAAGCCGGTGACCGCCCCGGTCAACACCACCTACGACGCCAGCGGGAACCTCTGGGTCCTCTTCGGCAGCGGGCGCCACTTCTCCAACGCCGACAGCCGGCTCTGCGAGGGCCCGGGCGACACGGCCGAGTGCCGCCTCAACCACGTCAACTTCCTCTACGGCGTCAAGGAGCCGGTCGACTCCAAAGGCGGGCTCTCTTTCGCCCAGGTCGACCACAGGGACCTGGTCGACGTCTCCAACGTGCTGGTCTACGAGGACGCGGGCGTGGGGGCGCTCAAGCCGGACGGGAGCGTGGGCGGCCTGGTGCTCGGCGGGAACAACCCGGTGGGCACCTACGAGAAGCTGCGCTCCGTCATCATGGGCAGGACCTCCCCCGGCTACAAAAGGGCCCTGAAAACCAACACCGAGCTCCACGTGGACGGCGAGGAGGCCGCCTCCCCGGCCCTGGCCCTGGCCAGCAAGAGCACCTGGTGGCGCGGCCTCAGCTACGAGATGGTCGTCGAGCAGCCGGCCGTGGCCCCCTACGGGAACGAGGGCTCGGTCATGTCCCTGGCCACCTTCCTGCCCGAGACGGTGGCCTGCGGCTCGGTGGGCTCGAGCTACGCCTATATCCTCGACACCTTCACCGGGCTGCCCAGGCCGGACTTCGCCTCCCGGGGATTTAGGAGCGCCAACGCCATGCAGGACCGGGTCGTCCCGAACAAGCCCCCGGGCAGGTCCGTCGTCAGCGACCATGCCGCCAAGGTCGCCGGCAAGTCCTCGGCGGCCGTCCTGGTGGTCACCGGCGGCAACGAGGGCAAGACCGCCCGCTTCGAGATCGTCAACAGCGACGGGACCGTCACCGTCTTCAAACTCCCCGCCGACAAGGTCGTCGCGGGCGGGGTCGTCTCGTGGCGGGAGCTTTACGACTTCGGCCTGCCCAGGTGAGCGGGCGGCGACGGCCGCCGCCGGACGCGGCGGCCGTCCCGGGGCGCGGGTCCGCGGAAGTCTTTCGACGACTTCAGGCGTCTTTGGTCATGATTTGGCGCCGGGGGCCCGCGTCCCCGGGGGGCGCCGGCCGCGTTTTTCCGCCCGGTTCGGGAGGAGGGCCGGTCTGCCGGAAGACGGTCCGGACGGGGCGCGGCTTTAGATTCCTTTGAAAGTTGGAATTATGCCTTTGGTCGCGGGATTATTTATATTGAGCCCGAAGTGGATTTAAAGATTGTCTTTGCGATGTCGCGGCTGTCATGTCGCCTCCCGGGGCCGCCCGGGCGGCCGTCCGCCCCGCCTCCCCGGTCCCGCGGACGGGTCCCCCGGGGCGCGTCTCAAGCTTGTCGAGACTTGACACGCGCCGGGATAATTCATATAATTTTTGTGTCCGGCTCGCCTCCCGCCGGCCTTTGGCCGAGGGCGGGCGGCCGGCTCCCCGGTCCCGCGTCGCCGTCCCCTCAGGAAAATATAAAAAGGTGCGACTCATGGTCAGCATGTCGTTCGACTGGACCCTTCTTGTCCAGATAGCCAATTTCCTTATTCTGATTTTCGTCCTGAACACGATCCTCTTCAAACCCCTCAAGAAGCTCATGGCCTCCCGACGGGAGCTGGTCGAGTCCCTGAAGATGGGCGCCGACGTGGCCAGGGAGCAGCTGGCCGAGGGCGAGGCCGAGCAGGAGCGCTTCCGGGTCGAGGTTCTGCAGGAGGGAGTCGGGCTGCACAAGTCCCTGAAGGAGGAGGGCCGGGCCAGGGAGCTGCGGATCCTGTCCGAGGCGCAGAAGAAGGCCGCCGGGCGCCTGGACGAGGCCCGCGCGACCATGTCCGGCGAGGTGGCCGAGGCCAGGGCCAGCCTGCGCGCCGAGGCCGAGTCCCTGGCGGCCGGGCTGGTCGACAAGCTTTTGGGGCGGACGCCCGGGACGACCCTGCATTAAAAGACGAATTTTTCGGGCCCCGGCGGGTCGTCCTCCGCGGGGGCTTCTTGTTTGGGGCGCCGGGGGCGGCCGGGGCTGCCGGTTGTGTCTTTTTCGGGTTAGGACGCGACTTTTTACTTGCCTTTTCTGGTTATTTTTACTATAATTTCGTCTCAAGGGCAGTCAAAAGATAACTCGCCGGGGCGGCGCGACCCGCGTCGGGGCCGAACGCGCCCCCCCGGTCCGGGAGCGGCGCGCGCGGGCCGCCGGTCCGGGCGGCAAATGATCCGGGCGGCAAATGGTCCGGGCGGCAAAGGATTTTTCATGAGCAAAATTTTCACTCTCTGCGCCCTCGTCCTGCTGCCGGCCCTCCTCGGCTTCGGTCCCTCCGTCGTCCGGGCGCAGGAGGCCGTCCCCGACCATGTCGCCGCCGAGGGCGCGGGCCATGAGGCGGGCGAGGCTTCGGAGGGCGCGGGCCACGACGCCCCGGGCTACTCGGCCTCCCAGTGGAAGGACTTCGGCTGGCGGACGGCCAACTTCGTCGTCTTCGCCCTGGCGCTCTTCTTTTTTTTGCGCAGGCCCGTGGCCGCCTTCTTCAGCGGCCGCCGCGAGGGCATCGGCCGGACCCTGGAGTATCTGGAGACCCAGTCCCGCAACCTCGAGGAGCAGACCCAGGTCATGCGCCGCAAATTGAGCGAGCTCGGCCGGGAGAAAAGCGCCATCCTGACACAGTACGAGCGCGAGGGGGCCCGGGAGAGGGACCGCATCATCGCCGGCGCCGAGGCCGCCGCCGAGACCATCATCCGGAGGGCCGAGGCGGCCGTCGCCGTGGAGATCCAGGCGGCCAGGCGCGACCTCGTCCGGGAGGCGGGCGCCCTGGCCAAAAGCATCGCGGAAAAGCAGCTTCGGGAGCAGGTGACCGACGAGGACCGCTGGCGGCTGGCCATGGACTTCGTCGACCAGGTCATCAAGCTGCCCTCCAGAAAGTAGGGTGAGCGACCATGTGGGAAATACTAGCCAAAAGATACGCCCGGGCCCTCCTTTCCCTGGGACGGGACCAGCATAAGCACCGCGAGTTCGGCGCCCAGCTGGGCGGCTTTCACCGCGGCCTCGCCGCGGCCGACGGCGCCTTCGCCGCCCTCTGCTCCCCCGCCTATCCCCGGGAGGTGCTGGGCCGGGCCCTGGCCGAGGTGGTCGCCAAGTCCGACCTCGACCCCCTGGTCGGCAACTTTCTTCTGCTGCTCCACAAAAAGGGCCGCTTCGCCTGCCTCCCGCGGATAGTCGCGGCCTACGGCGAGCTGGCCGACGAGCTCGACGGCCTGGTGCGCGGCACCGTGACCAGCGCCTCCCCCCTGGCCGAGGGCGAGCTCTCGGCCGTCAGCGGCGCCCTCTCGATTCTGACCGGCTCCAAGGTCGAGCTCAAGGTCGTCGTCGACCCCGGGGTCATCGGCGGCCTGGTCGCCCGCCTGGGCGACCTGGTGGTCGACACGTCCCTGAGGACCCAGCTCGACCGGGTCGGGAGCCTGCTGACCGCCTGAGTTTTTTCCACCCGGCCGGATTTTTTCGCGGCCGGGCGCCCGCCGCCCGTCTTTTGTCTTCCCGTCTTTCCGTTTTCTCTCGCGGACCGCCAGCATATAATCATCCCCCGCCCGCCGGGGGTTCCAGTTCGGAGGCTCTATGGCCATAAAAGCCGATGAGATTAGCCAAATCATCAAATCCCAAATCAAAGATTACGGCCGCCAGGTCGAGCTCGACGAGGTCGGCACCGTCCTGTCCGTCGGCGACGGCGTGGCCACGGTCTACGGCGTGGAAAAGGCCATGGCCATGGAGCTGCTGGAGTTTCCCGGCGGCGTCCTGGGCATGGTCCTGAACCTCGAGGCCGAGCACGTCGGCGTGGCCGTCCTGGGCGACGTGGCCCACATCAAGGAGGGCGACCTGGTCAAGCGCACCGGCAGGATCGCCCAGGTCCCCGTGGGCGACGCCCTTCTGGGACGCGTGGTCGACTCGGTGGGCACCCCCATCGACGGCAAGGGCCCCGTCGACGCCAAGGAGTTCTCCCGCATCGAGGTGGTCGCCCCCGGCATCATCGCCCGCAAGGGGGTCCACGAGCCCATGTACACGGGCGTCAAGGCCATCGACGCCATGACCCCCATCGGCCGCGGGCAGAGGGAGCTGATCATCGGCGACCGCCAGATCGGCAAGACCGCCATCTGCGTCGACGCCATCATCAACCAGAAGGGCCTCGACGTCGTCTGCATCTACGTGGCCATCGGCCAGAAGAAGTCGACCGTCGCCCAGGTGGTGGCCAACCTCGAGAAGCACGGGGCCCTGGAGTACACCGTCGTGGTCGCGGCCAACGCCTCCGACCCGGCCCCCCTCCAGTACATCGCCCCCTACGCCGGCGCCTCCATGGGCGAGTACTACCGCGACCGCGGACGCCACGCCCTGATCGTCTACGACGACCTCTCCAAGCAGGCGGTGGCCTACCGCGAGGTCTCGCTGCTTCTGCGCCGCCCCCCGGGCCGCGAGGCCTATCCCGGCGACATTTTCTACAACCACTCGCGCCTTTTGGAGCGGGCGGCCAAGCTCAGCGACGCCCTGGGCGCGGGCAGCCTGACGGCCCTGCCGGTCATCGAGACCCAGGCCGGCGACGTCTCCGCCTTCATCCCCACCAACGTCATCTCCATCACCGACGGCCAGGTCTTTTTGGAGCCCAGCCTCTTCTTCTCGGGCGTCCGTCCCGCCATCAACGTGGGCATCTCGGTCTCCCGGGTCGGCGGCGCCGCCCAGACCAAGGCCATGAAGAAGGTGGCCGGCACCCTGCGGCTGGACCTGGCCCAGTTCAGGGAGCTGGAGTCCTTCGCCCAGTTCGGCTCCGACCTGGACAAGGCCACCCTCAACCAGATCAACCGCGGCCAGCGGATGGTCGAGCTGCTGAAGCAGCCGCAGTTCCAGCCCATGCCCGCCGAGAAGGAGGTCATGATCCTCTACGCCGGCACCAGGGGGTTTCTGGACAAGCACCCCGTCTCGGCCGTCCTCGACTACGAGCGCAAGCTCTTCGAGTTCGTCGAGACCAAGCACCAGGCGATCCTCGACGAGCTCAAGGACAAGAAGGACATCTCCCCGGAGCTGGACGCCAAGATGCGCGGCGCCCTCGAGGAGTTCGCCAAGATCTACTCCCCGGGCTGACAGGCCTGGGCCCCGGCTCCGGGGCGGCGGAGGGTCCGGGGCGCCGCCCGCCCTCCCCATGGTCGGAATGGTGCGGCGCCGACTTAATCTAACGGCGCCCGGCCGCGCCGGGCCGGGGCGGGGGGGATTTTTCCCCCGCGCGCCGGGCAGCCGCGCCAGACAGCCGCGCTGGCGGGACAGGGGTTCAGATGGCCTCTCTCAAGGATATCAAACGGCACATCGGGGCCGTGAGGCAGACCCAGAAGCTGACCAAGGCCATGAACATGGTCGCGGCGGCCAAGCTGCGGACGACGCAAAACCGGGCGGAGCTCTTCCGCTTCTACGCCGACGAGCACGCCCGCCTGATGGACGAGATCGGCCGCCGCTGCAAGGAGCTGAGCCACCCCCTTCTGCACTCCAACCCGGAGTCCCAGAAGGTCCTGGTGCTGGTCTTCACCTCCGACCGGGGGCTGTGCGGCAGCTTCAACACCAACGTTTTCAGCAAGCTCGACGCCAAGATCGTCGAGCTCAGGGAGGAGGGCCTCAGGCCCGAGCTCTACGTGGTCGGCCGCAAGGGCTGCGACTACTACAAGCGCCGCCGCGTCTTCATCCGCCAGGATCTCAGGGGCGAGGGCGGCTCCTTCGACTACGGGACGGCCCGCATGGTCACCAACGAGGTCGTCGAGCTCTTCTCCAAGGACGCCTACCGCGAGGTGTTTGTCTGCTACACCAAGTTCGAGTCCCTGACCAGGCACGCGGTCGCCGTCGAGCAGATGCTGCCCCTGGTCCAGGAGGAGCTTAAGGAGCTCTCGGCCTCGGAGGAGCTCGACTACCTGATCGAGCCCAGCCCCCAGGAGCTTCTGGGACGCCTGATCCCCCGCAGCATCACCATCATGGTCTACCGGGCCTTCCTCGAGTCCGTGACCAGCGAGAACGCCGCCAGGATGCAGGCCATGGAGAACGCCTCCAAGAGCTGCAAGGACATCATCTCCAGCCTGACCATGGCCTACAACAAGGCCCGCCAGGCCTCCGTCACCAGCGAGCTCCTGGACATCGTCAACGGCGCCGAGGCCCTGAACGGCTGAGACCGGCCTCCGGGGGACGGCCGTTTTCTTGTTTTCAGGTTTTCAGGCGGCGGCCCGCGGGCCGCGGCCGACGTTTTGACGTTTAATGTTTTAACGCCTCGATGTCTCGATGTCTCGACGTCTCGACGTCTCGACGTCTCGACGTTTCGATGTTTCAATGCCTCGACGCCTTAATGTCTGACTGTTCCAACGCTCATGACACCGGCTCCCACGCGGGGCGCCCCATAAGCCGCGCCTGACCGTCGGGCGGGTCCCAAACCAGTTTTCGGAGGATATAAATGAACGAGGGCAAAATAATCCAGGTCATCGGCCCGGTCGTGGACGTGGCCTTCCAGGAGGGCCAGCTGCCTCAGATCCTCAACGCCCTCCTGTTGAGCAACCCCGCCATCGACGACAAGCCGGACAACCTGATCCTGGAGGTGGCCCAGCACCTGGGCGACAACACCGTCAGGACCATCGCCATGGACATCACCGACGGCCTGGTCAGGGGCATGCCCGTCAAGGACTCCGGCCAGCCCATCGCCGTGCCGGTGGGCAAGGCCACCCTGGGCCGGGTTTTGAACGTCGTGGGCCGTCCCGTGGACGGCCTGGGCGACATCGTCAGCGACAAGCACTACCCCATCCACCGCCCCTCGCCCCTGTTCACCCAGCTGGACACCTCCGTGCGCGTCCTCGAGACCGGGGTCAAGGTCATCGACCTCCTGGTCCCCTTCCCCCGGGGCGGCAAGATGGGCCTCTTCGGCGGCGCCGGCGTGGGCAAGACCGTCATCATGATGGAAATGATCCACAACATCGCCATGCACCACGGCGGCATCTCCGTCTTCGGCGGCGTCGGCGAGCGCACCAGGGAGGGCACCGACCTCTACAACGAGATGAAAGAGAGCGGCGTCATCGACAAGGCCGCCCTGGTCTACGGCCAGATGACCGAGCCTCCGGGAGCCCGCGCCCGGGTCGCCCTGACCGCCCTCACCGCGGCCGAGTATTTCCGCGACGAGGAGGGGCAGGACGTTCTGCTCTTCGTCGACAACATCTACCGCTTCACCCAGGCCGGCAGCGAGGTCTCCGCCCTTCTGGGCCGCATGCCCTCCGCCGTCGGCTACCAGCCCACCCTGGCCACCGAGCTGGGCGAGCTCCAGGAGCGCATCACCTCCACCAGCCGGGGCTCCATCACCTCCGTGCAGTGCGTCTACGTGCCCGCCGACGACCTGACCGACCCGGCCCCGGCCACGACCTTCTCGCACCTCGACGGGACCGTCACCCTCTCCAGGCAGATCGCCGAGCTGGGCATCTACCCCGCCGTCGACCCCCTGGACTCCACCAGCCGCATCCTCGACGCCAACTACCTGGGCCTCGACCACTACAACACCGCCCGCCTGGTCCAGCAGACCCTGCAGAAGTACAAGGACCTCCAGGACATCATCGCCATCCTGGGCATGGAGGAGCTTTCCGAGGACGACAAGATCACCGTGGCCCGCGCCAGAAAGATCCAGCGCTTCCTCTCCCAGCCCTTCTTCGTCGCCGAGGCCTTCACCAGCTCCCCCGGCAAGTTCGTCAAGGTCGAGGACACCGTCAGGGGCTTCAAGGAGATCCTGGAGGGCAAGCACGACGCCCTGCCCGAGCAGGCCTTCCACATGGTCGGCGGCATCGAGGAGGTCCGGGAAAAGGCCGAGAGACTGGCCAGGGAGGCCGCCTGATTCGACGCCGGACCGGCGGCATGACGACTCGGCCGACAATTATAATTATTTGAGCCGACTAACTTTGGGAATATTATGAGCGAAAAAACCTTCACGCTGACCGTGGTCTCCCCGGACAAGAAGCTCTTCATCGACCTGCCCGTCGTCGCCGTGGGGGCCAGGGGGTCGGAGGGAGACTTCACCGCCCTGCCGGGCCACGTGCCCTTTCTGACCGACCTCAACCCCGGGAACATGTGGTACCGCTCCCCCGACAACACCGTCCGGGAGGTCTTCGTCAGCGCCGGCTTCGTGGAGGTCCTGCCGGCCAGGGTCACAGTCATGGCCGACAGCTGCGAGTACCCGGACCAGATCGACGTCGAGCGCGCCGAGCGGGCCCACAAGAAAGCCCTGGACCGGCTCCAGCAGCTCAGGGTCAAGATCGCCGAGACCCCGGAGTCCCGGGAGCAGGGCGAGCTCGAGATCCGCAAGCTGGAGGTCAAACTCAACCGCTCCATGGCCAGAATCAAGGCCGCCAAGGGCACCCGCAGGTTCGGCTGACCCCCGGCCCGCCCTCGTCATGTTATTTTTCACTCCGACATTCTTTTTGGGTGCCGGAGTTTTTTTTTGGCTGGAAAGCCGTTCGCCATATGGTCGGCCGCCGACGGGCCGACTAACCGCGGCCGTCGGCGCTCGTCCTTGACACTTGCGGCATATTGAATATTTTTACTCGGAAATTTTTTTTTCGGCATTGTTATTATTATGCAACCATTCAGGCCGCTATTTCATAGGACCCCCGCTCTAAATCCGGGGTGCCCGGATTATGCCAGGTCCCGGGTCAGCCAGTCATATTAAAGGCTGGTAGTTCAGAGCCAAATTTTCAAAATTACCACCATATGAGCGGCAAATTTGATCCATTTGTATATTAAGGACTAAAAATTAACATGAATTCCATCTGTAACATTCAATATATCCCGACACCTACGAGAAAAAGCCTGTCGGGGAGTCTGACAAGAAGGCGCGCCCGGGAAGATGCTCCCTAAGAAAGAGCCTGCCGGGGAGCCTGACAAGAAGGAGCCGCCCGGGAGGGGGAGGTCGCAAACCTCCCCCGACCTTTCCAACAAAGGCTCCGCGGCCAAGCCAGGCGACAATGCGCCTCCGCCCGAGCCGCGCGGCGGGGATAAACTGCCTGAAGGCGACCGTCGCCTCCGACAAGCCCCGAAGAGAGT
>JAISET010000062.1 GCA_031264015.1 Deltaproteobacteria bacterium | reverse complement strand
AAGCAGATCTGCTTTCGGAAACAGTCTCGCAGACATCTATTGGGGGAAAAACAAAGAAAATATTAAATTGGAACAGACTAATGAAGTGGTGGTATACAGTCTATCGACTTATATGCCAGTCTATTATAGAACTTTTCCTAGCAATATGGCTGATAATTGTAGCTTAGACACTATTCTTAGTGATTTAAAATTTGCTGGATTTAAAGATCTAATGTTTATTACAGATTGTGGTTACGAAACAATATCAAATTTAGAAAAGATGATCAATAGTGACTACTCATTGATTATGTTTGCCAAAATAGGGCAAAAGGAAGTGGCAAAAATCATAAATGACATCCAAGAATTTGGAATAAGTCCTGAAGAAATGGTAATTAACTCTGAGTTGGAAATTTATTACAAACAGTATGATATTGATTATAGATATATAGATAATATTGACCATCAAAAACACATTACACGCTTGGTGGTTAACTTATATTTCGATCCTATTCGTAGATGTAACGAAATAATGGCGCTAGACCAATCTATACAAAACCAGAAAAATGAGCTTGATAATCTTTTCCGCAAGAAATCAGCTATGAACCAAGATACATTAAAGCGCGATTTTTTTTATTTTAAGGTCGTGCTAGATCCTGAAAAAAATGTTATCGTGTCATTTAAATTAAATGAAAATAAGGTTAATAAATGCAGGAAGCATTCAGGTTTTTTTTCAATAATTACTCATGGAGTAGACTTTGATGCCAAAAAAACTCTTCAGACATACCGCATTCGGGACGAGCAAGAAAAAAACTTTCAACAAATGAAAGATCAAATGGTTGCTGACAGACAACAAAATTGGTCAGAAGACGGTAAAACAGGGCGGCTCTTTATTCTGTTTGTGACACTCATCATGGGCTCGTATTTGAGACATATTTGGAAATCAACTGAACTTAAGAATAAATTTTCGTCGTCTCTGGAAATATTAGATGAGATGAGGTCAATTCGTTGCATAGAGCATGGTGGTAAAATAAGAATATCTCCATTTATAGGAGCGCAAGTTAATATTTGCGAGGAGTTCGGGTTCAGCATACCGGAAGGTTGTTGTTCTTTAAAGAATTATTCGAACCAAAAGCCTAAAAGAAAACGAGGACGCCCGCCTAAGGATAAATCACAGGCTGGTTCTTCGCCGGACAATCCTCAAGGTCAGAAACCCAAAGGGAAGCTGGGGCGACCGCCTAGATAAATCACGCGCTGGCGCTTTGCCGGATAGTCTGCAAACCAAATAGCAAATCTTGAGGCTCCATAAATAAAATTTAAAAAAAATAGTTTATAGTAGAAAAAATGCAAAAGTCAGATTAGGAACGGTCGAAAAAAATTCCGTCAAGAAATATTAAAAGGGGCGAACGCCGCATGGCGTCCGCCCCTTTGTAAATTTTAAGCGGGGGGAAAAATAAAAATATTTTCTCGTCGGGCCTGGAAAAAGTCTTGGAAAGTCTAAAAAAATTAGAGAAAAGCCTCAAAAAACCAAAAGGTCTCAATAAAAACCAAAAAGTCTCAAAAGTAATCATTTTCGGGACGGCTTGTCCGGCCTCGCGCCCCGCCCCGGCCCCCGGAGCTTGTTTTTTCCTACATGCCCAGGCGCAGGCGGTAGGGGTAGTAGTCGCCCCGCCTGATGCGGTGGGTTTTCATGACCAGGGCCTCGTTGGTGCCGGTGTGGAAGATGAGCCGCCGGCCCTTGAGCCCGCCGACGTCCTCGGAGACGACCTGGATGCCGTTCTTCTTTAGGATCTTGCGGGCGATCTTAACGTTCTTGCCACCGGTGCTGCCCCACCTTTCGCCGAAGGTCTCGCCCCCGCCGAAGATCTGGGCCTCCAGGTCCTCGACCCGGCTCCCCAGCCGTCTGAGCTTGTTGATCAAAGCCGGGATGGCCACGTCGCCGTACTCGTTGGAGACGGAGCCGAAGAAGCCGCTCTTGGGGTAGAGGAAATGGTTCATGCCGCCGATCTTCAGCCTCCGGTCGTGGAGGCAGACGGCCACGCAGGTCCCCAGCACGGCGGAGACCATGGCCTGCTCCGCGCAGGAGAAGAGGTTGCCCGGTGTCAGGTGGTAGCGGTAGACTTCCAACGCACGGTTTGTCGTCATAAAAGCAACCCACGCAGGCCCCCGGCCGAGACCGGGGGGAGAATCGGGCCCGAGACTTCCCGGGCCCCCGTCCTGACGCCGCGAAAACAAGCCGCCGACCGCCCCGGCCGGACTGGTCCCGCCCGGGCGCCCCGCTTGTCTCCCGATTCCATTTTATCTCCCCGCGGCCGCCGGTTAAAGGCGCGTCCCGGGCGGGGGGAGGGGTCGGGCGGCGACGGGGGAGTCGGCCGCCGGACGGCCCGGTCGGACGGATGATTTAAAACAGCTAGATTTACCCTGAATCTTTTCTAGTTAAACTAGAGGTTTTCTTTAGTTTGTCTTGTAACATAATTAGCCAGCAAGAAGTGGAAAAGTTTCACTCCATTACCACAAGAAGCGCCGGAGTCAAAAAAAATCCCGTCCCGGGGTTTGGAGGTTTTTCTCCAAACTGGCCGGGCGGCGGCTAATTTTGCCTCGGTCGGACTGTAGGACGTTGTTTTTTTGGGGCTGACGAGAGTTTTTTGTGACCGTCGAGGATCTATCTTGTGCCCACAAAAACATTTATAACATAACTCGGGAGGCGATGCAAGTAAAAAAACAGGCTTTTTCCTTGAATTGCCATGGAATTAAAATTTATTTTTCATCAAGGGTGGGATTTACGATCGTAATATATGGTTGTGATAATTTCAGCGCCATACTTAGGCTAAAATATAAACATCCGCCCACACAGCCCGGCTTAGGCTCCAATTGCCAAGCCGGTGGCCTAATAGGACTAAAAATTCAGCCTAGTCCCTGGCTAAATATCAGTCCCGGCCGTCAAATAATATCATACAGACATGGCGAAGACAAATAAGACTATAATTTATTTCAATCAAAACAAACACGCGCCTGTCTGTTATGCTGACATCATTTGCCAAGGAAACTAACAATTTGGTTGATCTGACTTTTTAGCGACTCCAAGTTCAAAGTGTCTGTCAGAGGATGAGGACACATTTTGTTTCAACTTAAGCTTATGGTATTTTTAGCTCCGGACCGTCGGCGGCGTCCGGCCGGGCCGGG
Organism: Deltaproteobacteria bacterium; assembly: GCA_031264015.1. Lineage (GTDB taxonomy): Bacteria > Desulfobacterota > Desulfarculia > Adiutricales > Adiutricaceae > JAIRNQ01. The sequence continues at coordinate 5,601 of JAISET010000062.1, read as the reverse complement.
CCGATTTTTCTTTCCCGTCCGTCCGTCCGCCCGACTGTTCGTTCGTCCGTCCGTTGTCCGGCGGGGGCGGGAGGCCGGAACGGGGCAAATTTCATATGCAATTTTTGCCCGGGCGTGGTATAATTGAAAAAATTCTTCACGCCCGACGCCCGGCCGAACGACGAGACTCCGGCCCGCCGGGAAAACGCTTTTGCGGCGCGGCCCGTCGGGGCCCGCGTGCCTCGGGGTCGTTGAAAAGGGGCGTTTTGGAAATTTAACGAGGTTTCGCCGTGACTTGTCGGCTGTCTCCCGTTATTCTTCCCTTTTTCGGCCCGTGCCCGGCGTCGGTTTCCTGTTGGTTTGTCGCTGGCTTGTCGTTAATTTTTTTGGGTTTGTCGTTGTCTTGACTTAATTTTCAGCTGGTTTTTATGGGTTTCTCGTTGTTTTTGGTTTAATTCGGCGATGTTTTTGCAACGCGCTTGTTTCGGCCTGCCTTGATTTGATTTGCCTTGCCTTGCCTTGCCCTGCCTTGCCTCGCTTTGTTTTTGACCCGCCTGGAACGGGCGGCGCCGGGGTTCGGGCGCCTCGCGCCGGCCGGGTCTTTTTCGATCGTTCGTTTGGCGCTCACGGGGGGCGGATTTGCCAGAAGACATCACCAGCCCGGGGGAGGACCCCGGGATCCCTGACAAGGAGGAGGCGGCCGGCCGTCCGGTCCCCGTGGGGCGGGTCTGCGTCCCGGTGGACGAGGACGAGATCGACAAGCTCCTGACCGAGGGCCAGGCCATGTTCGAGCCGGCCGAGCAGCCGCCCAGGGGCCTGCCGTCGGCGGACCCCGTCGGCCCGGGGCGCCCGGGGCCGCCATGCCCGGGGGGCCATGACTCCGACCTGGCGACCAAGGGCAGCTACTTTAATCTGCTGCTGCAAAACAGTCCCGACCTGATGATCATGCTGGACGGCCGCTGCCGTTTCGTCTACACGACCGAGACCTTCATCAGGCAGGCGGGCATCGCCGACGGCTCGGTCCTGCCGGGGCTGGTCTTCTCCGAGGTCTTCCCCGGGCCCGACACAGAGGTCATCCAGGAGATCTGCGAGATGGCCCTGGACGGGGCGGGCAGCATGTGCGCCCTGGTCAGCACCGACTGGGCCAACAAGTTCTGCCCGCGGCCGGGGCCCGAGCTCAACTACGAGATCCACATCAACCCCATGCTCGACCAGGCGGGGGGCGCGGGCGCCGGGGTGGTGGTCATCTGCCACGACATCTCCGAGGTGACCCGGGCCAAGGAGCAGGCCGAGAAGGCCAACAAGACCAAGAGCTCGTTTCTGGCCAACATGAGCCACGAGATCCGCACCCCCATGAACGCCATCATCGGCATGGCCGAGCTGGCCCTGCGCGAGGAGGTCTCCCCCCAGGCCGCCGAGATGATCCAGAGCATCAAGAGCGCCGGCGGCAGCCTGCTCGCCATCATCAACGACATCCTCGACTTCACCAAGATCGAGTCCGGCAGGCTCGAGATCGTCGAGACGGACTATCTGTTCAGCTCGCTCATCCAGGACGTGGTCGGCATCATCCGCACCAGGATCACCGACAAGCCCATCGACTTCTTCGTCCGGGTGGACCCGGGCACGCCCGGCAAGCTGCGGGGCGACGAGGTGCGCATCCGCCAGATTCTTTTGAACATCCTCTCCAACGCCGTCAAGTACACCAAAAATGGCCGCGTGACCCTTTCCGTCTCCGCCTCCGTCGAGGGCCCCAGGTGCGTTTTGACCTTCGAGGTCGAGGACACCGGCATCGGCATCAAGCCCGAGAACGTCCGGGAGCTCTTCGCCGACTTCACCCAGTTCGACAAGGTGGCCAACAAGGGGATAGAGGGCACGGGGCTGGGCCTGGCCATCACCAGGAACCTGGCCCGGCTCATGAAGGGCGAGGTCAGGGCCGAGAGCGTCTACGGCGAGGGGAGCCTGTTCACCGCCGTCATCCCCCAGACCGTCTCCGGGGACGAGCCCTACGTCAGGGTCAACGACGCGGCCTCCAAGCTCGTTCTGGCCTACGAGCCCCGGCCGCTGCACGCCGAGATGCTGGGCGGCGCCCTGGGGGGCCTGGGCCTCGGGCGGGTGGTCCTGACGGACGACCCGGTCAGCTTCAGCGACGAGCTGTCCTCGGGCGTCTACAACCACATCCTCGTCCCGGCCTCGTTCTACGACCAGGCCCGGCACATGCTCTCCTCCGCCGCCTCCCCTCCTGGCGGGGCCCCGGCCAGGCTGGTCCTCATGGCCGAGCGGACGGACGTTTTGGGCCGGGGCAGCCACAGCGCCGTCTTCATGCCGGTCTTCGGCCTGCCCCTGGCCGCCATCCTCAACGACCAGGAGCCCGCCGCCCGGCCGGGCGGGCGGGGCCGGGCCATGTCCCGCGTCACCGCCCCCGGGGCCCGGGTGCTGGTGGTGGACGACATCGTCACCAACCTCAAGGTCGCCGCCGGCCTCATGGCCCCCTACGGCGTCGCGGTGGACACCTGCGAGTCGGGGGAGGAGTCGGTGGAGCTGGTCGGCAGGAACAATTACGACGTCGTCTTCATGGACCACATGATGCCCGGCATGGACGGGCTGGAGGCGGCCGCCGCCATCAGGGCCCTGCCCGGGGGCCAGGACGTGCCCATCGTCGCCCTGACCGCCAACGCCATCTCCGGGGTCAGGGAGATGTTTCTGGCCGGCGGCATGAACGACTTTCTCTCCAAGCCCATCGACCCCCAGAAGCTCGAGAGCGTCCTCTTCAAATGGATCCCCAAGTCCAAGCACGTCAGGCAGTCCCAGGCCGTCAGGGCCGACGAGCGCCCCGGCCCGGGCGGGCCGTCCGCGGCCGGCGACGGGCGGGCCCCCGGCCCGGGCGGAGGGCCGGCCCCCGCCGGCAGCTTCCTGGTGGCCAAGGAGGAGAGGCGCTTCGAGTCCCACAAGTTCCTGGTGCCGGAGCCGGAGCCGGAGCCCGAGGGGGACGGCCCCCGGGAGGAGGAGGACGCCGACCCGGCGGCCGGCTTCGTCCGCGGCTACGAGATGGAGGGCGTCGACCTGGCCGAGGGCCTGGGGAGGCTCGGGGGCGACGCCGGGCTGTTTCTGGAGGTCCTCGACGCCTTCGTCCGCTTCACCCCGAAAGTCCTGGGCCAGATGGGCTCGGGCCCGCCCCCGGGCGGCCTCAGGGACTACGGGGTGGCCGTCCACGGCGTCAAGGGCTCCTGCTACAACATCGGGGCCCGGGAGGTCGGCGAGCTGGCCGAGCGCCAGGAGCGGGCCGCCAAGGCCGGGGACCTGGAGGCGGCCCTGGCCGGGCACCGGATCTTCGTCGACAAGGCGGCCAGACTGGTCGACGACCTGGGCGTCTTCGTCGAGAAGCTCAGGGAGGTCCGCGGCGCCGCCGAGGAGACGGAGGAGGACGACTTCGGCTACGAGGGCGACGAGGACGGGGCCGGCTTCGAGGACTCCCCGCCCCTGGAGACCCTGGTCAGGATCTACAAGGCCTCCAGCAACTACGACCTGGCCGGTCTCGCGGAGCTGGTGGCCAGCCTCGAGGGCAGGCGCTACGAGAGCGGCGGCGAGCTGGTCGGCTGGCTCAGGGAGCAGACCGACAACCTCGAGTACGACAGCATCACCGAGCGGCTGGCCAGGGAGCTGTGCCTCTGAGCTGAAGAGTCTTTGAGGCCTCCTGTTTTCCAGGCCCGCGGCCCGCCCGGCCCCGGGTGTTTGTCGACGGACGGGGCGCCTCAATTTTCACGGACTGCGCCCCTCCCCGCGGGGGGGCGAAGGTATTTTTACGGGTGTTTTTTTTCGCCCCCGGCGTCCGGCCGGCCAGCGGTCGTCGGGGCGGACGCGCCCGCCGGTTTTTTCGCCGGGGGGATATTTTCCGAGCCTCAAGGACACCGAGACGATGACCACCGGCATGACAGCGGAGCGAAACCAGCCGCCCAGGATCCTGGTCGTGGACGACAACCTGTCCAACCTGGCCTACATCGGGGCGCAGATCAGCGACGGGCACGAGGTCATGCTGGCCAAGAGCGGTCCCCAGGCCCTCCTCATGGCCGCCAAGAAGCCGCCGGATCTGATTCTTTTGGACGTCGACATGCCCGGCATGGACGGCTTCGAGACCATGGGGCGCCTGAGGGACAACGCCGCCTTGAGCCGGGTGCCGGTCATCTATCTGACGGCCAGCCACGACCCGGAGACGGAGCTCAGGGCCCTCGACTCCGGGGCCAAGGACTTTGTCACCAAGCCTTTCAGACGCGACATCCTTCTGCACCGCATCAACCTGCACCTGCGCATGGCCCGCTACAACAGCCTCCTCGAGGAGACGGTTCGCGAGCTGGAGGACAGCCTGGTCAGCTCCTTCTCGGGCCTGATCGAGTGCCGGGACGGCGACACCGGGGGCCACGTCCAGCGGACCAAAAAGTACGTGGCCCTCCTGGGGGGCCTCGCCCTGGACAAGGGCCTCTTCGCCGGGAGTCTCAGCCGCCGGGAGCTGGAGCTGATGGCCAGGGCGGCCCCGCTGCACGACATCGGCAAGGTGGGCATCTCCGACCACATACTTCTGAAGGAGGGCCGCTTCGCCGAGGACGAGTACGAGGTCATGAAGACCCACACCACCGTCGGGGCGGACATCATCGAGCACATGTTCCGGAGGGCCCCCACCCAGCTCTATCTGGTCTACGCCAAGAAGATCGCCCTGAGCCACCACGAGAAATACGACGGCGGCGGCTACCCCGAGGGCCTGGCCGGCGACCGCATCCCCCTGTGCAGCCGCATCATGGCCGTGGCCGACGTCTACGACGCCCTGGTGGAGGACCGCGTCTACAGGCCCGCCCTGGCCCACGACTCCGCCGTGGACATCATCCGGGCCGGCCGGGGCTCGGCCTTCGACCCCGACCTGACGGACGTCTTTGTCGCCCACCACGACTTGTTCTCCCCCAGAAAGATCCACTGAGCCCGGAAGACAGCCGGGCCCGGACTGTCCGTCCGAGCCGCCCCCGGGGAGGGGAAAGCCGATTTTTTCCCGGGACGGCTTGTTTTTCCTCCCGGCGCGGCTTGTTTTTCCTCCCGGGAAGGCTTTTTTTCTCCGGCTCGGGAAGACTTTTTTTTCGGACGCGAACGCGTGAGCCGCGTCGGAATCGAGGGCGGGCGCCCCGCCGTCGATTCGAAGCTTTTGGCGACGCCGCGACCGGACTGGTCCGCCGACAATAAGGGCCGCCCGATATGTTCCCGCCCCCTCCCGCCGCTGTTTTTGACGCCCGGCCGGCTTAAGCCAACGATCTGGCGCTTGGCGACAATTATAGTGTTCGGGCCGCGCGAGGCGGCCGGTCGCATGAACAAGTCGTTATTGCCGCCAACGTCCGGCGACTAGCAAAGAGGCAAGCCCCTCCGACGGAAGGGGCGGCGACCCGCATCGGGCGCGGGCCGTGTCCCGCCTCGGCCGGCCGCGGGCCCGACCGCGGGGGTCGCGGGGAGGCGCTGGTGGCGGAAGTCAGGCCGGGCGTCGGGCGCCGAAGGAACCAATTGGATTGCCGGCGCCGTCGGAAAGAGCGGAAGGCGACACTTTGGACGGCGTCAGGCGAGTCGTTCAGAACCAAGGAAAGTCCTGAAGAC